>NZ_JAACYW010000397.1 GCF_015356825.1 Catenulispora rubra | reverse complement strand
CGCGACCCCCCACCCTCCGAGCCGAGGCCGCTCGCCGCGCAGGCGCCGCCGGAGGCGCCCTTGAACACGAACACCACCGCCCGCCAACACCACACCCGCCACCACCCGAGCCGGCGCGCGGTCGTGCCCACGACAACCGGCGGCCGCCAGCGCAACGTGCGGGGCTGAACCGAACTGCGTCCCCCAGCGAGGCCATCCAACCATGCGCGAAGCCGTAAAAAGCCCTTAAAACCCACAAACCAACCGCACCTGCCACACCCACCCGCCACCAGCACCCACACCCAGGTCAACAGCGCCGACTACTACGTCCGCGAGCGAAGTCCTGGCGCGATCAGAACCCTGGCATCCATCCGATGTTTCAGTGTGTTACATCGGTGACCCGAGGTGATCGGGATCGTCCCGGTCCTGCCACCGGGACCGGGTCCGAGCATCGTGCGGCAGAGGGGTTGATTCGCGCCGTCGCAGGGCATGATGGTCAGACGAATCGCGCGCTCACGAACGGCACTACACGGCCACGAGCGAAAGGCCCCAAGGATGGGAGCGACTATCCGCGAGGTGGCGCGGCAGGCCGAGGTGTCGATCGCGACCGTCTCGCGGGCGCTGAACAGCCCGCACCTGGTCGCCGAACGCACCCGCAGCCGGGTCGTGGACACGGCGCTCCGCCTGGGCTACCCCTCGCGCCGTCCGCGGTCCGCCGGTGCGGTGGCGTCGGCGGCGTCGGCTGCCGGTCGCATCGGCTTCGTCGGCGCGGTGCTCCCCGACTTGGCGAACCCGTTCTATCCGGCGGTGTTGTACGGAATGCGCTCGGCGTCGGTGCCGGCCGGACAGCACGTGCTGTCCCTGGACGCCGCGGAGGATCCGGCCGCCGAGGCCGACCTGATCCGCATGATCGCCGGCCAGGTGGACTCCCTCGTCCTGCTGTCGTCCCGCCTGCCCGACGACCGTCTGCGAGCCCTGTGCATCCCGGGCCGTACCGTGCTGTTCAACCGCCTGATCCCGGGGCTGCCCGGCGTCGTCGTCGACTACCTGGACGGCATGCGCCGCATGGTGGCGCACCTGGCGTCCCTGGGCCACCGGCGGATCGGCTACGCCGGCGGCCCGCGCGCCTCGTTCGCCGACGCCGAGCGCCGGCGCGGCCTCGCGGTGTCCAGTCAGGCGGCGGGTCTGCGCGTCGTCGACCTCGGCCGGTACCCGCCGTACTTCACCTCCGGCGCCCAGATCGCCGACCGCGCGCTGCGCGAGAACGTCACCGCCGTCATCGCGTTCAACGACCTCATGGCGCTCGGCACCCTGGTGCGCCTGCGGGAACTGCGGATCGACGTCCCGGGGCGGATCAGCGTCGCGGGCTTCGACGGCGTCCCGCTGGCCGCCGCCGGCACTCCTCGCCTGACGACGGTCGTCCCACCTCTCGGCCGCGCGGGCCGGACGGCGATGGCGTTGCTGCGGGCCGCCACCGAATCCTCCGCAGCCGCGCCGCGATGGTGCGTTCTGCCCGTGCGACTGATGGTCGGCACATCGACCGCTCCGCCGCCGGGACTGTGAGCCTGTTCAACGAGAGGGCGAATCAGACCTCGTAGCGACGCGACTCGCTCACTTCGTCGTGATGAACGCGTCAGGGCTCTGCACCACCGGCGATTCGAGATACAGGCTCCGGTACTCGTCGTGGATCCCGGCGTTGTGGACCTGGATCGCCAGCGGGCCGACGCGGCCGGCCGTCGGATCCTTGAAGTCCAGCACCTCGGTCGCCTTGCAAGTGGCCGCGCCCGGCGCGAGCGGGCAGCAGGCCATCCGCGCTATGCCGGTGGACTGGTTGGCGATGATCTCGCACTGGGCCCACGCGGCGACCGGGATCTTCGTGTGGGACAGCTGCTTGAACTCGCTGCCGCCGCCGTTGTTGTGCCCCGGCCGGTAGTCCCAGTGGCCACCGTTCGGCGGCTGGAACTGGATCGCGCTGAGCGCATCGCGCAGCGGGGCTGTCGTGCCCCAGATCAGAACGGTCGGCGCATGGTTACCGCTGACCTGGCGCACGTTGAAGATCCAGCGGAAGGTGCCGGCCTGTTGCACGTTGTAGTAGATCCAGCCTCGCGCGGTGCCATTGCCGTGAATGGCGCCGCCCACCACGGACCACTCACCGGCCGCTGCCTGCGTCCACCCGGTCAGGCTCGTGCCGTCGAACATGGAGACCAAGTGCGGGTCCCCGTAGGGGTTGGGAGCCGCGGCACGGGTGTTCTGCGCAGCCGCGGCGGCAGGTGCGGCGACGGCGGCGGTCACAGCGGTGAAGGCGGCGGCGACGGTGCGAAGAGATCTACGCATGTCTGTCCCTTTCCGGAGGTGTCAGAGTGCTGATGCATCGGATGCTCGCCGCACGCCGCGTACCAGGTCAATGACGCCACGGATGTTACAGCCGACGTTTCAGGTCGACCGTGGACAGACAGGGGACGAATTCACTGCGTTTCATTCGAGGCCGTGAAACATGATGAAACAACCGGGGAATCGTTGCGCCTTCCAACTCGTCGGCACTCGCGTTGTCAGCGGCCCGCTGTTACTCCCAGCCCTACACCCGGCGGCGGTAATCACTGGGAGGCATGCCGTAGACGCTGCGGAACGCACGGCTGAAGTGCGCCGCGTGGCGAAAGCCCCACCGCGCCCCGATCAGCTGGACGGAGTGACTGCGGAGCCGTGGATCGGTGAGATCTGCCCGGGCGTGCTCCACGCGCCGACGGCGAATCCAGGCACCGACGGTGAGGTCCCGCGGCTGGAAGAGCTTGTGCAGGTAGCTCACGGAAATGTGGTGACGGGCCGCGATCGCGGCGGGGGTCAGGTCCGGGTCGCCGAGGTTGTACTCGATGAAGGCCTCGATCTGGGCGAGTAACGCCTGCCCGCGGGTCTCGGGGGCCAGCAGATCATCGGCGTCGATCTGAGAGGCGAGGGCGGCGACGGCCAGATCGAACGCCACCTCCCCCAGCCTCCCGGCCTCCTGCTCGGTCACTTCCGCCTTCTCGATGGCCGCAGCGACCCTGGTGAGGTAGGCGGCCAGGATCGCGTTCATCCCGGTGCCGGCGGGCATCCGGTGCGCGAGCAGGCGGTTCAGTCGCTGCGGAGGCAGCGGCAGCGCGTCCTTCGGCAGCTGCAGAACCAACATCCCGCCGGGCCGGGCCCCAGGGCCCGGCAGCGCGCGGGCGTCATAGGGCTGAGAAGTGTCGTAGAGCAGCAGGTCGGACGGTCCCACTCGGCACTCGCGGTCGCGCTGGGCCAGGTGGACGTCGTTCGCTGTCACCAGGCAGAGCCCGTAGACCCCCGGATCGGAACGGCGCACGAGAGCCGGTGTACGCACCGCTCGCGCCTCGGGGTGGGTCAGGATGGACAGGTCGACCGGCCCCATCCGCGCCAGCATCACTTCGGCACGGAAATCCGCGGCGTGCGGACTGCTGACCACCGTCGGAACCGTGGCCTTGGCCAACTGCTCACGCCACCACGGGAAGCGGTCCGGGGCAGGCAGGTCCATAGTCGTCTGCATGGTCAGGAACACGTGATCGCCGCCTCGTTGACGGATCGCGACATGGCGAAAGCCCCGCTTCTGGTGGCACTGCCCAACAGGACGATCACGATTATGGAATCGGCGCCTAACACGGCCCTAACACGCCGAGGTGATCCACCCACCGCAGTCGATCAACGAACCCTGCGGCTGATGCCGGCATCGCTCCCCCGCCACCACCCGCATCAGAGCACAGCGATCCGCAAGCTCGCGTACGACGGGATCAGCACCCCGCGCGCGTACCGGCGCTCCACCACCCGGTACGGCCGCCCCGACGCCAGCACTCCGGACAGCATCCGCGCCACCTCCGCGCGGGCGACCGGGGCGCCCAGGCACAGGTGCCTTCCCCCGCCGAACCACAGCTGTCGCGTCTCCGGGTCGTACGGGCGCCGCAGGTCGAAGCGGCCGGCGGCGTTGTTCGCCGTGTACGTGAGCATCAGGACCCGCTCGCCGGACCGCATCCGCCGTCCGCCGATCTCCACGTCCTGTGACACGTGCCGGCCGATCACCGGCGCCGGGGTCGTCACGCGCAGCCCCTCGCGCACCGCGTCGGCCAGCAGCGACCGGTCGCCGAGCAGCGCGTGCTGCTGACCGGTGTCGTGCAGCAGCGCCACGGTCCGGCCCATCGCGCTGGCCGCCGTCTCGGTCCCGGCCACCAGCAGCAGGCTGGCCAGCCCGCGCGCCTCCTCCAGCGAGATGCCCGCCTCGCGGCAGCGGCCCAGCAGCGTCGAGGGCGGCGCGGTCGCGTACGATTCGGGGACGTCGCGCGTCAGCTTCGCGATGATGGTCTTCGCCTCGGCCACGGTCTGCGGCTTCAACACCGTCGACGCGGTCGAGCCCAGTGCCAGGGACGCCAGTCGCTCCCCGGTGGCGAACACCTCCAGGTATGCCGCGTCCGGCGCGTCGTCGGGCATGCGCAGGCCCAGCAGGTCGGCCATCATCCGCCCGACGACCGTGCGCGCCGTCCGCGCGACGTCCACCGTCGCCCCGGCCGCCAGCCGCTCGGCCATCGCGTCGACCACGGGCCCGGCGACCGCTTCGACCAGCGGGCCGGAGTTCGCGTCGGTGAACAGGTCGCGTCCGCGTTTGCGCAGGTCGGCGTGGCCGGGGCCGTCGAAGATCCGCAGGACGTAGTCGCCCAGGACCTGCTGCCACAGGTGCCCGACCCCGCCCTCGCCCAGCAGGGTGAAGTGGCCGTGGTCGTTGAGGATGTTCCGGGCCAGTATCGGATCCGTCACCACCCACCCCAGCCGCGGCACCTTGCGCACCGGACCGACCAGCGGCGTCCCGGCTGCTTTCAACAGCGCCCACAGCGCGGGCTGGCTGGCCCTCAACAGACGATTCTCGTGTCGCTCGGCCGACATGAAGCTTCCCCCCGTTTCCCAGGATTCTGAGGTCCGAGTATCCGGCAGCGGCGACAGCGGTCGGTAGCCGACGCGGCACCCAGGACGATCTGAGTACCGGATGGCGGTAACTGAGTAGGAGAGCCGGTGCGGCGCCGCGACGATCGGCCTCATGCTGGGGTCATGAGATCGACGATGTACGCGCGGATCGCGGGAGCCGCCTCATACCTGCCGGAGGAGACCTCCGACAGTGCCGAGGTCGAACGGCGCATCGCCGAGGCCAGTGCCGCCCACGGATTCCGTCCCCGCCCCGGCCTCATCGAGGCCGTCAGCGGCATCCGCCGCCGGCACCACGCGCCGGCCGGCTGGAACGCCTCGGACCTGGCCGTCGCCGCGGCCGCCAAGCTCCTGTCGGACACCGGCACCGCCGTCGAGGAGGTCGACCTGTTGTTGTTCGCCTCCGCCTCCCAGGACATGGTCGAGCCGGCCACCGCCCACATCACCGCCGCCAAGCTGGGCGCCGCCTGCCCGGTGTTCGACGTCAAGAACGCCTGCAACAGCGTCCTGAACGCCATCCAGGTCGCCGAGGCCCTCATCGGCACCGGCCAGTACCGCACGGTACTGATCTGTACCGGTGAGATGCCGTCGATCGCCGTGCGCTGGAACGTGCGCGACTTCGCACAGTTCGTCCAGTCCTTCCCCGGCTACACGCTTTCCGACGCTGGCGCCGCCGTGCTGCTGAAGGCTGTCCCCAACGGCGACGACCGTGACAGCGGCGACGGCGGTTCGGGTAGTTCGAGCAGTTCGGGCGTCGGCGGCATATTCCATCGCTCCTTCAGCGCCGACTCCCGCGCCTGGCACGTCGGTACTCTTCCCGGCGGCGGCACTGCCCACCCCCGCGACGAGGAGTACTCCTACTTCCATATGGACGGCACCCGCCTCAAGAACGCCTTCGAAGGACTCGGCCGCGGCCTGCTCGACGAGGCCTTGGCCGCCACCGGGCGCTCCTGGGACGACTTCGCCGCGATCCTCGTCCACCAGGTGACCATGCCGCTGCTGGACACGTTCCTGACCGGCAGCGACATCCCCGCCGACAAACTCGTGCTCACCCTGCCCGACCACGGCAACCTCGTCTCCTGCACGCTCCCGACCCAGCTCGCGAAGGCGGTGGCCACCGGACGCTGCGGCCCGGGCGACCGCATCGCCCTCATCGGCCTGGCCGGCGGCGTCAGCCTCGGCGTCATATTCGCGGAGCTGTGAGGCGTGAACGACACCGCCGATACCGCCGGTACAGCCGACACGACCGCCATCGCCGGGACGGTCGGTGCCGCGGACATCGCCGGCCGGCCGGCGCGAAGCCTGTGGGTGATCATCCCGGCCCACAACGAGGAACGCTCCCTGCCCGCGACCCTCGCCGCCCTCGCCGCGCAGCGGGACCGCGATTTCACGGTCCTCGTCGTCGACAACCGTTCCACCGACGCCACCGCCGACGTCGTCCGCGCCTTCGCCGCCGCGAACCCCGCCCTCGACCTCCGGCTCACCACGGAAGACGAGAAGGGCACCGGCTGCGCCGCCGACACCGGGATGCGCCACGCCATCGCCCGCGGCGCCACCCTCCTGGCCCGCACCGACGCCGACTGCCTGCCCGCCCCCGGATGGACCGCCGCCGCACGCGCCGCCCTGGCCACGGGGCTCGAACTGGTCACCGGGCCGCTGCGGCCCCGCACCGACGAATTCCGCCTCAAAGCCTGGGAGCGCTGGCTGCTGCCGTCCGTCGTCGCCGTCGCGGCCTGGTTCGGCAAGCTCCGCCCCGGTAACCGCGACCCGTCCTATCTCGGCCCCTACATGATGTGCCCGGGCTGCAACATGGCCATCACCGCTTCTCTGTACGAGCGCAGCGGCGGCTTCCCCCGCACCGCCATCGAGCACGAACACGAGGACCGCACCCTGGTCAACCGCGTCCGTCGGGTCAGCACCGCCTACGGACGCGCCCGGCGCATGCGCGTGGCCGGCTCCGTCCGCCGCCTGCGCGCCTACGGCCTGGCCGGCACCCTCGCCTGGTACGCCGACCACCGCTACGCCCCCGACGAAGTGGACATCCGGTGAGCCGGCCGGCGACCGGCGGCGCGCGCCTCGCCCGGCGCTGGGAGCACCGTCTCTACCTCAGCGCGCATCCGGCCGTCTACCCGTTGCTGACGGGCCTCGGGAAGCTCGCCCCGGCCGTGCGCGTTCCCGGTGTCGGTGCGCTCGTCAGCTCACCGACCCTCGCGCGGCAGGTTCTGACCGACACCGAGCGGTTCGTCAAGAACGGCCCCGGATCCTCCGGCGCGCTGTGGACTCCGGTACTCGGGCCGTCGGTGCTGCTCAACATGGAAGGCGCCGAACACCGCGCGCTACGCTCGAAACTGGCCGGACTGTTCACCCCGGCCGCCGCCGCGGCACTGTGCGCAAGGGTGCTGAAACCGATGGGCGACGACGTCACCGCGCGTCTGCGCGACGGGCAGACGGTCGACCTCGTGCGCACGACGAAGATCGCCGCGTCCCGGGTCATCGCGGAACTGATCGGTTTCCCGATCCCGGACGGCCCGGGCGCCGACCGCGCCTGCCTGGAGTTGTTCGCGGCCGGGGAGCAGATCGTCGCCATGGTCAGGCTCACGACCCGTGAGCTGCGGCCCGATCAGGTCGCCCGGGCCAAGCAGGTGCTCACGCGGCTGGTCGAACCGGCCGCCCGCGCCTACCGGGCCGGGGATCCGGGCACCGCGATGGGCCGGATGGCCGAGCTCGGGCTCAGCGAGGACGAGGCGCTCGGCGCCGCCGCAGCGTTCTTCCTCACCGGCACCGAAACCGTCGCCACGACCGTGCCGCGCGTGATCGCGATGCTGTGCGACCACGGGCTCGCCGGCTCTCCGGCACCGGGGCAGGGCGGTGCGCGGGCCGCGCGCGAGCCGGCCTGCCCGGTGACCGGCGCGGCGGCAGAACCGGACGGGGCCGAGTCGTCGTGGCTGGACCTGGCCATCGACGAGGCGATGCGCGTCATGGCCCCGACCCCGGCCACCCTGCGATCGGTGGTCGCCCCGGCACGCGTCGGCGGCGTCCGCCTCCGGGCCGGTGACCGGGTCATCATCGGCACCGTCACCTGCACCCGCGCCGCAGGGCCCTTCGACCCCGAGGCGATCCGGCAGGGACGGCGGCCCACCGCCGACCTCCGAAGGCTGTGGTTCGGCGCGGGCCCGCACTACTGCATCGGCGCACCGCTGGCCCTCGCCGAGATCCGCACCCTGACCCAGGCTGTCTTGTCCGCCGGACCGCTGAGCATCCAACGCCGCGCCGCCGCCCGCCGGGTCCTGATTCCCGCCTATCGCCTGCTGGAGGTCCGCGCCGCATGACCGAGCCCGCCATCGAGCCCGCCACCGAGTCGACGGAGTCGTCCGGGTACGTCACCGCGTACGTCGCCGAGGCCAACCCGCTGCTGGCCCCGATCCTCCAGCACGCGCGCACCCGGCCGGACGCGACCGCGGTCATCGACTCCGGCGGCCGCACCCTCACCTTCGCCGAACTCGCCCGCCGCGCCGCCTCCGCCCGCCAGTCCCTGGCCGACGCCGGACTCGCCCCCGGCGACCCCGTCTACTTCGCCATTCGCCCCGGACCCGACGCCCTCATCGCGGGCCTCGCCGTCCTCGGGGCGGGCGCCACGATCGTCGTCGCCGATCCCGGGGCGGGCCGCGAGCTGTTCGCCGTGCGAGGCGCCCTCGTCAGTGCTGGTGTCGGTGCTGGCGGCGGTGCTGGCGGCGGTGCTGGTGTCGGTGCTGGCGGCGGTGCTGGCGGCGGTACGCCCTGGGCCGCCGCCGAGGCCCTGCTCCACACCCTCACCACCCGGCCCCTGCGCGAGGCCGTCCGTCGCAAAGGGCTGATCCTCCCCGACTTCGCCGCTCTCGGCGTGGCCCGCCACCTGCACACCGGCCGCCGTCTGCCCGGCGTTCCCCGCCATTCCTTGCCGCTGTCGCGTCTGACCGCGTCACACACCCCGCCGCCGATCCCCGTCCAGGATCCCGACCGGCCCGCGGTCGTCGTGTTCACCTCCGGCACCACCGCCGCACCCCGTGGCGTCGTGCACACGCAGACCACCCTGGCCGCCGGCAGTGCCCTGATC
>NZ_JAACYW010000396.1 GCF_015356825.1 Catenulispora rubra | reverse complement strand
GCCGCGACCAGCGCTCCAACTGCGCCCGCTCATCATCGGAGAGCACCAGCTCGGCCTTCGGCCGTCCCGTCCTCGGCATGCCCGATATTCTACATTTAGAAAATGAACTTCAGGCGCAGGACACTAGTCTCACGGCGCTCGCGTGAGTTGTCAAACCACTCACGCATGCTGAGATACAGCGCTAACCTGGATGTTCACCACGAGAACGGTTCGCCGTTCGACGGATCAGGAGGCGAAGGGGCCCGATGAGCGAAGCATTCGTCACGCAGGTGCGCAGCGGTGTCCGGGTCGGGGGCGAGGTGACCACCAAGGATCTGCGCCGGGCCGGGTTCCCGTTCCGCTCCGGCCGGATCTGCCTGGACTTCGTCGCCACGGTGGCCAAACGGCGCCTCGGCGACCGCGAACTCCTGCCGGGCCCGGACGAACTGCGCACCTGGTGCCGCGTCGCCGGACTGCCGGAACCGGAGGACGAGATCACTCCGGAACTGCTCGGCGGCGCCCACGCACTCCGCGAGGCGCTCTATCGCCTGGCCCGGGCCCGCGTCGACGGCACGACGCACCCGGCCGCGGACATCGCCACCGTCAACGCGGCGGCGCTCGCCGCGCCTCCGACGCCGCTGCTCGGCGCGGACGGGTTCACGGCAGTGCCCTGCGACGGCTCCGCGCTCGCCGGCATCCTCGCGCTGATCGCGCGCGACGCGATCGACCTCTTCACCGGTCCCTATGCGCTACGGATCCGGGAGTGCACGGCGCACGACTGCTCGTTGTTCTTCGTCGACCGGTCGCGTCCGGGCTCGCGGCGCTGGTGCACGATGGCGTCGTGCGGGGAGAAGGCGAGCTCGGCGAAGTACCGGCAGCGACACCCGGGCTACCACTGAGGCGGCGGGGTTGTGGGCCGCACATTCAGTGGTGACGCAGGCTGAATCAGTTGTGGTGGACGTCCGTGGGTCGGTGCGGAGTGAGCGTGCGGCCGTCGGGGAGCAGTTCGCCGGTGTCGTCGAAGGTGACGATGCCGTTGCACAGGAGCGACCAGCCCTGCTTCGGGTGCGTCATGAGGATGCTGGCCGCGTCGTGGTCCGGTGCCTGCGCCGAGGGGCAGTGTGGCTGGTGGGTGCAGGCGTGGTCTGGGGGAGTGGGTCTCCTACTGGTTGTCTTCATGTCGGTTCTCATCATTCTCGGGGCGGTTTGCCGCCGGTTCCATCAGAGGTTACGGCTGGGGGGATGGTGTGGTTCATCTTCGTGGGTGCGGACTGCCGGTGGATCGTGTGGCTGACTCCCGCGCGATCCACCGGCTTGCGTCCTGGTGTTTCGGTGTCTCAGTGTTTCGCTGTCTCAGTGTTCCGGTGTCCGACGCTTGCTAGCTGATGGTGTAGCTGACTCCGAAGGCCGTGATGTTCAACGGGCCGTCGAGGTTGACGTTGCCGGTCGCGGCGATCCGTCGCAGGCATTCCACCCGGTCCACCGACTGCGACCATTCGACCTGCGTGGCGCTGTTCGCCGGGTTCTGCAGGTCGTCGACGCGGACGTTGAAGAACGCGTTCAGCCATGCGGCCTCACCGGCGGCGGCCGGGGTGCCGACCGCGGCGTTGGTGCGGGATATCAGCGCGGGCAGTGCGTCGAAGCCGCTGCCGTTGCCGTGCTGGATGGAGGCGTCGTAGAGCTCGGCGCGCGCCAGTGCCGTGGTCAGACCCAGCTGGTCGGCATCGGCCATCGCCGGGCTGAAGTAGCGCTGGTTGACCTGGTCGTCCTGCACCTGGTCGAACACCGGGTCGGCGGCGGCCTGCTTCCAGGCGGCGATGTACGAGGCTTCGGGCAGGCCGGCGGTGTCGCCGCTGCCGGCCGCGGCGAGGCGCTGGAGCTCGGGGATGAAGGGTTCGAGGACGTTGCCCGGCGAGACGGCGGAGTAGGCCTGGATCACCTTCAGCGCGTCGCCGTCGTTGGTGGTGAAGCCGGCCCGGCCCGCGGTGACGCCCCGGCCGTCGTTGATGTTCTCGGCGTAGCCGTACTGCAGGGTGGTCGTGCTGTTCTCGAAGACGCTGATCAGCTGGTCCGCCCGACGGCGCTGATCGGCGGTGAGCCCGCCGCCGGCCGCGAAGGCGGCGGGGACGAACGACTGGTGCTGCGCGACGGCGGGACCGGCACTCGGCGCGGTCGCACCGACCACGCACAACCCGCCGGCGACGGTCGCGGCGACCAACGCCGGGACCAGCAAGGGTCTGGCCACGCGGGCAGGACGAAGTGGAACTCGCATCAGGCACTCCATGACTTCGGCGCGGCCGTGCCGCCGCCGACGAGAAGGACCCCGCCGCACGGACATGCGGCCGAGGCGGTGCTGAGGTGCAGGTACGAGCTCGTGGAGAGCACTGTAGGGGCAGCGGGAGCGCCCCGTCCAGACCTATTAGGAAAGTTTCCTAATGAATAGCGGAAGGGCTGCCGCGGCCCCTCGACGCGGACGTGCCGAGCACCGTGGCGCCAGGCCACGGTGCTCGGGCGGCAGCGACCTAGAACAACCCCATCGGCGCCGGCCCGCCCCAGGCCACCCGGGAATCCGGGTGTCCGGCTCAGGATTCTGGGCCAGTGCTCGGACCGGCTGTGGCGAGTCTGTTTCGAGTTCGTGCCACATCTGCTGTGGCCTCCGTCGGGCGGGCGATGGAAGGGATCGGTAACGTGTGGACCCGGACTTACCGGTGGCTGTCGAGGAATGTGGGTGGTTGCAGTGGCGAGGGGAACCGTCGTTTCGTTCGATCGGATCAAGGGGTACGGGTTCGTGGCACCCGAATCCGGGGGCGAGGATGTGTTCCTCCATGTGAACGATCTTTTGGACGACAAGAGCCTGATCGTCGCGGGCCGGATCGTCGAGTACACCCCGGACCAGGGCGATCGCGGGCCGAAGGCGTCCAATGTGACCGTGGTGTCGACGGAGCCGGCCCGGTACCGGCCCGACGCCAGGCGGAGCGGGTCGCCGGTCGACGACGCCGACGACATGTGCGACGTGCTGTCGGTGGCGGACTTGGAGCGCGACCTCACCGAGATCCTGCTCCGGACCGATCCGGCGCTGTTGGGCTCGCAGATCCTCGACATCAGGAAGCGGGTCGTCGCGCTGGCGCAGTCGCACGGCTGGGCGGATCGCTGACCTGGCGCGGAATGCCGCAATGGCGAAGGCGCCGCGGGTTCGTGGAACCCGCGGCGCGCTTCGCCGTGCTAGTTCTCGGTTGAGCCATCAACCGAGCTCTTAGTCGCGCACGTGCCCGAAGAGCTGCCCGCGCGCGGCTCCGCCGGGGAACTGCGCGGTGTGCAGGTTGGTGTAGAAGTCCCTGGGGTGTTCGTCGATCTGCCGCACCAGCGCCGGATCGACGCCGGTCACGGTGCCGGCCACCGCGAAGACCGAGGTCGGGATCGCACTGGTGAACAGCGGGACGACGACCTTGCCGTTGGTCCCGAACGCACCCTGGTGGATGTGGCCGAGCGTCGGGTTCAGGCCGATCCAGGCGAAGGCGTAGGAGACCTCGGTGCCCTGCGGGTGGATGTACGCCACCGCGCGGCCGGTCGGGTCGCCGACCGCGGGGCCGCCGACCGTCGGGACTTCCTGGTCACCGGAGAGGTTGGCGCGCAGGCCGCGCGCGTCGAGCATGTCCAGCAGGTCCGAGGAACCCTTGCGCAGCTTGGTGAGCTGGCCGCGCACCGCGCCGCCGGGGAACTCCTTGGTGTGCAGGTTGAGGTAGAACCCTGACGGGTTCGCACGGATGGCGTCGGCGATCGCCGGGTCGGACACCGTGACGGCGCCGGCCGCCGCGCTGACGCCGCTCGGCATCGGCGTGAGGAACAGCGGCACCTTCACGTCGCCGTTGACCCCGGTCACGCCCTGGTGGATGTGGCCGAGCGTCGGGGCGCTGATCCCCTGCCAGGAGAAGGCGAAGGTGACCTGGTTGCCCTGGACCCGCACGATCCCGGTCGCGCTGCCCTTCGGGTCGCCGACCGGCGGCTTGCCGGGCACCTGGACCTCGTTGGCCCCGGAGAGCTGCGCCTCCAGGAACAACGGACGCTGACGGGCCCGCACGATCTGGGCCTGGCGCTGCGGGCTCAGCGAGGGCGCGGTGGACGGTGCGTTGGTGGGCATCGTCATGCCCGGCATGTCCGTCGACGTGCCGGCTGAGGTGCTAGAAGTGGGCGACGAGCTCGGGGCGCTGGTCGGCGCGGCCGCGGCCTGTGCCGCGGTCGACGCAGCCAGCAGACCCGCGAGCGTGATCGCCGTGACGGTGAGGAGTCTCCGCATCGGAATTCCCTTCGGATTGGCATGGTGACGCGACGAGGTACGCAGCCCCGCGCCGACCGGTTCACAGCGAATTGATTCTCGGCGCCGATGAACTTCCGAGCGCTTCGTCGCGTACGTGGAGCCGTCAAGGTCCCGAAGCCAAGGAGAGACCATGCCTTCCCGTTTCGTGCACGTCGCCAACGCGACCGTCGCCGTCAGCACACTGATCGCCGCCGCAGCGCTCACCTCGGCCTGCGGCGGGTCCGGTTCGAGCCACAGCGGCGGCGGCGACAAGGCCAAGCCGACGGTCAGCGCCGCCGCGCCCGGCGCGGCGAGCCCGGTCGGCGTCAAGATCAGCGACTCCAGCCTCGGCCCGATCCTGACCGACCAGGACGGCCGCACGCTGTACGCGTTCCTCAACGACAAGAACGGCAGCAGCTCCTGCACTGGGACCTGCATCGCCACCTGGCCGGCCCTGATCAGCACCGCCCCGGCCGCCGCCGGCAGCGGCATCCAGTCCTCGCTGCTGACCCAGACGGCGCGCGCCGACGGCACCTCGCAGGCCAGTTACAACAACTGGCCGCTGTACTACTACGTCGGCGACGCCGCGCCCGGCGAGGTCGACGGCGAGGGCCTGAGCGACGTGTGGTTCGCCGTGGGCGCCGACGGCAAGCTGGTCAAGCAGCCGGCGCAGTGAGCTTCGGCGCCGCGACAGACCTCGACCTCGCCCTGAACACAGGGCGAGGTCGAGGGCGGGGCTGTGGTCGAGGTTGCGGGCGAGGCCGTGGTCGGGTTCGCTGGAGTGGGCGTCGGCCGTCGGGCTGCCGGATCGGACTACCGCAGCTGGGTCGGGCAGATGATCGTCGCGCGGGCGATGGTGTGGCCGGAGATGGAGAAACCGAGGAGGGCGCCGCTCGCGTCCGCGGTGACGCCGGACTTCGGGACGTCCAGGGCCGTGATGGTGATGTAGTAGTAGTGCAGGCCGCTGCCCTTCGGCGGCGCGCCGCCGATGTACCGGTGCATTCCCGCGTCACCGCCGAGCTCTATCGCGCCGGCCGGCAACGCGGTGCTGTTCGGCGCACCGGCGTTCAGCGGCAGGGACGTGGTGTTCGCGGGGATGTCGGTCACGACCCAGTGCCAGAAGCCGCTGCCGGTCGGGGCCTGCGGGTCGTACATGGTGACCACGAAGCTCTTCGTGGCCTTCGGGAAGCCCCACCACGACAGTTCCGGCGACACGTCCTTGCCGCCGGGCGCGCCGAAGACGCCGGACTGCTGGTCCGGCGGCAGCGGCCGGCCGTTCTTCACGGTGGTGCTGCCGACGTGGAAGGACGGGACGCGCGGCAGGTACTGGTAGGGGTTGGGCCCGGGGACGTGGTGCGCACCCTTAGTCTCCGTGGTCAGGGCCACAGTCTGCGCTGCCGCACCCGAAGCCGACGGCTTGGCGCTCGGCCGGTCGGCACCGTACGCGGCGGAAGTGGCGAGCAGTCCTGCGCACCCTGATATGGCCAGCACGCGGATCACTCTGCGTGGGAGGCGGTCGGACATCATGGCGGGCTCCGTGATCGTCAAGTGGTTCAGCATGGTGCCGAACCGGATGAGCTCATCCTCCGCAAACAGTTTCCATATGTCCAACTTGTAGAAGTTCTGACTTCCATAACTTCAACGCATGACAGCCCCATCGCCGTCTGGAAGGTCGGTTCCATGAACAGAGTTCTCATTTCGATTGCCGCCGGGGCATTCGGCGCCGCCGCGTTGACGGCCGGATGTTCGGGCGGCGCTTCCAGCCAAGGCTCGGGAAGCAACAGAACGCAGTCAGGGGGCAGCGGTACTGCTGGCAGTGCCCCCAGCGCAGGCCCTGCCTCCGCGCCAGCTCTGGCCTCGAGCACAGGCGATGCCGCCGCGCCCTCGACACCGGCGGGCGCCGGAGGCTCGGCGTGCTCGACGGCTGAGATGCCCTCGGGCACCTGGCGCGTGGTCCCGGGCAGCGAGGGGGGCGGCAACGTCGTCGCCGACATCGCGTTGCGCAACACCTCCGGCCACGCGTGCACCGTCGCCGGATTCCCCGGCGTCTCCCTGCTCGCCTCGGACGAACACCCGCTGATGACGACCGTGGAGAAGGACGACTCGACGGCGGTGGCCACCGTCACCGTCGCGCCCGGCGCCTGGGTGCATGCCGAAGTGCGGTACTCGCCGAACGTCCCCGGTCCCGGCGAGCCGTCGACCGGCGGGTGCGAGCCGACGACGGTCCACGCGCTGGTTCAGTTGCCCGGCGACACGATGTGGGGGCGCGTCACGCTCGACAGCCCGACGATGGTGTGCGAGAAGGGCAGGCTGCTGGCGAAGCCGTTCGTCGCCGGCGAGACGAGTCCGGCCGGCGGGTGATCCGGCGGGGGTCCCGCGCCGGCGGGAAACAGCGCGGTGAGCGCCGACCCGGGCGCTCACCGCGACCGTGGGCTACTGCCCTGTCACGTCATTGATGCGCCACACACCGCCGACCTGGTCCACGGCGTACGCGGTACTGCCGCCCGGCGTCAACGAGAACTCGAAGATGCCGGGGTCTTCGAGGTCACGGACGTTCGTCTGCTGCCCGGTGGCCGGGTTCAGGCGGATGACCTCGTCGCCGAACAGGAAGTAGACCTGTCCGTCGGTGCCGACCGAGATCGACGTGGGCTCATAGGCCTGACTGGCCAGAATCCGGGACACCCCGGTGGCGGGATTCGTCTCCACGATGTTCCCGGCCCCCATGTCCGCGGTGTAGACCAAACCAGAGGCGCTGAACGCGATGCCCTCCGAGAAACCGACCGCACTGGAGACCACCCGCGCCTTCCCACCATCCGGCACGGCGATGAGCTCGCCCTGTCCGTCGGTGGCATACGTGGTGTTGCCATGCCGGCCGACGCCGAACAGCGCCTGCAGACCCGAAGCCAGCGTGGTGTGACTTCCGGTGGCGATGTCGACCTTCTGAAGGGCCCCATCGAAGCTCGCGACGTAGGCATACGCACCCGCGACGGCGACCCCGCGCAGGTTGCCCAGCCCCGTGGCGACCGTACGCACCGCACCGGTCTTGAGGTTGACCTGGTGCAACTCGCCACCGAACGCCTCGCCACCACCGAACGTCAGGTACAGCGAGCCGGCACCGTCGACGGTCGAGTAGGGAGTGCCGCCCACACCGGAGGCCACCTGAACACAGGCCGCCGAAGGACAGTTGATCTTGACGACAGCCGCAGCACTCGCCGGAGCACCCACACCCACCGCCGCCCCCAGCGCCAGCAGAGCCGCAGCGGCCGAACCCACAGCCCGCTTCCCGCCGAACCGCGCCGATGTTCGAGATCTGATCATGAACCGGATCCATTCCACTCAAAGGGGAAACCCGCGCCCGCGTCATTTGCGGGCGCTGTGGACATACGAGGCGCGCACGGGTCCGGTTCGATTGGGGCGGGTGTTGTTTTCGGGGTTCGGGCGGCGACGGGGCAGACCGGCCGGTGCCGTGGTTCGCCGGGTCCGACCGGACCATGCGCGGTTTGGTTCTGGTTCCGTTTACGGCGATGACGTGGCGAGGGACCCAGAACCCGGTGACCACAAGCAGCACCGCCAGCATGCAGCGCGACGTAGGCAACAGCGTGATAGAAAGCCGAACAGTCGCGGGCCGCCGGCAAACTGCCGGACGCGCGGGTCGCCCCCTCGTCGAGGAGGCCCGCCAGAGGCCTCAAGGCGCCCACCAAACGCGGCCGGCGCCCGCCAGACCAAACGCATGCGCAGTGACTCGGACCGGCGCGCGGTCTTGCACGCGAACACCGGCTAGCCGCCAGCACAACCAGCGCCGTTCAATCGAACTGCGTCCCCTGCGAGGCCATCCAACCATTGGCGAAGCCGTCAAAAAACGGGCTGTAAGACCATAGATCACCCGCACCTGGCACCGGCGCCGGCACCGACACCAGCTCCCACGCAGAGACCAGCAACCCCGAATCAACCGTCCCGCCCAGTCAGCTCCCTGGCGTACTGCACGTGCGCCGCCAGCCGGACGCGCAACTCCTCACTGACCGCAGCGATCTTCTGCCGGCGGCCCATACCCTCAATCCCCTGAAGAAAGCTGGTGTGGTTGCTGGCCAGTAGCAGCGCACCGTCGGTCGGCACGTTGGCGACGTCGTGCTGCGCAACGTGCCACACCGAGCGCATGAGCGGCACGCCGATCCGGTGCGCGCGTTTGGCGCCGCGTGCGCTCGGCGCCATGTCGCTGGAAACGTTCATGGAACACCTGACCGACCGGCACCCGAACGACCGCCGCCGCCGACGGATCAGCGTCCATACGTAAGCCGAGGAAACGCCTCGCGCGCCGCGTCCAACTGCTCCGTCCAGTCCGCCTGCCACCCGAAGGCCGACTCCGCCTGCCGCCTCATGTCGCGCCCCGCGGCAGCGCTGGTGAAGTGGACGTACTCGCCCCAGTTCAACCGACGGGAGTAGGTGAAACCGTCCCGCGTCGGGAACTCCGCGGCCAGAAGCCGGAGGAACCGCGCCATCACCTCAGGACCCTGCGTCACGTTCCACAGCGGAAGGAACCAGTCGCGGAACCAGTAGGCGCCCTGCCGGGGGAAGTCGTCGGAAGCCCGCGAAAACCGGTCCTTGACCCGCTGCGCCTCTACCGTCATGCGAAGCCCGGTGTAGAGGTCGTACTGAAAGTACTCAGCCCACTTACTGTCACCCCAGATAGAGAACGCCGGCGATCCCGCCCGGTTGTGCCCCGCGCTCTCCACGATATGAGCGATCTCGTGGGTGATCATGTCCAGCAGACCTCCCGCC
>NZ_JAACYW010000395.1 GCF_015356825.1 Catenulispora rubra | reverse complement strand
CGGGAGCGGCGTGGGGGGCCGCGGCCAGGGCGGGGGCCGCCGAGGCGAGGGACGGGACGGCGACCGCGCCGAGGGCGGCGGCGGTCAGGGTCAGGCCGCGGGAACGGCGGCCGAGCACCAGGGGAGTGCGCATGTACGTTGTGTTCTTCCTCTTTGACCGCCTACCGGGTTAGCTGACGGGTTCGGGCGAAAGAGGCTGCCCTACCACTTCGGAAGCGGATTCACCCCATTGGGACGTGGGTCCCCGGTTCCCGTCCGGCGCTTTGCGCGCTTTTGGGATTCGGCGTAGGCGCCGGTGTCCCGATTTCCGGGTCTAGGACCGGCGTGCCTGGTAGGCGACCGTAGCGGGCCGACCCCGGGAAAAGCACGCTGAGATGGTCACGAAAAGATAACAACGCGCTAGGTAGCTGCGCCTTCTATATCTAGTAATTGATTTGTCAAGGGAATAGCCGGAGAAATCGGACATAAGGCATTTCGCCGCATGTCAGAGACGCTCCGTGCACGAGCCGGTACTTCGGACTCGCCAATAGGCCGCGCACGGGAGGACACTTCCTTGCGTGAAGGACGCACCAGCGATACTCGGCCGGCAGCAGACGCTCGAGAAATGCATGGCGGCGTTGGCCGCCGGCGGCGGGGTCCTGGTGAGCGGCCCGGCCGGGATCGGCAAATCGGCGTTGCTGGACGCGATCGGCTCGGCGTGCGCGGCCGCCGGGCAGCTGGTGCTGCGCAGCGCCTCGGCGGCGGCCGAGTCGTGGCTGCCGTATCTGGGCCTGTACGACCTGTTCTCCGACGCCGTCGCCTCCCAGCCCGAAGTCGTCCCCTACCACCTGCGCCCGGCCTTCGACGGCGTGCTGATGCGCTCGGTCCCGGACGGCGCGGCCACCGACCAGCTCGCGATCCGCGTGGCGGTCGTCGAGGCGCTGCGCGCGCTGTCCGCCGAACGTCCGGTGCTGTTGATCCTGGACGACGTGAACTGCCTGGACTCGGCCACCGCCGAGGTGCTGGCCTTCGCGGTGCGCCGGCGCCAGGGCAGCCGTGTGCGCGTGCTGGCCGCCGAGCGGCTGTCGGAGGGCCAGGAGCCCACGTGGTGGGGACTCCTGCCGGAGGACGCCGTCGAGATCGCCCTGGGCAACCTGCCCGGTCCGGTGGTCTCGGAGCTGCTGCGGACCCGGCTGGGGCTGCGTCCCACGGACAAGCTGTCGCAACGGATCCGGGACGCGAGCGGCGGGAACCCGTTCTACGCGCTGGAGTTGGGCCGTGCCGCACTGCGATCGGGGACCGTGGTGCAGCAAGGCGATCCGCTGCTGGTGCCCGAACGGCTGCGGGGGCTGCTCGCCGACCGCCTGCACGCGCTGCCGAAGGCCGCCCGCGACGCGCTGCTGCTGATCTCGACGGCCGCGCGTCCGCCGCGCGAGCTGCTGGCGGGCCACGAGTGGGGCCTGTCCCAGGCGCTGGCCTCGGGCATCATCGTGTCGGGGCGGGACCTGGAGCCGCGGTTCGCGCATCCGCTGCTGCGCGAGATCGTGTATGCGGACGCTGATATAGAGGCCCGCCAGGAATGCCACGCGAAGCTCGCGCAGGCGCACGACGACCCGCTGGAGCGGGCCCGGCACCACGCGCTGGCGACGTCGGAGGCCACCGAGGAACTGGCTGCGGAGCTGGAGGGGGCGGCGCGGATCGCGGTGCACCGCGGGGCGCCGGGGACGGCTGCGGAGCTGTACCGGATGGCGGCCGAGCGGACGCCGGCCGAGCGGTCGGCGGCGAACGGCAGCGTGGGGGCGGCGAATGGTACCGACAGCGTGTCGGCGACGTCGGTAAACGCCGCGTACGCCGAACCGCCGTCGGCGTCCCCGGAAGTCGGCGAAGCGCTGGCGAATGGCAGCGCGGCATTGGCGGACGCTGATTCAGGCTCTGACCCGGGCTCCAACACGAGCCCTGACACGAGCCCTGACACGGACGCCGACACAGGCCCGGCCGCAGCAGTCCAAGCCGCGCACCGCTTCCTGGAAGCCGCCCGCGCCGCCTTCGACGCCGGGCTGCCGCGCCAGGCCCGGGAAGCGGCCGAAGCCGTCGCGGCCGGTCCGGACCCGGCGTGCCGCGTCGGTGCGCGCTTGCTCCTGGTCGAGCTCGACGACGACATAACGGCGCAGGCCGCCCTGCTCGAAGCCGCCGAGGCCGATGCCGCCGGACGTCCTGACCTGCAGGCGCGTGTCAGTCTCCAGCGTGCCGACCACGCCTTCCGCTCGGGCTCCGTCGAGGCCGCGCTGACCGCTCTGGCGCGCGCCGAGGAGTACGCGCTTGCCACCGGCGACCGCAATCTGCGCGCGGAGTCGATCGCGATGCGCGTGCCGACCGAGATCCAGACCGATCCCGAGCGCGCCATCGAGTCGCTGGAGGAGGCGGAGGCCCTGGGGTTGGGCGGCGACCTGACCCTGCCGTCCATCGCGGTCCGCAAGTCCCTGATCATCTGGTTCCTGCGTCGCGGCGACGTCGCGGACGCGCTCGCCACCGCGGCCCGGCTGCGTGCCGATGTCGAGCGTGCCGGACGGCTGCGCGACCTCGGCGACGTGCTGCACCTGGTGGCGTCGGTCAACGAGCGCGCCGGCCAGTGCCGCCAGGCGCACGAGGCGGCGTTGCTGGGCAGCCGGCTGCGGGCCGAGACCGGGTCCTCCAGCGTGCAGGCGTTGATCCTGGCCGCCGCGGCGGAGCTGTCCAACGGCAGCGCCGAGGCCGCCGTCGACGTGGCCCAGCGCGCCATAGAGGCCGGCACCGCGTCCGGCGACTCGGAGTTCACCGGCTACGCGCACGCCTTCCTGGGCCGCGCCGAACTCCTGCTGGACCGCTCGTCGCAGGCCGCGCACCACCTGGCGCGCGGCAGGACCCTGATGCGCAACGTGGGGATGGTCGACCCGGCGACGTTCCTGGTCGACGCCGACCTCGCCGAGACCCTGGCCCGCTGCGGCTCGTTCTCCGCCGCCGACCGCATCCTCGACGAGGCGCAGGAAGCGGCGCGCCGCCTGGAGCGCGACGTGGTGAAGCTCGGCCTGACCCGGGCCCGCCTGCTGCGCCACGGCCTGGCCGCCGACGCCCGCGAAGCCGCCGACCGCCTCCGCGCCGCCATCCCCGCCGAGCACCCCTACCCCCTGGAGATAGCCCGCGCCGAAGTCACCCTCGGCGAGCTGGAGCGCCGCGCCCGCCGCCGCGCCGCAGCCCGCACCGCCTGGGAATCGGCGGCGACGGCCTACGCCGCAGCCGGCTGCGGCCCCTGGCTCCGCTTCGTCCAGGGCCGCCTGGCCCGCCTGGACACCCCGGCCGAACCCCTGAGCGCGACCGAGCGCCAGATCGTGGAACTCGTCCGCTCCGGCGCGACAAACCGCCAGATAGCAGCCGCCCTCCAGGTATCGGTGAAGGCAGTCGAGGGCAACCTGACCCGCCTCTTCCGCCGCTTCGGCGTCAGCAGCCGCGCCGAACTGGCCGGCGCCGAGCCCGTCGCGCGGGTGGAGCACGTCTGACGCTGGGGCTGGGGCTGGGATTGTGTAGCCGAGGTCACGTGGCGCGGCTCAGGTGGCGCGGCTCACGTGGCTCGGGTCACGTAGGCGCGAGGAATTCCGCGTGGTAGTTCACCGTTGAACAAAGCGTGCGGGCCCTACCCCCTCCGGGCCCGCATCTCAACTGTGAACCGCCAGTAGTGACCCGCCCCTAGTAATAAGGAAGTGAACCGCCGTGCGCGTCGAGATCTGGAGTGACGTCGCCTGCCCCTGGTGCTACATCGGCAAGGCGCGTTTCGAGCAGGGCCTGCAGGCCTTCGACCACAAAGATGACGTCGAGGTGGTCTTCCGCTCCTTCGAGCTGGACCCGCAGCGCGCCAAGGGCGACACGGTCCAGGTCCTCCCGATGCTGGCGGGCAAGTACGGCATGAGCCTGGAGCAGGCCAAGCAGGCCGAGGCGCGGGTGGCGGCGAACGCCGCCGACGCCGGTCTGGGGTACCTGGCCGAGGGCCGCGACCACGGCAACACCTTCGACATCCACCGCGTCCTGCACTTCGCCAAGACGCGCGGCAAGCAGAACGAGCTCCTGGACCTGGCCTACGCGGCCAACTTCGCCGAGGAGCGCTCGGTCTTCGACGACGAGCGGCTGGTCGAGCTGGCGGTGCAGGCCGGTTTGGACGAGACCGAAGTCCGTGCCGTGCTGGCCGACGCGACCGCCTTCGCCGCCGACGTGCGCGCCGACGAGCAGGAGGCGCAGGCGCTGGGCGCGAACGGCGTCCCGTTCTTCGTCCTGGACCGGAAGTTCGGCGTGTCCGGCGGTCAGCCTGCCGAGGTGTTTACGCAGGCGCTGCAGGAGGCCTGGGCCGCGCGGACGCCGGCGCTGAAGGTCGTCGGCGAGGCGCCCGAGGGCGCGGTGTGCGGGCCGGACGGCTGCGAGATCCCCTGATTAGCAGCGGCCTCAGAGCCAGGCCTGGTTTCGTCCCCGGAGTTCATATGGACTCCGGGGACGAGCTGTTCTCACCAGAAGATGCACTTGGTGTAGAGCTGGTTGGTGTAAGGCTGCTGAATGGTCCCGGAGGCATAGCCGGCCGAGACCGAAGCGCCCACCGCGGCGTACGGGCAGGACGGGTTGAGCGGATCGGTACCGTTGTTCCACGTGATCGTGTTGCCGGTGACGGTCGTGTTCAGCATCCCCGACACGGCGATGCCGGTGTTCGCGGTGACCGAGTAGCTGCCGCTGGTGTTGTTGGTGATGCTGGCCCCGGTGCCGGAGGTGGCGCTGGTGCCGAACCAGCCGTAGGTGCCGTCGGCGACGCCGAACGTCGAGATCGCGGTCGGGCTGGTCCAGATCGTGTTGTCGTGGACCGACGAGCCCTGGAACGGCAGCGCGGGGTGCCGCTGGTCTGCCCCGTCGAGCCGTCCGTCGCCAGCAGGGCGTTGGCGCCGTGTCCGGACTGGACGACGGAGTTGCCGGAGACCGTGCTGGCCTGCGGCACCGTGGCGGTGCCGGCGAACAGGATGATCGCGACGTCGCTGGCGTCCACCACCCCGTTGCCGGTGACCTGCGACCCCTCGCAGCCGTCGCTGATGCCGTCGGACGGGGACGTGGCGTTGTGGGTGCTGGTGTACGCGTCGACCAGGTTGTGGCTCACCACCGCGCCGCTGCAGGGGTAGCCGCTGGAGACGCCCTGGAGCTCCAGGTCGGTCGCGCCGGCGGTGTTGCCGATCCGGTCGTACTGGATGGTGGTCCCGGAGCCGCCGTAGGCGATGATGTTGAACCGGAGGCGGTCGTAGCCCGACTCCCGCAGCCGGTCGCCGTCCACCCAGACGTGATTCAGGTTCGCGCCGCCGCTGAGGTGCACCGACTCGCCGCTCCAGCCGGGCTGCCGGGCCAGGCGGCCCAGCTCCGCGTAGTTCTGGCCCACCGACGGCACCTCGCCGTACGTGGTGAGAGCGACGCCCGCGGGCACGACGAGCGTGGAGGTCAGCGGGATCAGCGCGCGCTCGGCGAGGTTGACGGTGCCGCCGTACGGCGTGCTGTTCAGCAGGGACTGCAGGCCGGCTTCGGTCCCGGAGTATCCGGTCCCGGTCGGCGACAGCGCTATGGGCGCCCCGGTTCCGAAGCCGTAGTCGGGCGTGGAGCAGATCGTGGCCGCGAGGTTGGTGAACTCCGGGGACGCCTCGAAATACGTGAGCATCGACGCCCAGGACGAGCCGCCGTTCAGGTAGTTCAAGTAGAACGTGTACCCGGCGGAGTCGGGCTCCCGATTGAGGATCGTGCGATACGCCACTTCGATTTTGGCCGGGTTGGAGTAGTTCAGGTTGGCGAACTCCGCCGATTCCAGGACCCGGTTCGCCTCGCCGGCGAGCACCTGGGCGGTGCACCCGTTCGTCTGGAAGTCGTAGAGCTCGATGCCCCAGCCGGCCTGGTCGGGTACGCGCCCCAGCCCCTCGGTGTAGGTCTTGGCGATGAACTGGTAGGGGATCAGCGTGGTCGCGGCGGCGCGCGGCGGGGAGTACGCCACCGCGGCGCCCGCCGATGCGGCCAGCAGCAAGGCGGCCGTCGCGGCTCGGGCGGGGCGATGAAGGCGCGGAGAGAGCATCACAGAGTTCTTATATACAGCGGCAGGGTGGCGGTCAACGCTCCCGCCTCTGAGCCGTGAGCCGTGAGCCGTGAGCCGTGATCAGTGGTCGGATTCCGGCGTCCGGGACCGTCCCTCCGAAGAAGACCTCGCCGGGAAGACCTCGCCGGCCGCACCCGAGGGCGCGGCCGGCCAGGTCTGGCAGTACTGATGCGAACATCACGCGTCAGTCGCCGTGGTCGCCCTCCGTGGACGCGGCGAACGCCAGCGCCGGGACGAAGTAGGCCCCGTCGATGGTGCCCCAGCCGGTCGCCATGTCGTAGCCGGGTCCCGCGCTCGGGCCGGTCACGCCGTTGTCGCTGATGTTGCCGACGGTCACGTCCTGGATGCCGGTGAACTTGCCGAACGCCGGGTTCGTCGACAGCCGGCCCAGGCGGTACAGGGCCGGGTTGATGGTGCCGAGCCGGTGGCCGGCCGCCTGGGCGGCGAGCGCGACGATGCCGGACATGATCGGGCAGGACTCGCTGGTCCCGGCGATCAGGTGCCAGCCCGGGCGGGTGAAGGTGAAGTACACCCACGCCGCGCCCGACAGGGTCGCGCTGAACGAGATGTCCGGCGTGCCGCGCTGGGCGCCGACCACGCTCTTGACGCCGTTCTGGAAGTCCGGGCGTTTGAACACGTGGGACTGCCCGCCGCCGCCGACCACGCCGCCCGGGTCGAGCAGGTTGTTGTCGTTGCCGGTGACGTCCGGGGCCAGCCGCTTGCCGGTGTCGTCGATCGCCGGGTAGGTGCCGCCGACCGAGGTGACCAGCGGGTCCGACGAGGGCCAGGAGTTCGCCGCGTACGGGAAGAAGCCGTTGCCGTCGAGGGTCTGGCTCGTCACGCCGTTGTCGCCGGAGGAGCCCAGCACCGTCACATGGTGCGCCGCCGCGTCCTTGAACGCGTACCGCAGGTTCGTCAGCGACGAGAAGTCGTGCTGGGCGAACCCGGGGAACGTGTCCTCGGTGGCGGTGAAGCTCTGCGAGATCACGTCGGGCACCCCGGCGTCGATGAGCGACTTCTCAGCGTTCATCATCTCCGGCAGGCCCGTGACGCCCTCGGTCTCGGCGACCGCGGTCTCGGCCAGGACGATCTTCGCACCGGGCGCCATCGAGTGCGCGTACTCGACGTCCAGCGTCGTCTCCTCGGCCCACCCGATCATGGTCGAGTTCGTCGGGTCGAACGCGGGGATGGTCCCGAACTGCCGGATGTCCACCTTGGTGTCCGGCAGACCCCACTGCTTGTCGAAGACGTTCAGGTCGTTCTGGATGGTCGGCGACCCGTAGGAGTCGACGATCACGATCGTCTTCCCCCGGCCGGTGATCCCGGCCTGATACACACGGTTCAGGTCGTACGCGCTGCGGTACTGCAGTGGGCTGTAGCAGTTGATCGCGAGCTGCGCCAGACACTGCGAGGTCGGCAGCGGCGTCGGCAGGTCTGCCACGTCCCGGCTGCCCCAGGTCATGGGGCGCGCCTGCACGCTCTTGCCGGACCCCTGGATGCCGGCGGACGTCACGGTGGACGCGACGGATGATGCGGCCAGGGTGAACGCGCTCGCTATCGCGAGGGTGAGCGCGCCGGCGCGGGTGGCACGTTTGCGGGTGCTCATTTGACTCCTAGTCTGGGAAAACACCCCGATGGAACAGTGCACTGTGCACACCAGCGAAAGGGCGGGCTTAGCGCAATGGCGCGCGCCTGCACTTGGCTGAATCGTTATCAGGGACCAGGGCTTCTCGCCGACCGGATTCTTCCCGTCCGCGTGGGTTCAACGGCCGTGAAGGGCGCGCTTACGATCGAGCCATGTCGAGCACTTCGGAGTCCTGGACCATTCGCCACTTCTCGCAGGCCAACCCCAAAGGTCCCGGCTGCGACAGCGTGCCGGCGCTGTTGCGGAGGTTGGCCGACTCGATCGAGGCGCTGGGTTCTGTCGAGGTCCAGGACGTCGCATTCGCTTCGGAGATGACAGAGTACGGGCCCTGGCGGTCGGGGACGGTCTACTTCCACCTGAGCGAAGACGGCATCGCGCGTTCTGCGGGCTAGGCGGCTGCGGACGGCTATTGC
This sequence comes from Catenulispora rubra, assembly GCF_015356825.1. Lineage (GTDB taxonomy): Bacteria > Actinomycetota > Actinomycetes > Streptomycetales > Catenulisporaceae > Catenulispora > Catenulispora rubra. The sequence continues at coordinate 889 of NZ_JAACYW010000395.1, read as the reverse complement.
TTGCGGCTTTGCCAAGCCCGCGGCCGCCTCGTCACCGCCGCCGCAGGAACTCCTCGCCGTGTCTGTCGCGCCTGCGTTTTGCGGCGAGGGCCAGCAGAGTCTTCTTCGCTTCCAGGCTGCCGGCGTCTGCGGCGCGCCAGGCCCACTGCTCGGCCTTGCTGTCCTCGCCTCGGCGCAACAGGAGGCACGCGAGGTTGTACGCGGCGTCGGCGTGGCCGGTCTTTGCGGCCTTCTTGTACCAGCGCTCGGCTTCGGCGGTGGCGCCTTCGTCCTGGTGCAGCTGCCCCATCTTCGCCATCGAGTGCGGGTTGCCGGCGTTGGCCGAGCGTTCCAGCCAGCGCCGGGATTCGGTGTGCTCGCCTCGTTCGCGCAGGAGGAAGGCGACCATCTCCATCGCGTCGGCGTCGCCTGCTTCGGCCGCCGCCTGGAGCAGAGGCTCCGCCTCGGAGCGCTGCCCTCGCTGGTGGAGCAGCACGCCGAGCAGGGTCTTGGCCTTCACGTTGCCCGCGTCGGCCGCCTCGCGCAGCGGCGACTCGGCTTCGAGGGACTGCCCCTGTCTGAAGAGACGCAAGCCGAGTGCGTACATGGCGTCGGAAGAACCTTCACCGCGTTGCCTTCCCCAACGGCCTGGCACGTGCTGACCCCCTGACGTCTGCCGACTGTATATGAACGTCTGTGTTCATAGACGGTACGCTGAGTGCTGCCCACTCGCTACCAGCGGCACCAGCGGCACCAGGCTCGAAGCCGCGATCGGCTCGTGGCAGGCGCTGCACGCGAGGTAGGGATCGGTCTCGTTGCCGCAGGTCGTGTGCAGCAGCGGACGGTGCGGGCCTTGCTTGGTGGCCGCCGCGGCCGCCGCCTCGTCAATCCCACCAGTCCTCCCAGCCCC
>NZ_JAACYW010000394.1 GCF_015356825.1 Catenulispora rubra | reverse complement strand
GTGGTAGGGGGTTCGGGTTTGCGCGGCGGGCGACTTCGGGCGCGGCGGCGGTTTGGCTCGCCCGGCGTGCGGCGCATGGATCCGGCGGTCGGCGTGCACCGGCCGCTCGCTAGATTGGCGCCATGCGATCTTCCTCCCGCGCAGTCGGGCTGGCACTCGGGTTCGCCGCCGATTGGTACTTCGCCGATCCGCGGCGGGGGCATCCTGTGGCGGGCTTTGGGCGCGTGGCTTCGGGCGTGCGGCGGGTGCTGTATGCCGATTCGCGGGCTGCGGGTGTTGCCTACGCGGGTGTCCTCGTGGCCGGCGCGGGTGCCTTGGGCGCTGCGGCGGAGCGGGTTGGGCGGCGGCCGGTGGTGGGGACTGTGTTGACCGCTGCTGCGACGTGGACTGTGCTCGGCGGCACGTCGTTGCGGCGGGAGGCGGCGGTGATCGGGGAGGCGTTGGAGGCGGGGGATCTTGCGGCTGCTCGGGAGCGGTTGCCGCACTTGTGTGGGCGTGATCCGCGGGGGCTTGATGCCGACCAGATTGCGCGCGCTGTTGTGGAGTCGGTGGCCGAGAACACCTCCGACGCGGTGGTGGCGCCGCTGTTCTGGGGCGCCGTTGCGGGGATTCCGGGGCTGCTGGCGTATCGGGCGTCGAACACGCTGGACGCGATGGTCGGCTATCGCAACGCCAAGTACCGCAACTTCGGCTGGGCCTCCGCGCGCCTCGATGACGTCCTCAACTGGGTCCCGGCACGCTTCACCGGTGCTGTGACGGTCGCGGCGGCGCCGGTCGTCGGCGGTAGCCCGCTGCATACGCTCAGGGTTCTGCGACGCGACGGCGCGCAGCACCCCAGCCCGAATGCCGGGCGGTGCGAGGCTTCTGCGGCCGGGGCGCTGGGGGTGCGGCTCGGGGGGACGAATACTTACGGCGACGTCGTCGAGCATCGGCCGGTCATGGGGAGTGGTCGGGCGCCGCGCGTCGGCGATATCCGGCGGGCCGCAGTGTTGTCCGCCACAGTCGGGCTCGCGTCGGTCGCTGCCGCCGCACGTCTGGCGAGCGCCGTCGGGCCGCGTCGCCGGCCAAACCGCTGAGCCGCTGATCGCCACCCTGCGCCCGGGGCTCCGAGCACCGCAGATCTGGCACACTGTCCACCAAGACGACAGTCCAGGAAGCCCGTGCGAATCGGGCGCTGTCCCGCAACTGTGAGCGGCCCACCCCCGCGAGCCAGGAACTGCCTGCCGTCCGCACCCCATCAGCCCAAGGCGGAGCGCGGACTCCGCGAGAGGAAGTACCGTCGCATGCCCGCGCGCGTTCTGTTGCTGTCGACAGCCGACACCGAACTCCTGGCCGCCCACGCCTGCGGCGCCCCCTACCGCACCGCCAACCCGGCCCGCCTCGACGCCGAGGCCCTCGCGCCCCTGCTGCGCGACGCCGACGTCGCCGTGCTCCGCCTCCTCGGCGGCCACCGCCAGTGGCGCTGGCTGGTCGACGCGATCGCCGCCAGCGGCCTGCCGGCCGTCGTCCTCGGCGGCGAAGCCGTGCCGGACGCCGAGCTCATGGCTCTCTCGACGGTCCCCGGCGGCGTCGTGGCCGAGGCGCTCAACTACCTCACCGCCGGCGGCCCGGCCAACCTCGACCAGCTCGCGAACTTCCTCACCGACACCGTCCTCGGCGGCGGCGAGGGCTTCGAGGCGCCGCAGGCCACGCCGGAATTCGGCGTCCACGGCGACCGGGAGCAGCGCGAAGGGCGCCCGACGGTCGGCATCGTCTTCTACCGTGCCCACGAACTCTCCGGCAACACCGCGTTCGTCGACACCCTCGCCGACGCCCTCGAAACCCGCGGCGCCAACGCCCTCCCCGTCTACTGCGGCTCCCTGCGCGGCCTGTCCGACGACGCCGGCAAGGGTCTCGTCGAACTCCTCGGCCGCTGCGACACGCTGGTGGTCACGGTCCTGGCCGGAGGCGGCGCCACCGCCGCGGACGCCAGCGCCGGCGGCGACGAGGACGCCTGGGACGTCGGCGCGCTGGCCGCCCTGGACGTCCCGGTTATCCAAGGGCTCTGCCTCACCTCCTCCCGCCAGGCATGGCAGGACTCTGACGCCGCCCTCACCCCGATGGACGCCGCGATGCAGGTCGCGATCCCCGAATTCGACGGCCGTCTGATCGCCGTCCCCTTCTCCTTCAAGGAGACCGTCCGGGGACAAGACACAGCGGCGGGCATCCCGGTCTACGTCGCCGACGAAGAACGCGCCGCACGCCTGGCCGGCATCGCCCACCGCCACGCCGCCCTGCGCAGCATTCCCAACCGCGACAAGAAACTCGCGCTCGTCCTGTCCTCCTACCCGACCAAGCACGCACGCGTCGGCAACGCCGTCGGCCTCGACACCCCGGCCAGCGCCGTGCGCCTCCTCCACGCGCTGCGCGCGGCCGGCTACACCGTCGGCGACTTCCCCGACGACGGCGACCAGCTCATCCACCGCCTGATCGCGGCCGGCGGCCACGACGTCGAATGGCTCACCGAGGAGCAGCTGGCCGCGGCGCCCGCGCGCGTCCCGCTGAGCGACTACGAGTCCTGGTTCGCCACGCTCCCCGAAGACCTGCGCGAGGGCATCCGCCGCCACTGGGGCGAGCCCCCCGGCGCGCTCTACGTGGACGGCGACGACATCGTCCTGGCCTCGCTCCAGTTCGACAACATCCTGCTGATGATCCAGCCCCCGCGCGGCTTCGGCGAGAATCCCATCGCCATTTACCACGACCCCGACCTGCCGCCGAGCCACCACTACCTGGCCGCCTACCGCTGGCTGGAGCACAACTTCGGCGCGGACGCCGTCGTGCACCTCGGCAAGCACGGCACGCTGGAATGGTTGCCCGGCAAGGGTCTGGGCTTGTCAGAGTCCTGCGCCCCCGACGCCGTCCTCGGCGAGCTGCCGCTGGTCTACCCGTTCATCGTCAACGACCCCGGCGAGGGCTCCCAGGCCAAGCGGCGCGGGCACGCCACCGTCGTGGACCACCTGATGCCGCCGATGGCGCGCGCCGACACCTACGGCGACCTGGCAAAGCTTGAGCAGCTGCTCGACGAGTACGCGACCGTGCAGGCGCTGGACCCGGACAAGACGCCGGCGGTGCGCGCGCAGATCTGGACGCTGATCCGCGCCGCGCAGCTGCACCACGACCTCGCCGCGATCCTGCACGGGGACGTCGACCGGCAGCCCGACGATGACGACTTCGACGACTTCGTGCTGCACCTGGACGGGTACCTGTGCGAGATCAAGGACGTGCAGATCCGCGACGGGCTGCACATCCTCGGGCGCGCGCCGGAGGGCGAGGAGCTGGTCGCCGACGTGCTGGCGATCCTGCGCGCCAAGCAGGTCTTCGGCGGCGTGAACGGCGCGGTCACCGGGCTGCGGCAGGCGTTGGCGCAGTACGTCGGGCTCGACGAGCAGGTGCTGCTGGCCGAGCCGGGGGCGGCGGTGAAGGTGCCGGAGGAGCTGGTCGCGCTCGCCAGTGACGACGGGGCGCCGGCCCGGTCCGCATCGGATGCCGTGGACCTGCTGGAGAAACTGGCCCGGCGGCTGGTGGACGCGCTGGCCGCACAGGACTGGGATCCGGCGGCGGTGCCAGGGATCTGCGATGCGGTGCTCAGCGCTTCGCTGGAGGTCGGCGCGGCGGGATCGGCAGCAGAGTCGGCATCGGACATCGCTGCTGTCCTGCGCTTCGCCGCCACCGAGCTCGTCCCGCGCCTGGCCCGCACCACCGACGAGATCACCAACGTCCTGCGCGCCCTCGACGGCCGCTACATCCCGGCCGGCCCCTCCGGCGCGCCGACCCGCGGCCTTGTCAGCGTTCTGCCGACCGGCCGCAACTTCTACTCCGTCGACCCGAAGGCCATCCCCTCGCGCAACGCCTGGGACGTCGGTGTAGCCCTTGCCGAGTCGCTGATCGCCCGCCACCTCGCCGACACCGGCGAGTACCCGCGCTCGGTCGGCCTGACCGTCTGGGGCACCTCGGCGATGCGTACCCAGGGCGACGACATCGCCGAGATCCTGCACCTGCTCGGCTGCCGTCCGGTGTGGGACGAGGCCTCGCGCCGGGTCACCGGCTTCGAGGTGGTGCCGGTCGCCGAGCTGGGCCGGCCGCGCATCGATGTCACGGTTCGTATCTCAGGATTCTTCCGTGACGCCTTCCCGCACGTCATCGCACTCATCGACGACGCCGTCCAGGCCGTCGCAGACCTCGACGAAACCGCCGCGGACAACTACGTCCGGGCGCACGCCGACGCCGACACCGCCGCGCACGGCGACCGCCGCCGCGCCACCACGCGCGTGTTCGGCTCCAAGCCCGGGGCGTACGGCGCCGGCTTGCTGCCGCTGATCGACGCCCGCGACTGGCGCACCGACGCCGACCTCGCCGAGGTCTACGCGGTCTGGGGCGGCTACGCCTACGGCCGGGGCCTGGACGGCCGCGAGGCCCGCGGGGACATGGAAAGCTCGTTTCGTCGCATCCAGGTCGCGGCGAAGAACCAGGACAACCGCGAGCACGACATCGTCGACTCCGACGACTACTTCCAGTACCACGGCGGCATGGTGGCGATGGTGCGCTCGCTGACCGGCACCTCGCCGGCGGCCTACGTCGGCGACTCGGCGGTGCCGGAGGCTGTCAGGACCCGGACACTGGCCGAGGAGACGCACCGCGTGTTCCGGGCCCGCGTGGTGAACCCGCGGTGGGTGGCGGCGATGCAGCGCCACGGCTACAAGGGCGCCTTCGAGCTGGCCGCGACGGTCGACTACCTGTTCGGCTACGACGCCACCGCCGGGGTCGTGGACGACTGGATGTACGAGCAGCTGGCGCAGACCTACGTCTTCGACGAGACGAACCGCGCGTTCATGGAGCGCTCGAACCCGTGGGCGCTGCGCGGGATCTCCGAGCGGCTGCTGGAGGCCGCCGAGCGCGGGCTGTGGGCCGAGCCGGAGGAGCAGACGCTGGACGGGCTGCGCCAGGTGTTCCTGGAGCTTGAGGGCGAGCTCGAAGGGGACTAGCAAAAACCCGCTGGTCGGGGCGCCGCGGCGGAGACGAGCTGCGGCGCCCGGAAAATAGCGGGCCGGCCGGTCCGGTGCTTGCTAGGCTCCGTGACCATGTGTTGCAACGCGCTGTTCATCCGCATCCGCCTCTGACGGCGGGTAGCGATCCCCTGATCTGCGATTCCCGCCGCATCCGAGTCCCTGCCGGTGCGGTCGTTCAGTGCTTGAATCAAAAGCATGGCTGCCCGGCTTCGATCGCGAGAATGCCGCGGAGCAGCGCATGCAGTACCAAAAAGCTTCTGAATTCCTTGGCGGACGCCACGAACTCGGCCAGAACTTCCTTGCCGATCCCGCGCTGATCGCCGCCATCCAGCGGCTGGTCCGGGACGAGACGCAGGGTCCGATCATCGAACTCGGCGCCGGCGACGGTGCGCTGACCGGGCCGTTGTCGCGGCTGAATCGGCCGGTCACGGCGCTGGAGATCGATCCGCGCCGGGTGCGGCGGCTTCAGCGGCACTTCGGCGACAGCGTGGACGTCAGGCAGGCCGACGTCCTGCGCCACCGCTTCCCGGCCGCGCCGCACACCGTGGTCGGCAACGTGCCGTTCCACCTCACCACGGCGATCATCAGGAAGCTGCTGTCCGAGCGCGGGTGGGGCAGCGCGGTGCTGATCGTGCAGTGGGAGGTGGCGCGGCGGCGCGCCGGGGTCGGCGGGGCGAGCATGCTGACCGCCGCGTGGTGGCCGTGGTACGACTTCCGCCTGGTGCGACGGATCCCGGCCTCGGCGTTCCGGCCGGTGCCGTCGGTGGACGCCGGGCTGCTGCTGATGCGTCGGCGGGCCGTGCCGCTGGTCGACGGGCGGCAGGGGTATCAGGCCTTTGTGAAGCAGGTCTTCCAGGCGCCGGGGCGCGGGCTGGAGGAGATGATCGGGCGCACCGGGCGGGTGCGGCGTGCGGAGCTGCGGGAGTGGGTCCGGTGGAGCCGGATCCCGGCCCGGGCCCTGCCCAAGGACCTGGTGGCCGAGGACTGGGCCCGGTTGTGGGAGTTGGTGCGGGACTGAACCGGGACTGAACCGGGACTGAACCGGGACTGAACCGCTGTCAGCTCGCCGTGTCGGCGCTGGTGCCGACGCTCGCGCCCGCGGCCTGGAGCGACTCCAGCAACTTGGCCGTGCGCAGGCCGTCGCTGTGGTCGCGGGACTCGGTGATCAGGCCGTCGACGACCCGGATCACGTTGATCGAGGGCAGTTCGAAGCCCTCCCCGGTGGGCACCAGCGTGCCGACGACGGTGAACTCCACGATCGCGACCTGCGGGTCGGCGGTCTCGTGGAGGGTGACGTTCTTGACCTCGCTGTAGTGCAGGTATTGCGCGAAGCCCTTCATCCGGGTGCGCAGCGCGGTGTTGCCCCGCGACTCCCGGTACTCCTCCGCGACGAAGGGGTTCGTGACCACGACGTCCTCGGCGTAGAGGTCGGCGAGGTCGTCGCGGCTGCCCTCGATGACGGTGCGCAGCATCAGTTCGACGGTTTCGCGGGTCGTGCGGACGTGCTCGGACATGCGGATCTCCTCCACGGATGCCAAGTGGGGCGAGCGCCCCGTTTCGCTCACCGGAACGATACGGGGCGTGCGCCCCGGTTGTCGAGGGGGGTTACGCTGGCGCTGTGAACGGGTCCGTTGATGCCGATGTGACCGGCGGCGCCGCGCAGTCGACCGCCGAACGCCCGCTGCGCGCCGACGCGCGCCGCAACCGCGCGCGGGTGCTCGCGGCGGCGGCCGAGGCGTTCGCCGCCGAGGGTCCGGCGGTGCCGCTGGACGAGATCGCGCGGCGCGCCGGCGTCGGCGCGGGCACGGTCTACCGGCACTTCCCGACGAAGGAGGAGCTGCTGGCGGCCGTGCTCGTCGCGCGGATGGAGACGATGCTGGCCGAGGTGCACAGCGCGCTGGCGGCGCCGGATCCGGGGCTGGCGTTCTACGGCTTCTTCGTCACCATGACCGTCGACGCCCAGGACAAGATGGACCTCGCCGAGGCGTTGACGAGCCACGGCATCGACATCCGGGCCGCGACCGGCGACATCGCCGGGGCGCTGAAGGGGGCGCTGGCCGATCTGCTGCGCCGGGCTCAGGACGCCGGCGCGGTGCGTTCCGACGTGGGCGTCGAGGATCTGCACGCGCTGGTGATCGGGGCGATCGCGGCCGCGCGTGCCGCGCCGTCGGGGGATGTGCCGCGAGTGGCGGGGTTGGTGGCCGACGGGCTGAGGCCGCGTCCCAAGACCTGAGCGGATAGCTTGGCGAACCTTGGCTCCTGCCGGTCCCGCGCCTAGGGTAATGGCTGGCAGGAGGGTGCGACGATGACGACTGACCAGGCATTTACCACACGTCCGGAGCTGAGCGGCACGTTCGGCATGGTGTCCAGCACGCACTGGCTTGCCTCGTCGGCGGGCATGGCGGTGTTGGAGCGCGGCGGCAACGCGTTCGACGCCGCGGTGGCCGCGGGGTTCGTGCTGCACGTCGTGGAGCCGCATCAGAACGGCGCCGGGGGCGACCTTCCGGTGGTGTTCGCGCGCGGGGACGACAAGCGGCCGACCGTGTTGTGCGGGCAGGGCGTGGCGCCGGCCGGGGCGACCGTGGAGCACTTCCGCGACCTCGGTTTGGCGCTCGTGCCGGGCTCGGGGTTGCTGGCGGCGGCGGTTCCGGGGGCGGTGCCGGCGTGGCTGACGCTGCTGCGCGATCACGGGACGATGGAGCTCGCCGACGTGCTCGGGTACGCCATCGGCTATGCGCGGGACGGGTATCCGGTCACGCCGGCGATATCGCAGTGCATTGCGGATATCGAGCCGATGTTCCGGGAGCACTGGACGACGTCCGCCGACGTTTACCTTTCTGGCGGCGGGGTTCCGGCTGTGGGTTCGGTGTTCCGCAATCCGACGCTGGCTGCTACGTATCAGCGTTTGGCCGACGCGTCCGGTTCCACGCGCGAGGCGCGGATCGATGCTGCGCTGGACGCGTGGAATCAGGGGTTTGTCGCTGAGGCGATCGATGCTTTCGCCCGGACTGCTTGGCGAGACTCTTCGGGGTCCGATCATGCCGGTGTTATTACGGGTGCTGATATGGCGGCATGGCAGCCCTCTTATGAAGAGCCGGTCCGTTATGACTTTGGCGGCTATACGTTCTGCAAGACCGGTTCCTGGGGCCAGGGGCCGGTTCTGTTGCAGCAGTTGGCGTTGCTTCAGGGGCAGGAGCTCGGCGAGCCGGGGTCGGTGGACTTCATCCATCGGGTGGTGGAGGGGGCCAAGCTCGCCTTCGCCGATCGCGAGGCCTGGTATGGCGACGGCTTCGACACGCCGCTGGTTGCCCTGCTCTCGCCGGAGTACAACGCGGAGCGTCGTGGGCTGATCGGCGAGGTCGCGTCGCTGGAGCTGCGTCCGGGGTCGCCGCAGGGGCGGGTGCCGGTGTTGCCGAGCCGTCCTGAGCTGCCGATCCCGGTCGACGCGTCCACCGGGGAGCCGGTCGCGTCGGGTGCGGGGCGTGGGGAGGCGCGGGGGGACACGGTGCACGTGGACGTCGTGGACCGGTGGGGGAACATGGTCGCGGCGATGCCCAGCGGCGGGTGGCTGCACTCGTCTCCGGTGATTCCGGCGCTCGGGTTCTGCCTGGGGACGCGGATGCAGATGACGTGGCTGCAGGACGGGCTTGCCAGCACCCTGACACCCGGGCTGCGGCCCAGGACCACGCTGTCGCCGACGCTGGCAATGCGCGGGGAGGAGCCGGTGCTGGCGTTCGGGTCGCCCGGCGGGGACCAGCAGGACCAGTGGCAGCTGCTGTTCGTGCTGAACCACGTGCTCGGCGGGATGGATCTGCAGGCGGCGATCGACGCGCCGACGTTCCACACGTCGCACTTCCCGGAGTCGTTCTACCCGCGGCCAGCCTACCCGGGGCGGGTCGTGGCCGAGGCGCGGCTCGGCGCCGCGGTCCTGGACGGGCTGCGGCGCCGGGGGCACGAGGTGGTCGTGGCGGGGGACTGGGCGCTCGGGCGGATGTGCGTGGTCGGGCGGGATCCGGAGCGCGGGTTGGTGCGCGGGGCGGCCAATCCTCGGGGG
>NZ_JAACYW010000393.1 GCF_015356825.1 Catenulispora rubra | reverse complement strand
GCCGCAGACCCCGCCGACCCCCCGCCGACCTCGCTGACCTTGCTGACCTCGCCGTCCTGCACGCCTACTCGCCGTACCACCGCGTCCGCGGGCCCCGCCCCGATCCTGCTCTGATTGGAGCGCGGTGTCGGCCACGGGGCGCGCGGTATCGGCGCGACGGTCGAGCTCTTCGCCGACGTCATGGTGTTCCTCGCCGAAGAGCTCGGCCTGCAGGCTCCAGAGGTGTGAACCCTGCGCGCCGCTCGACTACGTGAAGATGGTCAGCCCGCTGCAGGACGGGATGCCCAGCCACGGGACGGTGAACGTGGCGCTCCCGTCGGGGGCCGTGCACAGCTTCAGGAAGGCGTTGCCGACGCCGAGCGCCGCGCCGACGATGCTCGCGATCTGGGCGCCGTTCGGGACGCCGGCGGCCGCGAGGATCGGGCCGACGAGGGCGGCGACGGTCTGGCCGAAGCCGATGACGTTCTCGACCTCGGTGACGGCCTGCTTGGTCAGGTTCAGCTGCACGCCGGAGTTGTCGATGGTGAGGGTGATGCCGGGCAGGACCTGGATGGTCGTGTTCTGGACAGCTGCCGGGACGGCCATGGCGATGTGGACGGCCGTGCTGCCGTGGGCGCCGTTGGGCGTGGTGGCGGCGCGCTCCAGAAGTTGGTTCAACCCGGCGGCTACGGCGGCACTCTCCGTGCTCAGTGCCAGGCTGTCGACCCCGGAACGCGCGGGCTCCTGCGCCGCGGCGCTCGTCGGACCGGCGGCGGCCGCGACCAGCGAGGCGCTGATCGTGGCGGCGGTGTCGAAAACCGGTGTCAGGAGACCCCTGACATCGGATTCCGACATGACTCCGGCGGCTTCATGCACGTACCGCGCTCGTCCTGTGAGGTGGACTACTCACCCGCCGCTGACCCCCTGGCCGAACGAGTTCACGCAGTACATCGGGCTCGGGTACATCGCCGACTGCCCGTACTGGTTGACCGCGGCGAGTTGCAGGCACGTCGTGCTCCCCGCCGGGATCTGGTAGGAGTAGCTGGTCCCGCCGACGGGCACCGTCTGGTCGGTCCCGGGCGTCCCGTTGACCGTGTAGTGCAGGCTGTAGCTCGTCGCGTCCGAATGGGCCTTCCACGAGACGTCCACCGTGGCCATGCCGATCCAGTTCGGGATCTGCACGCTGATGTCGCCCGCGGCCATCGGGCCGGGCGGATTGTGCGACGGCGGCGGGGGCGTCTGCGAATGCGGCGGAGTCGTCGGGTGCGTTGTCGGCGTGGCGGGGTGCGTCGTCGGGTGGGACGTCGGCTTGCTGGTCGTCGCGGTCGACGGCGGGTGCGTCACCGATCCGCCGCCGTTCGGGCCGTCGGCGGGCACCGTGACTGTGATCTGCCCCGAGCTGCTCTGCGCCGCCGCCGTGGTGACGCCCGCCGGCTTCGGCGGCGTGACCGGTCCGTTCGGGGTCGGAGACGGCTTGCCGCCGGACAGCGCCTGCCCGCCGGAGCTGCCTGAGCTGCCGGAGCTGCTGGAACCGTCGGAGCTGGGAGACCCGAGCGCAGGCGGAAACGCCCCGCCGTTCTGGCCGCTGGACATCGTGCTACCGGCCCGGAGGGTATCAGCCGTCGGATTCCCCTTGCCGCCGCCGCTGCCCTCGACGATGGCGACGCCGGCCAGGATGACGACGGCGGCCGCGGCCCCGGAGATCACGGCGACGCGCTTGCCGCCACGCTTCGGAGCCAGGGCCACCGTCGGCAGGTCCGCCGCGTCCCCGGCCGCGAGCGGCAGTCCCACCCCGAGCGGCGGCTCCTGCCACGCGACTCCGGCGAGCGGCTGCCAGCCGGCCTCACCCAGCACATCGATGATCTGCTGCGGAGTCGGACGGTCCTCGGGCTCCTTGGTCAGGCACCCCTTGATCAGCCGATGCAGAACGTCGTCACCGACGGCGACACCTTCCAGATCCGGCTCGTTGTTGACCACGCGGTGCAGGATCGCCAGCGGCGCACCGTCCCCGAAGGCGAGCCGGCCGGTGGCGGCGAACACCAGCAGCGAACCCAGAGCGAACACGTCGGAGGCGGCCTCCACCGAGCGACCGTCGGCTTGCTCAGGGGACATGTACGCAGGGGTCCCGAGAGTCTGGCCGGTATTGGTCAGCAGGGAAGCGTCCAAGGCACGCGCCACGCCGAAGTCGATGACCTTCGGCCCGTCCGGACCGAGCAGCACGTTCGCCGGCTTGAGGTCGCGATGCACGACCTCTGCGGCGTGAATGACCTGCAGCGCCTCGGCGATCGCCACCGCCAGGGCACGAAGACGCGCATCGTCGAACCCGCCGCCCTGCTCCACCGCGTCCTGCAACGTCGGGCCCGGCACGTATTCAGTCGCCAGCCAAGGCCGCTCGCCATCGGCCTGCGCATTGAAGATCTCGGCGATCCGCGGCGAGTGAACCCGCCCGGCGACCTCCAACTCCCGCGAGAACCGCTTGCGGAACGCCGGGATCTCGGCCAGATCCGAGCGCACCACCTTCACCGCGGCCTGCCGCCCGTCGGCGTCCGTCCCCAGGAACACCCGCCCCATCGCACCCGACCCGAGCTGCGTAAGCAGCAGGTACGGCCCCATCCGATCGGTCGGCGCGGGCCCCACCTTGTGTACGTTGCCGTTCATATCCACGCTCTGCCTCCCCCTGTACGGCGTCCTTGCCATTATGGGGCGGCGGGCCAGAGAAGCCGCCCAGCGGTCGAACGAATTCTTGGTGGCCGTCGCGGTGGCCGTCGCGGACCGGACGCCCGACGGAGTCTAAAGCCCGGGCTTCAGGACCCGTCCTCGCCGGAGTGTGCCGAGTCCGCCGATCACAGTGACCCGATCGAGGCCCCGGCCGATGCGCGCTGAGGCCGGGCAGCGCAGCCTTCGCCGGAAAACTACCGGGTCTGCCCTCTTGACGTCTATCGGTCGAATCCGTTTACTCCACTCGTAGAACTCTGATTCATTCTGTTAACTTGCTTGCCTTCCTGTTTGATTTCCGGTTCCGTAACACCGTCCATCAGGGAGCACGTCATGCGAAACGCCTCATTGGCACGTCCCGGCCCGCGCCGCCTCCTCGCCCTCTTCGTGGCGGCGCTGCTGGCCCTCTTCTGCGTCGACGGCCGAGAGCCGAAGGCCTACGCCCAGAGCAACGGCGCGGCGGTCACGCCGTTGATGGGCTGGAGCAGTTGGTCATTCCTGCGCAACGCCCCGACCGAGGCGAAGATGAAGGCCCAGGCGCAGGGGATGGCGAACTCGGGCCTGGTCGCCGCGGGCTACAAGTACGTCAACCTCGACGACTTCTGGTACCTCGACCCGGCCAACACGGTCGACTCCGGCGGCCGGTGGGTCACCGACAGCAGCAAGTTCCCGGACGGCATGGCGAATCTGGGTTCGTACATCCACTCCCTCGGCGAGAAGTTCGGGATGTACCTGACGCCCGGGATCCCGGTCGCGGCCTACAGCCAGAACACGCCGATCGCCGGGACGTCGTTCCACGCGCGCGACATCGTCTCCAACACCAGCAGCTACGAGACGAACTACAACTTCGGCAGTGGTCGGATGTACTACATCGACTACACGAAGAACCCCACTGCGGCGCAGGCGTTCCTGAACTCGTGGGCCGACCAGCTCGCCGGCTACGGCATCGACTACCTGAAGATCGACGGCGTCAGCCCGAACGACGGCGACTCGCAGGGCGTCGCCGACGTGCAGCACTGGTCCCAGGCGCTCAACCAGAGCGGCCGCACGATCCACCTGGAGCTGTCCAACTCGCTGACGACGGCGGACGCCGCGTCCTGGCAGCAGTACTCCAACGGCTGGCGCATCGACGGCGACATCGAGTGCTACTGCGGGTCGAACTCCTCGTTCCCGTTGACCAACTGGAACAACGTCAGCGGCCGGTTCAACGACGTGCAGCCGTGGATCGGCGTCGGTGGCACCGGCGGGTGGAACGACCTGGACTCGATCGAGGTCGGCAACGGCTCGAACGACGGGCTCACGTATGACGAGCGCAAGACGCAGCTGACGCTGTGGGCGATCGAGAACTCCAACCTGACGCTCGGCGTGGACCTGACGAACTTGGACTCGACGGATGTCGGGCTGCTGACCAACAGCGAAGTGCTCGCGGTCGACCGGGCCGGGCACCCGGCGCGCGCGGTGGACCGCACGACGCAGCAGCAGGCCTGGTACGCGGCGAACGGCGACGGCAGCTACACCGTGGCGCTGTTCAACCTGTCGGGCTCGGCCGCCACGACCGCCGTGAACTGGCAGGACATCGGCTTCACCGGGTCGTCGGCGACGGTGCACGACGACTGGTCGCACAGCGACCTCGGGACGTTCGCGAGCGGGTACAGCGTTTCGTTGCCCGCGCATGGGACCACGCTGCTGAAGGTGGTGCCGACCGGGGCTGTGAGCTACACCGCGATGTCCTACAACATCGTCAACGCCAACAGCGCTCTGTTCCTGGCCACGTCGGGCTCGTCGGTGGTGCAGCAGAGTGCTGACAACGCGCTGGACCAAGAGTGGCAGCTGGTGCCGGTCGGCGACGGCAGCTACAAGGTCCTCAACCGCACGAGTCACCAGCAGCTGGCCGTCCCGTCCGGCAGCCAGGGTGCGCAGCTGGTTCAGGCGGGCGACGACAAAGCCACCGACACGCAATGGCGGCTCGTCCCGACGGGCAGCGGCTCCTACACGCTGAAGTCGTCCTCCGACGGCCTGTGTGCCGACGTCTCCGGCGGCTCGACGAGTTCCGGCGCCTCGGTGATTCAGTGGCCTGCCAACGGCGGCGCGAACCAGAAGTGGACGCTGGTGCCGGTGCCGGACGCGAACCAGGCGTACCGCGTCGAGAACCTGCTGACCGGCGGCCGGCTGGACGTGAACAACGACTCCACCGCCGACGGCGCGACCCTGCTGCAGTGGACCGACAACGGGCGCGCCGACCAGAAGTGGACGTTCGTGCGGCAGAGCAGCGGCGCGTACACGATCGTCAACGCCAACAGCGGCAAGCTGGTCAACATCCCGGGTCCGACCACCACCTCGGCCACGCAGCTGATCCAGTACTCCGACGACGGCAACAGCAACTCGCGCTGGACGCTGGTCGACGCCGGACCGGGCGTGATCGGGCTGAAGAGTGTCTACGACGGCCAGCTGGTCGACGTCTCCGGCGGCAACACCAGCGCGGGCACCGCGGTGATCCAGTTCCCGTCCAACGGTGGGCAGAACCAGGGGTGGACGCTGGTGCCGTGAGCTGAGCGGCGCCGCCGATTGACCCCGCCTCCGGCTCCGATCCGGCCTGACTCCGGTCCGGCTGCGACTCGGGTCCGGGGCCAGGTCTGGCTCTGGCTCTGGCTCTGATCCAGCCTGGCTCGGGCTCGTGTCCGGGTTCGACTCGGGACCAGTTCCGGTTCCGGGCTCGGCTCCGGCCCGGGTCCGCCCCCAATCCGAGCGCCGCGCCCCTCCCGCGCCGCGCCGAATTATCCTTGGCGCATGGCCGTCCCCTCCCTGACCTCGTCCGCCGCGGCGGCGGGCCGGTGGAAGCGGACCCCCGGGGTCGTCGCCAGGATCGGGCGGCGGACCCTTGTGGAATCGCTCTACCTGCTCACCGCGCCGTTCAGTGCGGTCGTCGGGCTGTATGCGGCGGTTCGCGGCGTGCGCGGGCGCCGGCCCGGGGCGTGGCTCGGTCTGGCGCACGCGGTTCTGGCGCTGCCCGTCGTCTTCATCACCTCGGCCCTCACCGCGTTCTGGTGGTTCATCGCGCTGGCGACGCTGAGTTTTCCGATCCGCGTCCGGAACACCCCCGCCACGCTGCGGCCGATGAAGCTCTACGCGGGCAGCGGGCAGTCGCACCTCTCGCTGAGCCTGGGGCTGACCACGCCGGACGGGCGGCTTGCCTTCGCGCTCACGGTCGGCGTGGTGACTCTGTTGACGCTGCCGGCGCTCACGCGGGTGTGCGTGGCCGTGCAGATCGGGCTCAGCGAGGCACTGCTGTCCGACGTGTCGGCGCTGCATCGGCGGATCCGCGGCCTTGAGCGCGAGCGCGACACCGCGCGGGCGCAGGCCGTGGCGGCGGTGACGGCGGAGGCGGACGCGCTGCGGCGGCTGGAGCGCGACATCCACGACGGGCCGCAGCAGCGGCTGGTCCGGCTCGCTCTGGAGCTCGGGCGCGCGCAGCACCACCTGGACCGCAAGCCGGACCTCGCGCGGCAGGCCCTCGGCGACGCGCTGCTCCAGGCGCAGGAGACGCTGGACGAGCTGCGCGCCCTTTCCCGTGGCATCGCCCCGCCGATCCTGGCGGACCGCGGGCTGCGCGAGGCGCTTGCGGCGATGGTCGCGTCGAGTGTCGTCCCGGCCGAGTTCGACACGGACGTCGCCGCCGGGTCGGCGCGGCCGCGGTTGGACGCGGCGGTCGAGACGGCCGCGTACTTCGTGGTCGCCGAGGCGTTGACGAACGTGGCGAAGCACAGCGGGGCGACGTGCTGCGTCGTCGGGATGCGGCATGACGAGGGGAGGCTGTTGAAGGTGTGGGTGACCGATGACGGCGTCGGCGGCGCGGCGTTCGCCAAGGGGCACGGGCTGCGCGGGCTCGGCGACCGGGTCGGGGCGGTGGGCGGGCGGTTGGACGTCGTCAGTCCGGCCGGTGGTCCGACGACGATCAGTGCGGAGCTGCCATGTCGGTGACTCCGGCGGGGGCGGCGATTCGCGCTTATGACACCGGCCCGACCCGGCGCCCCCTGCGCATCGTGGTCGCCGATGACGCGGTCCTGCTGCGCGAGGGCCTGGTCCGGCTGCTCGCCGAGGACGGCCACGAGGTGGTCGCCGCGGTCGGCGACGGCCCGTCGGCGATCCAGGCCGTGCTGGCGCATCGGCCGGACGTGTCGATCGTCGACGTGCGCATGCCCCCGACGCACACCGACGAGGGCCTGCGCGCCGCGATCGCCGCACGGGAGCGGCTGCCCGGCACGCCGATCCTGGTGCTGAGCCAGTACGTCGAGGTCTCCTACGTCGCCGACCTGCTCGCCGACGCCTCCGGCGGAGTCGGCTACCTGCTCAAGGACCGGGTCGCGAAGGTCGAGGAGTTCCTCGACGCCCTCGACCGCGTCGCGGCCGGGGCGACGGTGCTCGACCCGCAGGTCGTCGCGCGGCTGCTGGCCGCCCGGCAACGGCGCGACCCGCTCGCGGCGCTGACGGCGCGCGAGCGGGAGCTGCTGGGGCTGATGGCCGAAGGGTATTCGAACTCGGCCATCGCCAAGCGGGTGTCGCTGTCGGGCAGCGCGGTGGAGAAGCACATCGGGAACGTGTTCGTGAAGCTCGGGCTGCCGCCCGACGAGACGCAGCATCGTCGGGTGCGGGCCGTGCTGGCCTATCTCAGGGCCTGAACGGCTACCGCAGGGCATTGACGGCTACCGACTACCAGCCGCCCTACCAGCCGCCCTGGAACAGCGCCAGGAGCGCCGGCGCCGGGTCTGCGGTGGTGCCCGTGTTCGCCACGCACACGAGGAGCGTCGCGAGCCCTGTGACGGCCAGCATGGTGCCGAGCGCGGCGAGGAGGCGGCGCGTGCGGCGATCGTCGGACGTGCCGGTCTTGCCTATGGCGCGGAACCGCTTCCAGAGCGCGACACTCATCGCGAGTACGACGAGCAGCACGATCGCGGTGAGCACGGCGATCACGGCGTGATAGGTGGCGAAGTCGTCGACCATCCGCGCGACGATCGGCGGGTGGTGTGCGCCTGCGTGAGAGTAGCCGGTGAGATCGGTCCTGATCTGCGCGAGCGCAGTGGACAGCCCGGTCTCGGAGGTGTGGAACGGCAGCAGCGTGATCGCGGAGGACAGGGGAGCGATCGAGCCCTGGACGTTGGCCATCACTAGCAGCACGCTTCCTACTGTGAGCAGCGTGGCGAGTGTCCAGCCGGCGGCGAGGCCGAAGCGCGTTCGGGTGTCTCGTGCACCGGCTCCCAGCAGGGCGCGCCAGAGCCGAACGGTGAGCATGATCGCCACGAGCAGCAGCAGCGCGGCGGCGATCGCCTTGACCACGTGGTACTGACGCCAGTAGTCGACGACCCTCGCCATGTCCGGCGTGAAGGTCCGCGAGCCGGAGTTCCAGTAGCCGACGAAGGCGGTCTTCGCGGCGTTGTCGAGCGTGTCGCGGTTGGCGAGGCTGGCGCCCGACGTGCTCGACGCCAACGGTCCCGGCGCCAGGACGAACGTGGCGGCGAAGACCGCGGCGAGTACACAGAGGGCCGCGACGACGCGCGCCGAGAGCGGCGAGCTGCGCGCGGTCGGTGGGACGGGGGCAAAGACGGTTGCGTGTGCCATGACGTTCACGATCGCGGGAACGTCGGGCCTGGTCACTGCGGCTGGCCATCGACTTGGGGTGTGGCTGGCCACACCTGTTCATCCAGCCGCAGGCCGGTGACAGAATGCAGCATCCAGCGGCGCTCCATACGCTGCTGGGCAAGGGTTGTGCCGGGCGGTTCAGACGCCCGGCACAACCTGAATCGCGGTCAGTGCCCTGCTGCCGTACCTCAGTGCCCTGCTGCCGTACCTCAGTGCCCTGCTGTCATACCTCAGTGCCCGTGCGGCGGAGACGTGAACGAGGCCAGTTGGTGCCCGGCCGCGTCGGCGACGCTGATCGACATCGTCGAGGTCGCCATCTGTGGCATCGTCGGCAGCAGCGCGTAGGCCACGCTCCAGCCCGGGTGGCCGGCCAGGGTGACGATCGTCGCCGGGTATTTCTTGCCGTCCACGGTCACGAGGCCCGTGGCCGCCTCGCCGCTGCCGATGTACAGGCCCGCGACCATCCGGTCGTCGGCCTGGATGCCGATCGAGCCGGCGGCCTGGTTGCCGTTGTCGGTGTAGTGCGGGCCGTTCTGGCCGCCGAAGCCGGAGAGGGTTTCCGAGTTCGATGTCAGAGTCAGGGAGTAGCCGTCGCCGAGGTCGACTGTCCCGGGCTGCACCACGCGTACCTTCGGCGCCGCCGACGACGTCGAAGTCGTCACCGGCGAGGACGTCGGCGAGTTCGGTGTCACCGGTGTGTCCGGTGCAAGCGTCGAGGACACCGGCGTAGTAGGCAGTGTCGACGCCGACGAAGAAATACCCCCCGCCGCCACCACGTTGCCCGAGCCGTGACCG
>NZ_JAACYW010000392.1 GCF_015356825.1 Catenulispora rubra | reverse complement strand
CGCAGACCTACGAGCACTACTCGGCCAGCGCGCCGTCGAGCTTGCCCACGCCATCGACACCGGCATCAAGATCCCGTCACGGTGACAGATCGCATGGCCAGGTGACAACTAACGCGTCACGGCACAGCTCTAGACCTCAACTGGTGTCCAGAATGGTCCGGCTTGGTGCCGCCAATCGAGTCAAGGTGCCAAACATCGAGTCACGTCGCATCGACGACCCGCACGTTCCTCGGCGCGACATCACGCCATGATCGTACTAATGTTCGACTATGCCCGTTCCACCAGCCCCAACGTACGCCAATCTGCCGTCCGGATGGCATCACCCGCCGCCGTTGCTACCGGTCACTGTCGACCTCGTGGCGTCGGACGTTGTAGTCCGTGCCACTCGCGATTCGCGCGGAGTCATTGACGCGCCGTACGCCCAACTCCGCCGTGAGCCGGGCGGCCCCGCTGAAGATGCCGCGGTCGTAGCGTGGGCCCGGCCTAACGGAACCAATGAGTGGCCATGGGTACTCCCGGTGTGGATGGATGCCTGGCGGGACCTCGGGAACTCCTTGACGAAGCGGAACTGGCGCTGCGTCGGTTGGTGCGTCTTTGACCCGCTGCTCCTAGAGAGCGCCGATGCAAAGCGACGTACCACGGACTACTGGTTGGAGCAGCGGGCCAAGGCCATAGCTGAGGCCGTTGATCGCGCCGGACTTGGCCGGTCCGGCTAGCGGTAGTCGTAGCGCGGCATCGCCGCTGACGTCAGGTCGACCAAGCACAGCCGGGGCGTCATCTCGAAGGCGCCTGGGTCGGCGTGCGGGGGATACCAATCGGTTTCCACGGTTGCCTCCACCATCGCGACGGTGATCCCGAATGGGGTCAGCGCTTTGCCGAGCAGCGCTATAGCGCGTGCGTGGTTTGGGTCCACGGCTGGCACGTCGCTCATGTCGGCGATCACCCAGACCAGCTGCGAGAAGCCGCCAGCGGCGGCGTAGACCAACAGCTGGCCGAGGTGTCGATTGTCGCTGCGGCCGAGTTGGGCCTCGATGAGTACGAGGTCCCCATCGGCCGTCTGCGCCACCAGGTCGGGGCGTATCGCGGTCGCTTCCCACATCACTTGCCCGCGTGCAACGACCGTCAGGTCGCAGTCCAACAGCGCACCAAGCTGGTTGATGTTGGACGCCAGCCACGGCACGAAGTCTCTCACTTCCCGCGGCCACTGCCTACGCGGGTGAATCGCACTCTTACGCCAGCCGGCGGGCGGGATCTCCACCCAACCAGCATGCACCTCGAGTACGACAACCTCCCGACTCGGAACGCCCTGGGCCGACTTGCGACGCTTCTCGATCGTGCCGTCAGGGAACCCGACCCGAAAACTCCAGAGCTGATGAGCCTCACGGGTCGAGAATATGGAGTAGGGTCCCCTCACCTTGCCGAAGGAAGCCATGAACATCAAGACGTGGGATGAGCTCAGAGAGCCGGATGATCGGACGCTTCACTTCACCTCCTGGGGGCTTGGAGCGAAGATGAAGCCCGAGAACGCGGCGAGGTACCAGCAGGAAGTCGTCGGCAGCCTCGAACTCGATCCGGCCGTGGCCGACGGTACGCGGCGGAGCTTCGATCGGCTCCGGATGGTCTTCGGCTACGGCGTCATGTGCTACGACCTGTTCACCCCTCGTTCATGATCACGCCCTCCTAGTAGTCGAGCAGGCGCTTCGCGACCGCTTCATCGACTACCACCAGGGGACCGTGACTTTTGTCGACCGTCAGGGTCTCGCTCACCGCGTACCGGTTACCCGGTACGAGGAAGTACACGACGTCACCAAGAGAAATGGGAGCTGGAACTCCAGATCGCGGCGGGCCCGGAGACGATTCCGTTCAACGGAATGCTCTTTGGCTTTGGCTTGTACCAGTGGGCACGTGCGGCAAAGATCCTCCGCGGACAGCGCAGCCAGGTTACTCAGTCGGCATTGGCGGACCTGCGGAACGCGGTGGCACATCCGACCTCCTACCAACTGCTTGGCCCGGTCGACGCAGCCCGCGGTCTCTACGACCTACAGGAGTTCATCAACCAGTTGTGGGGGGGTACCGACCCCGGGGGGCCGGTTTTATCCAGCGCCGTTGAAACGATCGGTCGTGGCCATGGCGTGGCGCAAGGACGGCACGGAAATCTACGTGAGCCAGGCCGACGTGCTTCGCGATGAAACCGAAGGCGACGACAAGTTTGAGTTCGCTGTCGTCAGAGCCGTCTGGGAGCCCGGCAGCCGCTTGTCCGACCCCGATATCACCTCGTATGACTCGTGGTACGAGACCACGCGGTACCCGGCCGAGTACCTGTGGGGACCGGGAACTCGGGAAGACGGGATTGCGTGGCTCGACGCAAACAGTCCGCAACCAGATGAGTGCGACTACTTGGATCGGGTGCTCATCATCCGCCACCACGACGGTCAACTCTTCCTGCCCATGAAGCCGGAAACCGCCGCTGCGTTGCCGACATCCGAACACGCGGGGCAGTGGTACGCCGTTCGCGCCGACTTTCCCAACGACGCGTTTGCTCACGTGCGCAATCACGCCGCCGTCGGTTTCCAATGCGAGATGGCAGGCTCTCGCCGGCAATGCAGTGCCGAGACCTTGGCCGAAGGCTCGTACACTCACGTCATCGCCGCCTGTGGGCTGGCCGGCACCGTACCCCCGCCCGACTTTTCTTTGCCGTTCGTCTACGGGCGCTCTGTGCCGTTGTAAAGCCAGGAACGGCCTCAGGGGCGGCGAAGCCAAACATTCCCGCGAGGAGGACGGTCGCGGCACTGCACACCAGTGTCGGCTTGGCCGGGCGCGTCGACGTACGGGTGGCGTGCGATGCCGCCCGATATTCGGTCACGGTCATTAGCCACCTGGTCACGTTGCAAAGCCTTCTGTTCGGTCACGTGTGCTCGGTGGGCCCGCCCCAGTGTCGATAGCGTCCTTGCGACGTCCAGCTCGCAGGCGCCGCCTTTTGGACTGGCCGACTGGTTCGGGGCGCTGCTGGGTTAGAACGGACCGTTCGTCACCAACCGGTGGTAGATGTACTAGCTCGACCAACTGCTCAGCATCTTTCAGCCACGTCCGCATCTGGTCCAGGGGTGGTTCGATCTCCATGAAGCGGCGGTAGGCAGCGGGACTTGGGAAGTGTTCGGGTTCGGCGTGTACGCGGTTCGGATCGTAATCGTTGTAGAAGCTGTCGATGCGCGAGCGTAGTGCGCTGGCGGAGACCCGGACCCCGCTCGTAGGGTGCAGCTTCTCCACATCCCGTAGTGCGCGGATAACCTCAACGACCGACGTTAGCTCGGGCTTGGTGGAGAATTCCCCGGTGTAGTCGACCTCGCCACCGTAAATCGACAGCGCCTCGTGCTCGATCCAGTCCAGGATCGAGGCCACACGCGGGAGGTACTCCGGCCGGGCATCGGCGTGCGCCTGTTCCGCACGTAGGTACTGCTGATGGACCCGCTCTTCGCTGCGCGCATTCGCCTCGGAGTCGCGCTGCCGCGCATCGCCCCACAGCTTGATCGCGCCGGATGTGACGGCCGCGACGAACGCCGACACCGTGCTCAGGCCTAACAGTGACGTCCAGTCAACGTTCACAGCACGCTCCGCAGGACTCGAACTTGAGAAGTGAGGGCCCGCCCATGGTAGGACCACGGCACGCTCAGCGGGCCCAATAACGAGGCGGCGACTTCGATCGCGTCGTCGGGCGGTCCACGTCGACACGAATGACACCTGTGGGCAGGGCCGGCGTCGCGTCCGCACTGTCACCGTTCACTCGGCTGTGGATCCGAGCCCCGGTCGCGGCCGTGTTCGTCTATCTCACTCTTGCCGGAAGGACCTCGCGAAACGATGGCGGCTTGCTGCTCGATTCACGGGCTGGGACGCCGTTCGTCGTCATCGGGGTAGGGGACAACTGACACGGTTCGGCAATCCGATCTGAGGTCGGTAGCCCAGACGAGCTACCGGCGGGCGGCGATGTTAGGCCCCTGGTTCTTGTATCGTTGTGCTGCTTTGTTGCTGCGGAGTTCGCTGCTCTTTGAGCATGTCCAGCTCTGTCTCAAGTGATTCGACTTTGGCAGCTAGTTCTTGCTCACGCTGGCTTTTGCGCTGCGGTGGGCCAGGCGACCATTCGCCCCACCATTCCTGCGGCCCATGTGAGCGGAGAAAATCCAGGGTGAGTTGGTCAACGCCGTCCCGTAAGAGTTCCTGCCGTACTTTCTTCCGGCTGGTCAAGTTGCGCTCTCTGGAGAAGCTCACGAGATCGAGCAGCGTCTCACGGATGTTCCAGTTCAGATAGGAGACGTCGTCTTCGCTCACGTCGGGCGTGGGTTCGCCGTGGGTCGCGTACGAGCGGACGCGGTCGTAGAGGTAGTACAGCCGGTTCGGGTCTGGGAAGTGTCCTCGAACGATGTGGCCGAGGGCAGTGCGGTAGAACACGAGGGCTGGCGCCTTTAGGCCTTCAGATGAGTCGCCAAGTATTGCTTCCAGGGCGGTGAAGAGGAAGCCGATGCGATGGATTGGGCTTGCATCCATGTAGGCGGCATCGATCCACGACAGAGCCAGGCCGATACGCGTCTCGATCTCGGTGCCGTTGTTGAATGGGATATCAAGCGGCCTGAAGGTCGGAAATACCTCGATGATGGGCTTAGGGAAGTCCATCCCGTACGCCACGTCGGAATGGCGGCTGAATCCTTCGTATCCCTCGGTGAGGTACATCTCTCCGAGGCGGAACCGCAACTGCTTCTGGTTTAGCGCGTTCATGTCGGCCAGGCTCAGGCGGAGAAGGCTCAGAGCATGCCGGGCCCGCTCACGACCACGCTCGATCGCTCGAATCGAGTTTGTTCCAGTCACCTCGAGCTGTGCCATACATCCTGCGGCAGAATCATGGCGGAGGTGTTGTCCCTCGCGGGTCGATGCGTCCGGCAAGGGGAGGAGTACGACGTCGCCCACTAGCTCAGGGCTGGCCACCGTCAAGTGATCGACTGAGAACTGCACAGTGAAAGACTCAAGGTCGCGGCGGTGGTCTCTCATGAATGTCTTCACGTGATCGGTGCGCCGGTCGAGTGCGCACTTGCACGTGAATTCCCAAACGGTAGCGTCGGCCTTACCGGCAAGGTACTCGAAGTGTTCGTCGTCGAGCAGCGCAGCGACTAGCTGGTCGATGAGCTGAGCAGCGTCGCGGTCGACCTGTAACCAGCTGGCCTCAGCTGTTGCCAAGTGCGTAGGAATCTTTCCGCCGCGACCGTGTGGTGAGCTGGGATCGCCTTTGCTGCGCACCTCGTGCTGCAGCGTGCGAAGTAGTCCTGCGAGCTCTCTCGCCATCGTGAACCTTTGCAGCTTGTTCGATCTCGGCTTGCATGGTTGCAGGCAGTATGGCCTCCGCGCCTTGGCGGCGCTCCTGACTTTGGCCCGGACGGAACGTCCACGGGGTCTGGTATTCGTAACAGGCTGCTCGGTGCTGTCACAACGGAACTGGGGTTGCCGCGGCCTCGTCATAGGCTGCCGAGGCTTCTGGCCCGGGCCGGCCAAATGGCCAGCCCGGAGACTTAGCTGGTCGTCACGTCAGCACTTACGTCCTCAACCGGGCGGCGTGGTGCGGGTACTGCCGCGATGTCCCAGTCGAACGTGCAGGTCACCGGAGCGTGATCAGACCACCGCTCCGCGTAGGTCGCAGCCTTCTCCACTACCGCCGACGTGGCAGTTTGTGCGATATTGGGGCTTGTCAAAACTAGGTCGATCCGCCATCCGCTGTCGTTGTCGAACGCCTTGCCGCGGAAGCTCCACCATGAGTACGGGCCTTCGACACCGGGGTGCAGGGTGCGGACCACGTCGACGTAGCCGGCGTCGGTCATCACGCTGGTGAGCCACTGGCGTTCCTCGGGGAGGAAGCCGGAGTTCTTCTGGTTGGCCTTCCAGTTCTTGATGTCGGCTTCCTGGTGGGCGATGTTCCAGTCGCCGCAGATCAGGATGGCGCGGCCGGTGGCGGTGGCCTCGGTGGTCAGGGCGGTGAGGTGGGTGTGGAAGGCCTTCATGAAGCGTTCCTTCTCCGCCTGGCGGTCGGTGCCGACCTCGCCCGCGGGGAGGTAGAGGCTGCCGATGGTGACGGTGGGGAGCTGCATCTCGGCGTAGCGGCCGGAGGTGTCGAATTCGGGGTCGCCGAAGCCGATGCGGCTGGTGGTGGGGGCGATGCGGCTGTAGAGGGCGACGCCGGCGCGGCCCTTGGTGGCGGCCGGGGCGATGAGCGTGTGCCAGCCTTCGGGCGCGCGCAGGTGCGCCGGGAACTGGTCCGGTTCGGCCCGGACCTCTTGCAGGCACACGACATCCGCCGGGGTGGCGTTCAGCCACTCGGTGAAGCCCTTGGCGGCGGCGGCACGGATGCCGTTGACGTTGACGGTGGAGACGGTCAGCACGCGCACCAGCGTAACGGGCGCCGGGGACGGTCACGGCCATCGGCGGGGCGGTGACCGGCGCGTTCGAGGTAATCGAGATGACGCCCGCCGGGCATCCCCGGCATCATGCCTGAATGACGAGACGACCACTCCCCGCGGCCAGCGGCGTGCGCGCGCCGTGGACCGCCGTGCCGGAACACCTCAGAGCCCGCGTCGTGGACCTCTTGGGCGGGGGAGAGGTGGTCGAGGCCGTGTCGCAGACCGGCGGGTTCTCGCCGGGGCCGGCGGTACGGCTGAGGACCTCGACCGGGCGGCGGGCGTTCGTCAAGGCGGTCAGCGTGGAGACGAACCCTGATTCGCCGGGGATGCACCGCCGGGAGGCGAAGTACTCCGCGCGGATGCCGGAGCACGCGCCGGTGCCGAAGCTGCTGGGCTCGCTGGACGAGGACGGCTGGGTGGTCCTGGTCTTCGAGGAGATCGACGGCCGGAATCCGGGCCCTGATTGGGATCTGGACGAGCTGCGCAGGACCGTGGACGCGCTCGGTGAGTTGGCCGAGATGCTGACGCCGTCGCCGATCGACGACGTGCCGCCGGTTCTCGAACATCTGGTGGGATTCAACGGTTGGCGCAGTCTCGCGAAGGCTCACGCGGCCGGCGAGGACGACTTGGCGTGGCTCGATGAGTGGGCCCTCGGGCGGCTGGACCGGCTGGCCGCGATCGAAGAGGGCATGGCGGCGCTGTGCGAAGGCGACACGCTCGTCAATCTGGACGTCCGCGCCGACAACGTCCTGATCACCGCCGACCGTGTGTACTTCGTGGACTGGCCGTGGGCCTCGCGGGGTGCGGCGTGGCTGGACATGGCGCTGTTCGTGCCGAACGTGTGGATGTACGGCGGGCCGGAGCTGGCGGGCGTCGTCACCGCGCATCCGCTGCTCGCGGGGGCGGATCCGGAGGCGGTGCGGGCCTTCGCGGTCGGGATCGTCGGTCTGATCATGTATTCGAGTCGGCAGCCGGCGCCGCCGGGACTGCCGACGTTGCGGCCGTTCCAGGCGGCGTTCAGCGCGGCGGGGTTGGAGTGGCTACGGACCCTGATGGACTGAGGTGTAGCTGGGCTGAGGCTTGCTCGGGCTTCGCTCTTCCACTTTTAACGCAATCGCGTTAACGTGCGCCGCGTGAGCGCACGTATCAGGATCCTGGAGGCGGCCGAGCGGCGGTTCGCCGAGGACGGCATCGAGGCGGTGTCGTTGCGTCAGATCGCCGCGGACTCCGGGCAGCGGAACACGTCGGCGGTCGCGTACCACTTCGGGACGCGGGATGCGTTGGTCGGCGCGTTGTATGAGCATCGGATGACGCCGATCAATGCGCGGCGGCATGAGTTTTTGGCCGCGCACGCCGATGGTGGTGGTGGTGGTGGTGACGGCGGCGGTGGCGAGGTGCTGACCTATGTCAGAGCCCTGGTTGAGCCGCTGGCCGAGACGTTGACCGACGCCGAGAAGGCCGGGCGTTCGTCGTGGTATCTGCGCTTCCTCGCTGAGGCGATGCGGTATCCGGAGTACGACCCGGCTTCGCTCGCCTTGGAGCGTCCGGAGGGTTCGAGCATCCGAGCTCTGATATCCGGTCTCCAGGCGGCGACCAGTCAGCTGCGCCTGCCGCCCGGCGTGTTCGCCGAACGGATGCGTCTGGTGGCGCTGCTGGTCATTACCGCGCTCGCTGATCGTGAGCGGCATCCGGGGACCGGCGTCGGGACCGAGACGTTGGTCGCCGCCGGGGCCGCGATCCTGTGCGACCCGATACACCCCACGGACCCGAAGCACCCGACGCACAAGGAGTGAGCCCATGGCCCCCTACGCCACCCTCCAAGCCCTCCTCACCGGCCGCGAGCTCCACGCCGGTCCGCGCAGGGCCCTGCGACGCCTGCCGGAAGGCGAAGAATCTCACCCATACGAGTTCATCACGGTCGCGCCGTGCACTCAGCTGATCGGTGCGGAGATTTCGGATATCGATCTCGGCGAGCCGATCGCGCCCGAGGTATTCGCCGAGCTGGACCGGGCGCTGCTGGAATTCAAGGTCCTGTTTTTCCGGGACCAGAACCGGCTCACCGGTGCCGGGCATCGGGATTTCGCAGGAATGTGGGGCGAATTGGAGATCCATCCCTTCCTGCCGCAGGGCGATGTTCCGGAGATCGTGCGTTTTGAGAAGGGGGCGGAGAACGCGGGTGTGGAGAACGTGTGGCACGCCGACGTCACGTGGCGCGAGCAGCCCGCGCTGGGCTCGGTGCTGCGGGCCCTGGACGTGCCGGAGGCCGGGGGCGACACCTGCTTCGCGGACATGGCCGCCGCGTACGACTTCCTGCCCGAGCAGGTCAAGGCCCGGATCGAGGGGAGGGTCGCGGTGCACGACTTCACGCTGCCGTTCGGGCTCGGCATGGACGCGGACAAGCTCCGGGAGATGCAGGAGAAGTACCCGGCGGTGGAGCACCCGGTCGTGCGGATCCATCCGCGGACCGGGCGGCGGACGTTGTTCGTCAACGCGATCTTCACGACGCACATCGTCGGGCTGGACGACGACGAGAGCGAGGAGCTGCTGAAGGTGCTGTTCCGGCAGGCCGCGGTGCCGGAGTTCCAGGTGCGGTTCAAGTGGGCGGCCGGTTCGATCGCGTTCTGGGACAACCGGGCCGTGCAGCACTATGCGGTCAGTGATTACTTCCCGCGACGCCGGGTGATGGAGCGTGCTGCGATTCTGGGTGACCGGCCTCGGTAGGCGGGGCGGGCGGGGTGGTCGGGGC
>NZ_JAACYW010000391.1 GCF_015356825.1 Catenulispora rubra | reverse complement strand
TCGTGCCCGAACCGGTTCTGCCATCGCAGGCCCCACCTTCAGTAGCGATCCCGCTACTACCAAAGATGAGGCCTGCGACCCGCACTGTCACACCACCCGGCGAACGTGACCGGTCACCGCACTAGCGGCCGAGGTCGGGTAGGCGTGCGGTGGATTGGACAAATACGATGCTGGTTGGCGTGAACAGAACGCGGACGAAGGGGGCGCCGGCCGTGACGAGCGTGCTCATCCGGGTCGAATCCGGGTCTGCGGCGGAGACGCGGGTCCTGTACCGGGCCCTCAGGGGGGATCTGGACCTGGCGCAGGCGGCGGAGCTGTCGATCCTCGAACACCCGCCGGCCAATGACGAGCTCGGCACCACCACGGATGCCGTCCTAGCCGTCGTCAACGGCGCCACTGCGCTCGGCGCGCTGGTCGTCTCGATCAGTGGGCGGTTGTCATCTTGAAGTCGCTGGTCAGGTCTCTGGCGTGGCAGAGTGCGTGGGTGCTCGTGCTGGTTGGCCGCGACTGTCTTGGATCTAGATCGTCTGTCATCGATCGGCTTCGAGGTTGGTCAGGACGAGCACGGCGCGCAGGAGGTTGGTGGCGCGGGCGGGGTTGGTGCGGAGTTTGGTGAGGACGCGCCAGTTTTTGAGGTGCGCGAAGCCGTGCTCGACGGGAGCGCGTCCGGCGGCGATCACCTTGTTGGCGGTCTTCTGGCCGGTGGTGAGCTTGCGGTAGCGGGTGGCCTTGTAGCCGGTGATGATGACCAGGTCGTCGGGGTCGGCCGGTTTGTCCACGCCGAGGAATCCGAGGTCTGCCAGGGCGCCGAGGCCGGCGGCTTTCAGGTGGTCGAGGATGTGGTCGTGGCGGGCGGCGGTGGCGTCGTGGGTGCGGCCGGGTCTGGCGGCGGAGATCCAGAGGAGCCGTCCGTTGTCGTCGGTGAGGGCCAGGAAGTGCAGGCCGTGACGGTGGTGTTTGCCGGAGTAGTTGGGCCGGTTGGCCTTGCCGGTGCGGCGGCGGGTGGGAATGAGGGTGCCGTCGATCAGCACGACCTCCCCGCCGCGTCGGGCGATCTTCTTCAGGGCGCGGTCCAGGCGCGGTGCCCTGGCGGCGAGCAGGTCGATGATCTCGTTGGTCCAGCGCCGGATCGTCGTGTCGGGTCCAACCAGAACGTGTCGCTGGTGGACGTGGTGATCGATCCGCGTGGGCTGGCGATGTCGTATGAGTTCAGTTACAGCGGTTCGCTGCTGGCGCGCTGGTCGGGGGACTTGTTCCCGACGGCGTCGACGACCCGTTCCTGGGGGTTCGGTGCGTTCGGTCAGGTCGCCAGCATGTTGGACGAGAACGGAAACGCGACGTCCTGGCAGTGGGCGTCAGAGGGCTGGCTCAATGCGATCACGCGGTATCGGGACGGCCAGACGTCCACCACCACGGCGTACATGCATCAGACGCTGGGGCCCAACGACCAGGTGCTGCAGCCGGGTGATCCCCGCTACGGGGAGGTGACGCAGACCATCGACGCGGACGGTCACGTGGTCAACATGACCTACAACGCCAACGGATCGCTGGTCACGCAGTCGACGGCGGTGAACAAGGTCGCTGCGAACGCGGCGACCAGCACGTACGCCTACACCTGCGACAACAACACTGTGCCGCCGGCGGTGGTGAACGACACGACGGTGGCGGCGTCGACGTTGCAGCCGTGCAACCTGCGTGCCTCGATGACGGACCCGGACGGCCGGGTCACCACCTACGGCTACGACCATCTGGGTCGGCAGACCAGGGTGACGACGCCGGCGGGTCAGGTCAGCAACTCCTTCTACGACGCCTACGGGAACATGGTCAAGAAGGTGGTCGTCGACGGTGCCGGCTCGATGGAGACCGACTACACCTACGATCCGGACGGCCACCTGCTGACGCAACTGGACCCGTCGGCTACCAACCAGATCACGGGCGTGACGCACCAGATGCTCACGACTGACAGATACGACAGCGACGGCAACCTGGCCAGCTCCACCAGGGCCGACCAGACTCCGACCACAGCCGGCGGGGACAATTTCCGGCGGACCATCTACAGCTACGACGGAATGGGCAACCGCACCCAGACCCGCACCAGCCCCAGTCCTGTCATCACAAACACCACCGCGACGTATGACGCGCTCGGCGACATGCTCACCGAGACCGACACGAACGGCACGACGTTCCACTACGGCTACAACCAGGCCGGTCAGCCCACGTATACGGAGCTGATGAACTTCGTTGACGACCCCAGTGTGCCGACGGCGCCGCGCAACGTGTTCCTGTCGTTCAAGTACTACGACTATGCGGGGCGTTTGCAGGCCGTCGATGACGCGATGCAGCACACGGTGTCCTACACCTACACCAACGACGATCTGAAGAGCACCGATACGTTCCAGTCCTACCAGGAGACCCCGGGCGCGTCGGCGCAGGATCTCGTGCTGCACACCTACACCTATGACCTGACCGGTAATCAGTTCACTGACACCGCTAGTGGCACGTCGTCCTCTCCGAAGCGGGTGACCAAAACCGGCTACGACATCGCCAACACCCGTACCAGCACCACGGTTGACCCCGGCGGGCTGAACCGCACCACCGCATACGCCTACGACCCGGCCGGTACCTTGTTGGCGACCACGTTGTCGGACGGTACGCGTACCGAGACGACGTCGAACGGCTACACGCCTACCGGGCAGCTGTATCAGGTCTCTGTGCACAACGACGCGGCGCCGGATGAGGTGAGCACGTTCCAGCGGGACGCGTCTGGGAACGTGCTGGCCTCGACCGATCCGCGCGGTTCGGCGGCGTTCGGGTCCACCACGCCGCCGTCGCCGGCGTACACGACCACCGACGGCTACGACACGCTCGGTCGTCTGGTGTCCGTGACCGAGCCGCCGGTGCAGGTGGAGAACGGCTCCGGGGCAGCGCCGACCACGGTTTCGCCGCAGGCGGTGCGTGGCTACGACACATTCGGCGAGCCGACTGACGTCCGTGATCCGAACGGGGCTGTCACCCACACCGTCTACGACGGGTTGGGCCGTAAGACAGAGGTCGACTATCCCACCGCGGCGCAGCCGGACGGGTCGACGTCCAAGCCGGTGGAGAAGTGGACGTACGACAGCAACGGCAACGTTCTGACGCACGTCGACCGGCTGGGGCAGACCACCACCTACAAATACGACATGCGCAACCGCCCCCTGACGGTCACACAGCCTTCGGCCGACGGGAAGGCCGCCGCCGGGGTCATCAAGAATGTGTACGACGACGCCAACAACCTGCTGTCGCAGATCGATCCGACCGGCGCGCAGGTGCTGCACACCTATGACGTTGCCGAGCGGTTGTCGACGACGGTACAGGTGGTGCGTAACGGGACTTCGACGCCGACGCAGTACACCACCAGCTACACCTATGATGCTTTCGGCGAGGTGTTGTCTGTCCGGACCGCCGACACCAGCGTGCGCATGCGGTACAACAATGCCGGGCAGCTGCTGTTCTCGCAGCAGAGCGGCCGGGGGACAACCTCCTACCAGTACGATGTGGCGGGGCGTCCGACCGTGGTGTCAGATCCGCTCGGGCGTTCCGCGCAGTACACGTACGACCTGGCCGGGCAGGTGGTCCAGGCCGGTCAGTACGACGCCACCAAGACTGTGCAGGCCACGCAGAAGTACGGCTATGACCAGGCCGGGCAGCTGACCTCGCTCACCGACGGGCGCGGCAACGTCCGGTCGGCCGCCTACAACGCGGCAGGGCAGCTCACCTCGATCACTGATCCGGCGACCGTGGACAACAAGGGCGTCACGCACCCGGCGGCCGTCACCACGACTGGCTACGACGCCGACGGCAACCCCACGCGCACCACCGACGCCAACGGCAACGCCGCGTATCAGACCTATGACAGCCTCGGTGAGCCGATCACCCGGGTCGAGCCCGCTACCGCCGCCCAGCCGAACGTCGCCGACCGGACCTGGACCGTCAGCCACAACACCGCCGGTTCGCCGATCGACAGCACCGCACCCGGCGGGGTGTCCACGACGGAGACCTACGACAACCTCGGGCGGCTCACCGGCCAGACCGGCACCGGCGCCGAGACCGCTACTGCGGCCCGGTCCCTCGGATACGACCTGGACGGCCAGCTGACCTCCATGTCCTCGGCCGCGCTGGCGCCGATGAGCTTCGGCTACGACGACCGGGGCCTGATGACGTCGGCCTCCGACACCCCGCCCGGTGGCACCTCCACCGTCGCCTACACCGCCTCCTACGACGCCGAGGGCCGGCTGACCCACCGCGTCGACGTCACCGGCGCCACCGACTACACCTACTCCGGGCTGGCCGACGTGGGCACCGAAACCGACATGGTCTCCGGCGCCACCCGCGCCTACACCTACGACACCGCCGGGCAGCTGCAGACCGAGAAGGACACCACCTCCGGCACCGCTGGACCGTCCACCGCCTACGGGTACGACGCCCTGGGCCGGATCAATACCCAGACACTCTCCGATCCCACCAACGCCCAACTCGGGCAGCTGAAGTACACCTGGGACCCCAACGGCAACCTGACCAGCAAGACCGGTAGCGGCACCTACGCCACCGAAGGCTCCCACACCTACGCCTACGACGCCGCCGACCGGCTGACCGACGACACCACCAGCAGTGGCGGGACCACCAGCGGCCAGGAGCAGTACACCTGGGACCCGGTCGGCAACCGCACCTCCGTCACCGACCTGAACGCCGCCGGCACAGCCACCAGCACCACCACCGCCATCTTCGACCAGCGCAACCGGCTACAGACCCTCACCGCCCCGGATGCCACCACGACCTACACCTGGTCCCCGCGCGGCACCCTGGCCGGCACCAGCAAAACCGTCACCGCCACCGGCGCGACCACCACCACCGCCGACAAGTTCGACGCCTTCGGCCAACTCATCAACGACGGCAGCACCACCTACTCCTACGATGCCCTCGGCCGCCTGCAGAACAACGGCAACGGCTCCAGCGGCCTGAACCAGTACGCCCAAGCCGGCCTGGAACCGGCCAGCGACGGCGCCTGGAACTACGCCCGCGCCCCCGGCGACACCAGCGCACCCCTGGCCGCCACCCCCAC
Organism: Catenulispora rubra; assembly: GCF_015356825.1. Lineage (GTDB taxonomy): Bacteria > Actinomycetota > Actinomycetes > Streptomycetales > Catenulisporaceae > Catenulispora > Catenulispora rubra. The sequence goes on along the minus strand of NZ_JAACYW010000391.1, from coordinate 4,090 downwards.
CAGCGGCGGCAGCGCCCTGAGCCTGCAAACCAACGCCCACGGCGACATCATCGCCGGCACCAACCCCAAGACCGGCGCCCTGGCCGCCAGCCGCAGCCACAACGCCTTCGGCGCCGTCACCACCAGCACCGGCACCCTGCCCAACGTCGGATACCAGGGCAGCTACACCAGCCCCGCCACCGGCCGCACTTACGCCGAATCACGCTGGTACGACCCCACCGCCGGCATCTTCCTGTCCGAAGACAGCGCAGCACCGGCCGCACACAACGCCGTCGGGACGAACCTGTACGCGTACGCGGCAGCCAACCCCACCAGCGCTTTCGACCCCAGCGGCCACGACTGCGGCTGGTTCTCCGTCGTCTGCAATGTCGGCAGCGACATCGGCAACGCAATCTCCACCGCCGCGCAGAACAGTGCAAATGCGATCGGCCAGATCACAGCTTTCGTCGGAGCCGGAGTGAGCAGAGCCGCAGTTGCCGTCGCTGAAGAGGCGGCTCCGGCACTTGCGGCGGCAACCGGGCTCGCCGAAGTCGCTGAAGGCGCAGTTGTTTGCGCATTCGGCTGCGTTGCAGCACTGGTAGTGGGGTCGATCATCGTACTAGGGGTCGTCGGGTACGGCCTTTACACCTTTGCCGTAACCGATCGCGGACTGACATTTGATGGCCTGTTCGACCCAGTCAGCGGAACCACCGGCTCGCTGGCGACCACCACCGCACCCGGGGCCGGAACTGACCCCTCGGTGTTCGTCCACCCGCCGTCCACCACCACACCGGTCACCGCGCCGTCCGCGGCCAACCAACCGGCGCCCCCGCCTCCGCCGCCTCCGCCGCACATCACCAGCGGCAAGACGGTGACCGCCACCAAGACCTGGGACACCACTTCCAAGTGGTACGACAACCAGTACCTGTACACCCGCGTCGACCACTACAGCCAGGTCACCACCACCGTCTACACCTACTGGTCCGACGGCCGGCACTACTGGCAGACCACCGTCTCCCCGGTCAAGGACGACTGGACGATCACGCAACAACTGCTGATCGACTGGTCCAACCCCATCCAGTTCGCCACACCCACCGTCACCGTGGCCGACAACCGCGCACCGGCCAGCGGCCAAGGCACAGCCCCGGTCGGTACCTGTGGCGCGGGCGGCAACACACTGTCCTGCACCGCCGCAGACTTCCCGACACTCCCACCGGGCGGCCTGCTCGACCTCGGCGGCGCCACCAGCCAGAAGTCCTGTCTGATCATCCTGGCCGGCTATCAGTGCACCGCCGACGGCAACCTGCTCAACATGGGCACCGGCACCACGTGTTCACTGGCGCAGACCGGCGGCTGCGGCGACAACATGTGCCACTCCTTCGCTGGCGGAACCCGCGTCCTGATGGCTGACGGCAACAGCGAGCCCATCGAGGACGTCAAGGTCGGCGACACGATCGAGAACGCGGCGCCGGGTGGTGCCCTCGAGCGCCACCGCGTCGACGCGGTACACAAAACCCTGACTGACAAGTCCTTCACCGCGCTGACGATCAGCACTGCGCATGGCGACGAGACGATCACGAGCACGCAGAACCACCCGTACTACGACGTGACCCAAGGGGCGTTCGTGAACGCCGCCGAACTCCGGATCTCAGACCGGCTGGAGACCGGCGGGAACTCCGACGCCGCAGTCGCCGGGATCCGCGATTTCAGCTCCTCGTTGGTGACGTACGACCTGACCATCGATGGCCTGCACACGTACTATGTGGTCGCTGGCGACACGCCGGTGCTGGTGCACAATGACACCTGCAAAAAGCTCCCCTCGACGGTCAACGCGAAATACGCCGTGCTTGGGCGACGTGGAAGCCCTCTGCAGTTCTATCGAGGACTGAACGGCTTCGAGGTCCTGAGCTTGAGGAAGTGGAACATCGGCAGAAACGACGAGTGGATCGCGGGCATAATCGCGAAGGGGCAGCCCGTGCTGTTGGCCTCCCCGATCAGCGACGACTCGTTGGCCGGCGACCCCAAGGGCGGCTACGATGAGTCAATATTCGCTAGGGAGGTTAACCAGCTGTTGGCCGCCGGGTACGAGTTTTCCGATGAGGGCACGGGCTCCTATCAGTACCTCGTTCCACCGTCGTCATGAGCATCGCAACGGTTGGAGGAATAGTGCAGCCGTCGGAAAAGTGCCTGAGGTATATAGGAAGAGTGTTGTCGCCGGATATACTCGATGCCTTCATGAACGGCGTCAGTCGGATTACCGCCCGCGACATCGATGGTCAGGATCCTGACCGGATCGTAGTCGCGATGTCCATCCTTGCCGAGCGCGGCATGGACGTGACTTCATTGATTGCCTTCGTTCAGCGTGACTGGGCTGATGTCTTGATGTCAGCCGGGCTTGCCGGAGCAGATTGGGAGGCTGTCGTCGCCGACGAACTTAAGCGATGACTCGTCTGATCTTCGGCTGTCGAGGGCGTTGCGGAACCTCCACGCTTCCACGACGGCCAGGCGCGACTGCTTCGCCCCGATCCGATCCCTGTTCCGAATCGTGAAGCCGATTTTGTTCGGGCTGAGGATGTCGGGCGCGTTGAGTAAGGAGCGTATGAGCTCAGTGCATGTCTTCAGCCTACTGGGCTTCGAGTTCGGGGGTCCGGCTGGAACAGGCCAGAACGGGGAGAACCGCCGCCTCGCCAGGCAGCTACCACGAGCAGCCTGGCGAGACCGCGACCGGCACCACGCAGGGGCCTCAATCAGCTCTCATCCCCAGGGGTCGCAGGGCCAGCTGGGGTTCCGCGGGTCCACGACGTCCGGCAGTCCCTTGTCGTGCGGCTTGATCAGGTATGCGACGCCGCCGGAGCTGTAGCCGGGCTTGCCGTTGGCCTTGGTGAAGTTGGTCCGGAGCCACACGTTCTCGAACGTCCGGCGCGGGTACACCGTGTACACCTCGGCGTTGGTCTTGGCGGCGGGGTCGTTCACGATCACGTCGCCGGTGTCCGTGAAGCCGATGACGAGCCACAAGTGCCCGTTGCTTGCGTAGCGGCCGTTCTCCTCCAGCGTGAACGACTGCGCGGTCACGATCGGGAACCCTGCCGCGATCAGCACCTCCAGCTCGGTCATCGAGTTCAGCCGCACGACCATCGCGTCCAACCCGTACGACGCCGCGTACGCGCAGGTGAACGGCCAGTTCCCAGTGCCCTGGTACCCGTAGTCGTAGCTGTACCGCGCCGCCTGGTCCACCGCCGGGTCCGCGTAGCTCGGATCGACCCACGCCAGCTGATCGGCCGTGGGCGCCTTGCCCCAGTACTCGACCACCATCTCCGTCGACGTCGGGCTGCACCACGCCTCACCGCCGCCGCCGTACACGGGGTACTGCCCGTCGTGCACGTACTGCGCGTACGGCTTGACCGGCAGGGTGACGCCGGTCGCCGGTCCGGGCGTGCTGGCCGGCACCGTGGTACGCGTCGGGACGTCGGACGCGGCCGCGCCGATCTGCCACACGCGCGGCGTCGCACGCGAACCGGGGTGGCGCAACAGAGTCAGGCGCAGTTGGTAGGCGCTCATCGAGTGCCCGGTTTCCGAACTCCACGTGTCGGTGTCGACCTCGCCGTAGGCGTTGATCTGGCCGTTGACCGAGGTGCGGTCGAGCTCGCTGTCGTCGAACGTCCAGATACCCATCACCCAGTCGTCGACGTGGCCGTCCTCCATCGTCGCCAGCAGCTCCACCTTCAGGAACGTGCCCTTCGGCGTGTCCGCGTTCCAGTGCGCGGTCAGCTGCGTCGCGCCGAAGTCCAGCCGACGCAGCGGGGAGGTCCAGGTCGCGTACTCGTACATCGTGGTGGTGTTCAGGTAGGGGTCGGTGTACGACATGGTCCCCACCGCCTCCGCGATGACGACGCCCAACCGCTGCCCCGGCAACGCCAGGATGCCGTCGGACTCCCCGCACTGGAAGTCGGACCGCGTGGTCCACCGGTCGAACCGCACTCGTGCCTGGTCTGTGTTCCGCACCGCGCCGTTCCTCACCGCGCCGGTGCCCGCGGCCTCGTTCGCCATACTGTTCGTAGTCGCCGACGCGGACGTCGACGCCGCCGCCGTCCCGGCCCCCGCGACCCCCACC
>NZ_JAACYW010000390.1 GCF_015356825.1 Catenulispora rubra | reverse complement strand
CCAACCCGCAGAAGGGTGAAGACCATGAAAGTCGCACTCACCGGCGCCACCGGGTTCATCGGCTCGCACGTCCTGGCCGAGCTCCGCGAGCACGGCCACGAGGTGGTCGCGCTCGTCCACAACGAAGCCGGCGCCAAGACCGCTGAAGCCAACGGCGCGACCCCGGTCGTCGTCGACCTGGCCGACCGGGCCCGGGTCGCGCAGCTGCTCGCCGACACCGACGGCGCCGTGCACACCGCCAGCCCCGGCGACGCCACCAGCGCCGACGTGGACAACGCGGTCGTGGACGCCGTGATCGAGGCCTACGCCGGCACCGGCAAGCCCTACGTCCAGATCAGCGGCCTGTGGGTCTACGGCGACAACACCGCGATCACCGAGGACTCCCCGTTCCGGGCGCCGGCCATGGTGGCCTGGAAGGAGCCGATCGAGCGGCGGATCCTGGCCGCCGACGGCCCGCGCACGACGATCCTGGTGTCCAGCGTCGCGTACGGCGACGGCGGCGGTGCCGTCCCGGGCGCGCTGCTCGGCTCCCCGCGCGACGAGTCCGGCAAGCTGATCATGCTCGGCGACGGCCGCCAGCACTGGTCGACGGTGCACGCCGCCGACCTCGCCACGGCCTTCCGTCTGGCGCTGGAGACCGACGACGCGCGCGGTTACTACGTCCTCGGCGACGGCAGCAACCCGACGGTCGCCGAGATCACCGAAGCCGTCGCGGTCGCCGTCGGCGCGCCGGGCGCGGTCCCGGGATCAGTCGAGGAGGCGAAGTCCCGCTTCGGTGAGTACTTCGCCGAAGTCCTGCTGCTCGACCAGTCGACCGCGGCGGAGAAGGCGCAGCGGGAACTCGGTTGGCGTCCGACGCGTCCGAGCCTGGTCGAGGAGTTCCGGCACGGAAGCTACCGCCAGTGAGCTCGGACCCCCACGAGGGGCTCTGGCTCGACGCCGGAGAGCTGTCCGCATGGCTCGCGGTGGTCCGGTTGATGACCAGACTGCCGTGGGCCATCGACGGCCGCCTCCAACGGGACGCCGACCTGAGCATGGTCGAGTACATGACCATGGCGACGCTCGCCAAGACCCCGTCGTGGACGATGCGGATGAGCGACCTGGCCGAAGACGCCAGCGTCTCCCTGTCCCGCCTGTCGCACATGGTCCGGCGGCTGGAAGACCGGGGCTTCGTACGCCGCGAGCCAGACCCCTGCGACGGCCGCTTCACCAACGCCGTCCTGCTCCCGGAGGGGATGCGCAAGATGGAGGAGGCGGCGCCGGCCCACGTCGCGTTCGTCCGCCACCTCGTGGTCGACAACCTCTCCCCCGAACGTCTGCGCCGCCTCGGCCAGGACGCGCAGAAGATCGTGCAACGTATCGACTCGCCAGCCTCCACCGAACGGCGGTCGTCCGCGGCCTGAGCAGAAGCGGCAAGACCCGGCGATTCGATTGCTACGCCGAGGATTCGGTCATGGCCGAGAGTTCAGTCATCACTAACAGATCGGCCTATCCCGGACCGCTGCCGGAGCGCGCCACCCCGCCGCCAGTGCCCACCTTCCACCCCCCTCTTCTTCGCTTAGGCAATCCTAAGTAAGGTGTGCCTAGGCTCATCACGAGCGCCCGTCGGCCGACCGCGCCGGCAGTTCGTCGTCATCAGGGAGGTTCTCGGTGCTCACGCGTGCCGTACGGTCCGGTCGGAAGTCGGCGGGGGTGGTCCTCGGGGCCGCGTTGACCAGCGTGGTGCTGGCGGCGTGCAGCAGCAGCTCCTCGAAGCCGGCGGCGGGTGGCTCCAGTGGCGGCTCCTCATCGAGCGGCTCGGCGGGCGGCTCGGTGGCCGGGCAATCGATCACGGTGTACAGCGGCCAGCACCAGCAGACCGTGCAGGCGCTCGTGAAGGACTTCGAGACCAAGTCCGGGGTCACGGTGAACGTGCGCTCCGGCGACGAGGCCGAGCTCGCGAACCAGGTCCTCACCGAGGGCAAGGCCTCCCCCGCGGACGTCTTCTTCGCCGAGAACCCGCCGGCGCTGACCACGCTGGAGGAGAAGGGCCTGCTGACGAAGGTGAACGCGAGCACGCTGAGCGCGGTGCCCGCCTCCGACAGCGCGGCCGCCGGGGACTGGGTCGGCGTCTCGGCCCGCAGCGCGGCGTTCGCGTACAACACCGGTTCGGTGCCGGCCGCGCAGCTGCCGACGTCGGTGAAGGACCTGGCGGGCGCGGCGTGGAAGGGCAAGCTCGGCATCGCGCCGAGCGAGACCGACTTCACGCCGATCGTGACCCGGATGATCAAGTCCGTCGGCGCCGACGCGGCCAAGACCTGGCTGCAGGGCCTCAAGGCCAACGGCAAGGTCTACGGCTCCAACGAGGACCTGATAGCCGCGATCAACAAGGGCGAGATCGCCGGCGGCGTCGTGGACCACTACTACTGGTACCGCATGCGCGACGAGGTCGGCGCGGGCTCCGTGCACAGCGCGCTGTCCTTCTTCGCCGCCGGGGACCCGGGGTCGCTGGTCGACGTCTCCGGCGTGGGCATCCTGTCCTCCAGCAAGCACCAGGCTGCGGCCCAGGCGTTCCTTGCCTACTTGGTATCCCAGCCGGCGCAGCAGATCATCGCCACCTCGCAGAGCTATGAGTACCCGCTGCTGGCCGACGTGACCGCCGCGAAGCTGAACAAGCCGTTGTCGGCCGCCGGTCCCGTGGTCCCGGCCACCGACCTGGGTGACGGCAAGCAGGCTTTGGACCTGTTGCAGAGCGTCGGCCTCCTTTCGTGAGCCAGACTTCTTTTCTGAAGACGCTGGGCCCGGCGACGCTGCGTCGCCGGGCTTCCGGCGCTCCGTTCGTCCTTCCGCTGGTCGCCGCCGCGGTCGCACTCGTCGTGTGCTGCCCGCTGGTGTTCGTGGTGATGCAGGCCGGGCAGTCCGGCTGGGACTCGGTCCGCCGGCTCCTGGGCCGGCCGCTGGTCACCACGCTTCTGTGGCACACACTGGAGCTCACCGTCACGGTCACGGCCGCGACGCTGGTGCTCGGCTTCTGCGCCGCCTTCCTGACGCAGCGCACTGACATACCCTGCCGCCGCGTCTTCACGGTCCTGCTGGCGATGCCGCTGGCCGTCCCGGAATTCGTGCACGGCTACTGCTGGGTCTCGCTGTTCCCGGCGGTCCAGGGCTTCTGGGGCGCGGTGCTGGTGATGACCACCTCGTTGTACCCGCTGGTGTTCCTGCCGGTGGCCGCGACCTTGCGCCGCAGCGACGCCGCCACCGAAGAAGTGGCGCGGAGCCTGGGCCACGGCCGGTGCCGCGTCCTGTGCCGGGTGACGCTCCCGCAGACCCGGCCCGCGCTGGCCGGCGGTGCGCTGCTGGTGTCGCTGTACCTGCTCGGCGAGTACGGCGCGTTCGCGATGGTCCGCTACACCACCTTCGCCACCGCGATCTACACGCAGTTCGAGACCAGCTTCGACACGGTCTCGGCGTCGGTGCTGGCGCTGGTGCTGATCGTGCTGGCGGTGCTGGTGATCGGCGCCGAGGCCGGAGCCGGCCGGCGGCGGGGCCGCGTGGTGCGGGAGGGCGCGGCGGCCCGGCCCGCCGACCCGATCCGGCTCGGCGCCGGGCGGATCCCGGCCGTCGTGGGCCTGGCCGCCGTGGTCGGAACCACCCTCGGCGTCCCGGTGTACGCCCTCGGATACTGGCTGGCCAAGGGCAACTCCAGCACCCTGCCGTCGGCCTCGATCTGGACCGCGACCGCGACCACCGCCGGCTACGCGCTGGTCACCGCGGCCGTGGCGACCGCGGCGGCGGTGCCGGTCGCGCTGCTCGCCTGGCGGCACCCGGGGCACGTGTCGTTCGGGATCGTGCGCCTGGCTTATCTGACGCGCGCTCTTCCAGGCATCGCAGTGGCCCTGGCGGTGGTGTTCTTCGCAATCCGCTACGCGCAGCCCTGGTACCAGCAGCCTCCGATGCTGGTCGCCGGCTACGTCGTGCTGTTCTTCCCGCTCGCGCTGACCGCGGTGCGGGCCTCGCTGGCCCACGTCCCGCACGGGGTCGAGGACGTCGCGCGCTCGCTGGGCCAGCGCCGCCTGGTCGTGCTGGGGCGGATCACGCTCCCGCTGATCGCGCCGGGGCTGGCCGCGTCGTTCGCGATGGTGGCGCTGACCGCCAGCACCGAGCTGACCGCCACGCTGCTGCTGCACCCGACCGGCACCGAGACGCTGGCGACCCGGTTCTGGTCGTACACCACCGGCCTGGCCTACGGCGCCGCCGCGCCCTACGCGGCGATGATGACCGTCCTGTCCGTCCCGGCCGTCGTCCTGCTGACCCGCCGCACGCTCGGACCTGCTCGTCCGTCGAAGGAAGAAGCCTGACATGAGCGGACTCACGATCACGGATCTGCGCGCGGGCCACGGCGGCGCCGCGGTCCTGGACGGCCTGGACCTCACCGTCGAGGACGGGACGCTGGCCTGCATCCTCGGCCCCTCCGGATGCGGCAAGAGCACGCTGCTGCGGGTGATCGCCGGCTTCCACCGGTCGAGCGCGGGGACCGTCGCGGTCGGCGGACGCGTGCTGAACGACGAGCGCACGCTGGTCGCGGCCGAGCGCCGGCGCATCGGGTACGTGCCGCAGGACGGCGCGCTGTTCCCGCACCTGTCGGCCGCCGCCAACATCGGTTTCGGCCTGCCGCGTTCCGGCCGCCGCGAACGCGTCGAGGAACTGCTGGACCTGGTCGGTTTGTCAGGGCTCGGAGACCGGCATCCGCACCAGCTGTCCGGCGGCCAGCAGCAGCGCGTCGCGCTGGCGCGGGCGCTCGCGCCGCGTCCGGAGCTGCTGTTGCTGGACGAGCCGTTCGCCGCCCTGGACGCCGCGCTGCGCACCGAGGTGCGGGCCCAGGTCGCCGACACGCTGCGCGCGGCGGGCGCGACCGCGATCCTGGTCACGCACGACGTCGACGAGGCGCTGTCGTTCGCCGACCTCATCGCGGTGCTGCGCGCCGGTCGGATCGTGCAGGCCGACAGCGGCCACGCGCTCTACCACCGGCCCGCCGACGCCGAGATCGCGCGGACGCTCGGCGAGGCCAACCTGCTGCCGGCGGTCGTGCGCGGCGAGGTGGCCGAGACGGCGCTGGGTGCGCTGGCCTTGGAAGACGGCTACGAAAGCCGGGGTGGATCGCCGACGGTCATGGTGCGCCCCGGACAGCTCCGGCTCGGTGCGGACGGCGCGGGTACCACCGAGGCGCGGATCCTCGACTCCCGGTTCCGCGGCACCGACTGGCGCGTCGAGCTGACCCTGGAGGACAGCCACATCGTGGGCCCGCCGCTGATCGCGTACGTCGCGGAAGCGCCGCCGGCGACCGGACAGCGGGTACACATAGGCGTCAATGGATACGCCTATCCGATCGGTACCTCGGGCGATCCGAAGAACGCCGTCTCCTCCGATGGTCAGCCCACGAAGGTGACCACCAGCGCCGTCGCGTCCTGACATGGCCGAGCAGCAAGATCAGGCGGAGCGCGGCGCACTCTACTGCTGTGTCCCGCACCGGGCCGACGCCGACCAGGCGCCGATCGACGCCCAGGAACGGCAGGGCCGCGCGCTGGCCGCCACGCTGGGCATCAGCGTGCGGTCGGAGCTGGTGTTCGCCGACCGGCAGCGGGCGATCTGGCAGCCGGAATCCGACCGGCCAGGCTGGACCGCGCTGCTCACGGCGGTCCGGGAGGGCCGGGCGCGGACGGTTCTGGTGTTCCGGCCGTCGACGCTGATCCGCCATCGACCCGCCGACGTGGTCGAGTTGCTGACCCTGGCGAAGACGAAATCGGTGGCGTTGCACGGTTTCGGCGATGCGGTGGATTTGAGCAATCCTCAGATTCGCGGGTCCGTACTTGAGCAAGCGCGCCAACTGAGCCACACGTCCGCGGCGCTGTCGGATTCCGTCCGCGCGGCGCACCGTCTGGCCGCGGAGTCCGGACAGCCGCACGGCGGCGGCCGCCGCGCCTACGGCTACGAGACGGGAATGCGGGCCCTGATTCCGGGCGAGGCGCGGGTGGTCCGGGAGATCTACACGCGGTACCTCGACGGCGAGAGCCTGCGCGCCCTGGCCTGGGACCTGAACACCCGCGGCGTGCCGACCTCCACCGGCAGCACCTGGACCACGACCGGCATCGACCGGATCCTGCTGGCGCCGCGGTACGCCGGGCTGCGGGTCTTCCGCGGCAGTGTGGACCGCGAGGAGGGCGGGCTCCGTCCGGGGACGTGGGAGCCGTGCGTCAGCGTCGAGGACTGGCGCAGCGCGCAGAAGGAGCGGGCGGCGCGGGCCGCGGCCCATGCCGGGCACCGGAAACGTGCCCACTACCTGCTGACCGGGCTCGTCATCTGCGGCCAGTGCAACGTCCACATGGTCGGCTCGATCGTCGGCGACTACCGGATGTACGCCTGCGCCTCCTTGAACAGTCCGCTGCCCCGCACCTGCAAACTCCACATAGCCGCGGCCTCCTTGGAACGTTTCGTCAGCGAAGCAGGGGTAGACCTGCTGACCGGCTGGGACGGCCCGATCGACCTGGACGGCCCGGTCAGCATGCGGCGCGGACGGGCCGAGGCGCCGGCCGGCCGCCTCGACGGTTTCCGTCGCGACCACGGGCAGGTGGACCTGCGCGACATCCGCGCGCTGGACGGCGTGGCCACCGGGCCGGACGCGGCGTCCGAATGGCAGCGGTTACCGGAGGCGCGGCGGGCGGCGGTGCTGCGGGCGTTGTTCGCGGCGGTCGTGATCGGGCCGAAGACGACCGCGCGCAGCGTCTTCGACACCAGCCGCATCACCTTGGTACGCGGCGATCCTTGACCCGATCCCCGGCCTTGACGAGTCCGGGGGCAGCGGATATATGAACCCTGAGGTACTACGCGGCGTAGCACTGCTGGTACCGGACGCGGCGCGCGTCCGGTCTCGACCAACCCCCGATTCTTGACCTGACAGAAAAGTACGCAGGCAGAAAGCTATTACCGGCGCGTAGCTCTTCTACGGTAGCGAGTGGGTTTGTATCTACAGACTTATATGAGAGGCCGTTGACCGACCATCTCCCTGGCGCTAATTTCCCCTCCAGATCGATCGGGCTCATCCCCTGCCGAACGGCGGCGGGCCTGACAAGGCGTGCCGCCACCCCACACCGAGAGGGAAACCATCCCCGTGAGAATCAGTTCACGCCTGCGCGCGACCGCGCGCCTGGCAACAGCCGTTGCCCTGGGCAGCGCGCTGGCCGTCGCCGGCGCCTCGGGGGCCACCGCCTCCCCGGCCCCGGCCGCGACCACCTCGGCATCCGCAAACCTGATCGCCGCAGAGGCCGCCGGTTCCGCCCACGCCTCACAGCCGGCCGTCACGGCCGCGAACCAGGGCTCCTCGCACGCCTGCTCCGCCGTGATCGTGATCGGCCACCAGTCCTGCTTCGCCCTGAAGCGGAACGGGGTCGGCGTCTCGGCGGCGGCGGTCTCCCCGAACGCCATCCCCTCCGGCGTCGGGTACGGGCCCTCGCAGCTCCAGTCGGCCTACAACCTGACCTCGGCTGCGGCCTCGAACGGCGCGGGCCGCACCATCGCGCTGGTCGACGCCTACGACGACGCCAACGCCGCCTCCGACCTGGCCGCGTACCGCTCGGCCGCCGGCCTGCCCGCAGGCACCTTCACCAAGGTGAACCAGAACGGCCAGACCTCGCCGCTGCCCTCGGCCCCGCCGGCCGGCGACGACTGGACCCTTGAGTCCTCGCTCGACCTGGACATGGCCTCGGCGATCTGCCCGCTGTGCAAGATCGTGCTGGTCGAAGCCAACGACGACTCCAGCAACGGCCTGTTCATCGCCCAAAACACCGCCGCCAGCCTGGCCAGCTACATATCCAACTCCTGGGGCGGCTCCGAATCCTCCACCGAAACCTCCCAAGACTCCAGCTACTTCACCCACGCCTCCGGCATCGTCACCACCGTCTCCGCCGGCGACTCCGACTACGGCGTCAGCTACCCGGCCACCTCCCCCAACGTGGTCTCCGTCGGCGGCACCAACCTGACCACCTCGTCGAACTCCCGCGGCTGGACCGAATCGGTGTGGAACACCACCACCGGCTCCGAAGGCACCGGCTCAGGCTGCTCCGCCTACGAGGCCAAGCCCTCGTGGCAGGCCGCACTGAGCCTGCCCTCCGGCTGCTCCAACCGCATCGACAACGACGTCGCCGCCGACGCCGACCCCGCCACCGGCGTCGCCGTCTACGACACCTCCAACGGCAACACCGGCTGGAACGAAGTCGGCGGCACCTCCGCCTCCTCGCCGATGGTGGCCGCGATGTTCGCCCTCGCCGGCAACGCCGGCGCCACCCCCGCCCAAGACATCTACCAGCACACCGCCAACTTCTACGACATCACCTCCGGCAACGACGGCAGCTGCACCCCCGCCTACCTGTGCACCGCCGAAACCGGCTACGACGGCCCCACCGGCATCGGCACCCCCAACGGCATCACCGGCCTGCAGACCGGGAGCAGCACCGAGACCGTGTCGGTGACCAACCCCGGCACTCAGACCTCGACTCAGGGCACTGCCATCAGCACCCTGCAGATCTCCGGCTCTGACTCCGCCGGCAAGTCGCTGACCTACTCGGCCACCGGCCTCCCGGCCGGCCTGTCGATCAGCAGCTCCGGAGCCATCACCGGCACCCCCACCGGCACCGGCACCTCGTCCGTGACCGTGACCGCATCGTCCGGCACCGCCTCCGGCTCGACCTCCTTCACCTGGACGGTCAACCCCTCGGGTGGCACTGAGACGGTCTCGGTGACCAACCCGGGTAACCAGACCTCGACTCAGGGCACTGCCATCAGCACCCTGCAGATCTCCGGTTCCGACTCGGCGGGCAAGTCGCTGACCTACTCGGCCTCCGGTCTCCCGGCCGGCCTGTCGATCAGCAGCTCCGGAGCCATCACCGGCACGCCGACCGGCACCGGCACCTCGTCCGTGACCGTAACGGCGTCCTCCGGCACCGCCTCGGGTTCCACGACCTTCTCCTGGACCGTCAACGCCTCCGGCGGCGGCTGCACCGCAGCCCAGCTGCTCGGCAACCCCGGCTTCGAGACCGGTAGCGCCACCCCGTGGACCGCCACCTCCGGTGTCATCAACAGCGACACCACCTCCGAGCCCGCCCACTCCGGCAGCTACGACGCCTGGCTCGACGGCTACGGCACCACCCACACCGACACCCTGTCCCAGAAGGTCAGCATCGCCTCCA
>NZ_JAACYW010000039.1 GCF_015356825.1 Catenulispora rubra | reverse complement strand
AAACGGCTACCCGGCCTTCTACATCCCCAACAGCGTCACCTCGTTCCGGGGCTACGGCATGGGCGTCTACTCCAACTTCACATCGGGACCACCCATCGAAAGCGCGATGGCCATCCAAGCCCCGAACGCCCCCGGCGTGCAGTTCAACGACCTGCTGACCGTCTGGCTCAACAACTACGGAGGCATCCAATCAGTGATCAACGGAACCGGCGCGGCCGTCAGCTCAACCGCACCCGGGCCGAGCAACGTGGTCACCTACAACTGAGCTGATCCGTCCGACGACGAAGATTCGACCTCGCATGGGAGTACGCCTACTCCCATGCGAGGTCCGTCAGACGAGCCTGTACCCGCTTGACGTCTGCGTTCATGCTGAGACGCTCGTAGATCCCCAGCACCTGACGCAGAATCTCCGTCCCGCGAGAGACGTCGCCGACGGCCAGCTGGTGCTCGGCGATGCCTTCGAGGGAGATCGCCTCGTCGTCGGGTTTGTTCAGTTCCTGATTCATCGCCAAGGCCTGCTCGTACAACGCCAAAGCTCGCGGGCGGTCGCCGGCCGCGGCGATGGCGGCGGCGTAGTAGTTCAGCGTCCAAGCCTCGTTGCCTCGCTCGCCGGTCGTGCGAAAGATCTTCAACGCCTGCGCGAGCGCGTCGACGGCGCCGGCTTGGGCGGCGTCGAGGTTGGGGCGTTCCGTGCGCAACCAGGCCCGGGCGTCAGAGTCACGGAGATCGGGCAGGTAGGCGGGGGTGGGTCCGGTCGGCTTGGGCCGCGGGAGCTGAGCGGTGGCCTGCGAGGCGGCCTGAGCGGTGTGAGCGTAGTAGTGCAGCAGGCTTCCAACGGCACAGTCACGTTCGGGTTCGGGATCCAGGGCGACGGCCTGGGTGTAGGCGTAGGCCCGGATCAGAACTCGCCGCTCTAAAGGAGGACGCGTACCAGCGAATACGTGTTCTGCGAGTCTGGTCAATAGGGAATTCTCCGCCACTCATCCTTCGCCGTAGCGACGGAATCGCGCCATTTCACCGAACCGGGCGGCAATTGCAGGCGTTTCGTCGATCAGGGAACGTCCCAGGCCACATCCGTCCCTTTCGGAAGGAGTCCCCCATGACCGACAACAACGACAGACGTGCTCAGCATCCCACGCAAGGTGGTGGCAACCGGCAGTGGTGGCCTGACCGGCTGAATCTCAGGGTTCTGGCCGGGCCCGGCACCTCCAACCCGCTCGGCCCGCGCTTCGACTACGCCGCCGCCTTCAGCGCCCTGGACCTGCCCGCGGTCAAGCAGGACATCGCTCAGGTGCTCACCGACTCGCAGCCGTGGTGGCCCGCCGACTTCGGGAACTACGGCCCGCTGATGATCCGGATGGCCTGGCACGCGGCCGGGACCTACCGGATCCACGACGGCCGCGGCGGCGCGGGCACCGGCCAGCAACGCTTCGCCCCGCTGAACAGCTGGCCGGACAATGCGAATCTGGACAAGGCGCGCCGGCTGCTGTGGCCGGTGAAGAAGAAGTACGGACAGGCGATCTCCTGGGCCGACTTGATGATCCTGGCCGGAAACGTCGCCCTGGAGACCATGGGCTTCAAGACCTTCGGATTCGGCGGAGGCCGTGCGGACGTCTGGGAATCCGACGAGGACGTTTACTGGGGCCCGGAAACCGTCTGGCTGGACGACCACCGCTACACCGGTGACCGCGAGCTGGAAGAGCCCCTGGCCGCCGTCCAGATGGGACTCATCTACGTCAACCCCCAAGGCCCCAACGGCAACCCCGACCCGATCGCCGCGGCCCGCGACATCCGCGAGACGTTCCGGCGCATGGCGATGAACGATGAGGAGACCGTCGCCCTGGTCGCCGGCGGCCACACCTTCGGCAAGACCCACGGCGCCGGTCCGGAGAGCAATGTCGGCCCCGACCCCGAGGCCTCTCCCCTCGAACAGCAAGGCCTGGGGTGGAAGAGCAGCTTCGGCACCGGGACCGGCGCGGACACCATCACCTCCGGCCTCGAAGGCGTCTGGACCACCTCCCCGACCCGCTGGGACAACACTTTCCTGGAAATCCTCTTCGGCCACGAATGGGTCCTGACGCAAAGCCCGGCCGGCGCGCACCAGTGGAAGCCCGCGGACGACACCGAAGCCTCGGCTCCCACGATGCTCACCACAGACCTGTCGCTGCGCTTCGACCCAGTCTACGAGCCGATCGCGCGCCGCTTCCTGCAGCACCCCGACCAGTTCGCCGACGCCTTCGCCCGGGCCTGGTACAAGCTCACCCACCGCGACATGGGCCCCATCGTCCGCTACCTCGGCCCCGAGGTGCCGTCGGAGCCCCTGATCTGGCAGGACCCGCTCCCGGCCGCGACCGGAGCCGGCCTGACCGCCGCAGACGTGGACGATCTCAAGGCCCGGATCATCGCCTCCGGCCTGACCGTGCCGCAGCTGGTCTCCACCGCGTGGGCGTCCGCCTCCTCGTTCCGC
The DNA here is from genome assembly GCF_015356825.1 of Catenulispora rubra. Taxonomy (GTDB): domain Bacteria; phylum Actinomycetota; class Actinomycetes; order Streptomycetales; family Catenulisporaceae; genus Catenulispora; species Catenulispora rubra. The sequence goes on along the minus strand of NZ_JAACYW010000039.1, from coordinate 56,841 downwards.
GGTTCCGACAAGCGCGGCGGCGCCAACGGCGCCCGGATCCGCCTGCTGCCCCAGAACACCTGGGAGGTCAACGACCCGTACCGGCTGGCGACCGTCATCAACACACTGGAAGGCATTCAGAGCGCCTTCGCCGCCGACGGCAAGCACATCTCCCTCGCCGACCTGATCGTCCTGGCCGGCAACGTGGGAGTCGAGCAGGCGGCCGAAGCCGCGGGCCACTCCATAAGCGTCCCGTTCACCCCCGGCCGCACCGACGCCACGCAGGACGCCACCGACGTCGAGTCCTTCGCCGCCCTGGAGCCGATCGCGGACGGCTTCCGCAACCACCAGGGCAAGAGCAGCCGGCTCCCGGCCGAGTACCTGCTGGTCGACAAAGCCAATCTGCTGACTCTGTCGGCCCCGGAGATGACGGTCCTGGTGGGCGGACTACGGGTCCTGGGCGCCAACCACAACGGCACCGCGCACGGCGTCCTCACCGACCGCGTCGGCACCCTCAGCAACGACTTCTTCGTCAACCTCCTCGACATCGCCGTCACCTGGACTGCCGCCCCGGGTGCCGAGACCTTCGAGGGACGCGACGCGTCCGGTGCCCTGAAGTGGACCGGCACCCGCGCCGACCTCGTCTTCGGCTCGAACTCCGAACTCCGCGCCCTCGCCGAGGTCTACGCCGCGGACGACGCCGGGGCGAAGTTCGCCGCCGACTTCGCCGCCGCCTGGACGAAGGTCATGGAACTGGACCGCTTCGACCTCAAGCGCCACTGATCCGACTCCCCAAGGAGGAACCCATGCGCAAATACATCGTGGAGTTCATCGGCACCTTCTTCCTCGTCTTCACCGTGGGCTGCGCCGTACTGGGCCAGGTCGCCCTGGCCCCGCTCGCCATCGGCGCGGTCCTGATGACCATGGTCTACGCCGGCGGCCACATCTCCGGCGGCCACTTCAACCCGGCCGTCACCCTCGCCGTCCACGTCCGCGGCAAGATCTCCCGCGAGGACCTCGCCGGCTACTGGGTCGCCCAGGTCGCCGGCGGGTTCCTGGCCGCCGTCGTCGCCAAGTGGCTGGTGAACCCGCCCACGGTCAAAGCCCTGTCCCCCACCGGGCGCGCCCTGTGGCAGGCCATGACGGCCGAAGCCCTGTTCACATTCGCCCTGGCCTACGTGGTCCTGAACGTCGCCACCAGCGAGGACACCAAGGACAACTCCTTCTACGGCCTGGCGATCGGCTTCACCGTCGCCGCCGGCGCCTTCGCCGTCGGAGGCATCTCCGGCGGGGCGTTCAATCCGGCTGTCGCCTTCGGCGCGGCGACGATGGGTCTGTTCGCCTGGGCGAAGATCTGGCTCTGGCTGATCGCCACGCTGGTCGGCGGTGCCGTCGCAGGGTTCGTCTACAGGTATGTGACGGCGAAGGTTGTCGTGGCCTGAGGACGGCTGATTTAAAGGACGCTGGCTCTGCCTCGCTCACCATGGATCCGCCGCAACGGCCGCCCTGGGCGAGGCAGAGGTCTGCCGTCGAGGTACCGCAGCCCGGAGCAGGTCGTGCGGTTGGCGGGCCCCGGGGCGCCGTCAGGGTCACAGCTGGGTCTGGCCGCCGTTGACCTCGTAGACCGATCCGGTGACGAACGAGGCCTGGTCCGAGAGCAGGAACGCGGCCACGGCCACGGCCTCCTGCAGGGAACCCGGCCGGTTCATGGCCGTCTTGGCCGCGATGACCGCGCGGATCTCCGGCGGCAGTGCCTGCGCGGACGGCCCGTCTATGGGGCCGGGCGCGATGGCGTTGATCCGGATGCGGCGCTGGGCGTACTCGACCGCGGCCGAGCGGGTCATGCCGATGATGCCGTGTTTGGACGCCGAGTAGGCCACGCGCCCGGGGTGCGCCATCAGGCCGGCGGTGGACGCCATGTTGAGGATGACGCCCGCCCCGACCTCGGCGAAGTGCGCCAGCTCGGCCTTCATGCAGTAGAAGGTGCCGGTCAGGTTGACGTCGATGACGTCGCGCCAGTCCTTCGGGTCGACCTCGTGGGTATCGACGAGTCGCGGGGTGACGCCGGCGTTGTTGAACGCGAAGTCCAGCCGGCCGTAGGTGGAAATGGCGAAGGCGACGAGTTTTTCGGCCTGTTCGGCTTCGGCGATGTCGACGGTGAGCGGCGTGGCGTGGCCGCCTGCGGCGGTGATCTGGCCGGCCACTCGCGCAGCCCCGGCCGAATCACGGTCGGCCACGACGATCTTGGCGCCGTCGGCGGCCAGCCGCTTGGCCCCGGCCTCGCCCAAGCCCGAGCCCGCGCCGGTGACGATCCCTACCTTGTCGCTGAAAGACGACATGTTGTACTCCCTGGTCGCGGATGGATCAGTGGTTGCGGATGGATCAGTGGTCGGTGGCTATGACGGTGAAGACCGCGCCGGCCGGGTCTGCCAGCACGGCGATCGTGCCGTGTTCGGTCGCGGTCGCGGGCATCAGCAGCGTGGCCCCCAGCCCGACGGCCGTGCCGGCGGCCTGTTCGGCGTCGGCGACGGTGAACATGACATCCCAGTACGGCGGGATCTCGGCGGGCATGGCCGGCGGTCTGGGCAGCGCGACACAGACCGTGCTGCCCGCAAGCTGCCAGTCGCGGCGCCCGAGCGGGCCGTGGGGTTGCGTCAGGGTCCAGCCGAAGACCTGGCCGTAGAACGATGCCGAGGCTTGCATGTCGTCGGTGATCAGCTCGCCGGCGTGGAAGGTGCCGTGCTCGCCGCGGATGCGGGCGCCCGGATGCGTGTCCGGCTGCCACACGCCGAACGTGGTTCCGCTGTGGTCGGCGAACAACGCCGCCGTACCCGCCGCGCCGACCCTGTGCGGCGCGAGAAGCACCCGGCCCCCGGCCGCGACGACCTTCTCAGCCGTCTCGGCGGCGTCGGCGACGTTGATGTAGGTGGTCCAGGCCGCGCTCTCGGCTCCGGGTGCGGTACGGATCGCCGCCACGGCCCGCCCACGCAGCAAGCAGGTGCGCGACTCGCTCTCCCCGCCCGGCCCCGCCGTGAAATCCCAGCCGAACAGCTGCCGGTAGAAGCCCTCGACCGTGTCTGCGTGCGGGGTGGCCAGTTCCACCCAGCACGGGAAGCCGTCCTCGTAGACGTCGGTGTCCACGCTGTCTCCATCCGTATGGTCCGCTGATCGGTCTCGGCGGGACTCTGACGTCAACCGTAGACGCATGTGTCATCAAGTGACAAGTGCGCCATGTGATGACGCCTCATCGGCCACACTGGTAAGCGCCGGGGGCGCCAGGGGTGTCACCGATAGCAATCGATGGCATCGAGTGACGAAATTGGCGCGCTATGATCGTTGTATGGCGGATGGAGTGAAGGCAGAGTCCCCCGGTCTGCGGGAGGTGACTCGACGAGCGGTCAAGGCGGAGATCGCGAGCAAGGCGTTGGCGCTGTTTCTCGCCCAGGGGTTCGAGGAGACGACCGTCAGCCAAATCGCCGCCGAAGTCGGGACCTCGACCAGGAACGTCTTCCGGTACTTCGCCAGCAAAGAGGACATGCTGTTCGAGGAGATGATCGAACTCGGCGGTGACGTCGCGGAAGCGCTGGCCCGCCGCCCCAGCGAGGAGGACGCCTGGACCGCGCTCAGGGCTGCGGTCCAGGTCTGCGTGGACTCGATGGAAGCCGACCCGCTGGGGCTGCGGCGGGCACAGCTGCTGCTGGCCACCCCGAGCCTGCGGCCGGCGATGCTCGACAAGCAGCTGCGCTGGCAGGAACTTCTGGTGCCGCACACCATCCGACGGCTCCGAGCGCCGGAGCAGGACCGGGAACTGCGGGCACGTGCACTCGTCTCAGCAGCACTCAGCTGCCTGGACGTCGGCGCCGTCGAATGGACACGCCGGGACGGCATGGGCCCGCTGGGCGCTCTCGTCGACACCACATTCGCATCCGTACGCCAGTAGAGTCGATCGCTCCTTCCCATGCGGTATCAGAAAGCGAACTGTTGCCCGCCGTCGACGTCGTAAGTCGCCCCGGTGAGCGCCGTGTTGGACATGATGTGGACGGCGAGTGCGGCGACGTCGACCGGGCTGACGACGCGGCCGATCGGCAGCTTCGCGCGCAGTTCGTCGCGGCGCGCGTCGAGCTGGTCCTTGAGGAGCGAAGCCGACAGGGGGGTGTCGACGAAGCCGGCCGCGATGAGGTTGACCCGGACCGGCGCGAGCTCCAGGGCCAGGGCTGCCGCGAAAGGCGGAAGGGCGGCGGTGGCGGCGGGGACGATCCCGAGGCCGCGGCTGATCCGGCGGCCTCCGGTCCCGCCCATGAGCAGCAGCGTGCCCCCGGGCCTCATCTTCCCGACCGCGTTGCGCGCGACCTCCAGGCCGAGTACCACGTGGTCGCCGAGGGCGTCACGCACCTGGTCCGCGGTCATGTCCAGCACCGGGCCGTAGCTCGGTCGGCCGGCGGTGACCAGCACGTGGTCGACGGGGCCGGGCAGGTCCTGAAAGAACTCTGCCAGGGCCGCAGAGTCTGTGGCGTCGAAAGCCGCCGTGCGTTGTGCGCCGATCTCGCGCGCCGCTTGGTCGAGCCGTTCGGGGTTCCTGCCGGTCAGGACGACGTCGGCGCCTTCTGCTCGGGCGCGGCGGGCGGTTTCCAGGCCGATTCCGGCGCTGCCGCCGATCAGGACGACGGTTTGCCCGAGCAGTTCGGGTTCGCGTCGGGTCGCCGTACCGGTGTTCGTCATGGTCATGCCTTCCTCCTCGTACGGTGCCGGCTCCCGTCGCCGCGAGGCAGTCGGGGTCAGTCTCCGGTGAGTTCGGCGATCTGCCTGCCGAGGTCTCGCTCGACGCCGTCCGGCTGCTGCAGACCGCGCTCGAACAGCGCCCGGACCCGGTCGGCGTTCTGCGGTCGCCCCGAAGTCTGGAAGAAGGCGGCCAACGAGGCCGCGAACTCCTCGTCCGGCGGCAGCGACCCGGCGTCGACCAGTGCCTTGGTCTGCGCGACCGCGGTCTTGTCGAACCCGGCGACCCGGCGGGCGAAGGCATCGACGAACCCGTCGAGCTCGGCGTCGGGCAGCACCCGGTTGACGTAGCCGTACTCGGCGGCCAGCGGCGCGGGAAAGTCGTCCGCTCCCAGCAGGATCTCCAGTGCGCGCCCCCGGCCGACCAGCCGGGCGAGCCGCGCCGCCGGGCCACCTCCCGGCACCGTGCCCACGCCGACCTCGAACTGGCCGAGGATCGCGGTCTCGGCGGCGAAGCGGACGTCGGTGGCCAGCACGAACTCGCTGCCGGCACCGCGGGCCCGGCCGCGGATCGCGGAGATCGTCAGCGCCGGGACCCTGCTGAGGCGCACGAGGTTGTCGGCGTACGGATTCAGGCCGGTCGGGCCGGCCGGCATCCTGGCGACCCGGGCGCTGTCGGCCGTGAAATCCCAGTGCGCCATGAAGAAGTCCGGATTGGCGCTGCCGAACACGACGACAGTGAGCTCGGGAGCCTGTTCGATACGGGTGACGACCTCCGCGAGCTGATCGACCGTGCGGTCGTCCATGAGGTTGACGGAGCCGTTGGCGAAGGTGACCCGCCAATAGGACGGCGAGAGCTCAGCGATACGGAATTGCGCCGTCTCGTCCATGCGTGAACCCCAACGTCGGAAACCAAGTGACGGTTTACCTGAACTCTATGTCCGACCCGGCCCTCGCGCCTTCCGCATGCGGTCGGCGTCGGACTGTACGAGGCTGGGATTCGACGTGGGAGGAGCCCCAGGATGGACATGAAGCTCGAAGTCGTCGTGATACCGGTCGCGGACGTGGACCGGGCCAAGGACTTCTACACGGGACTGGGTTGGCGGCTGGACGCCGACGTCCCCGTCGGCGAGGACTTCCGGGTCGTGCAGGTGACCCCTCCCGGGTCGCCGGCGTCAGTCATCTTCGGCACGTCCGTTACGGCACAGGCACCGGGCACGGCCCAGGGCCTGCATCTGATCGTCAGCGACATCGAAGCGGCGCACGACGAGCTCAAACGAGCCGGGGCCGAGCCGAGCGATGTATTCCACGACGCAGGCGGCGTCTTCCACCACGGCGGTATCGACGCCCGAGTGCCGGGCCCGGACCCCGAACGCGGCAGCTACGGCTCCTTCCTGTCGTTCAGCGACCCGGACGGCAACGGCTGGATCCTGCAAGAGATCACGACGCGGCTGCCAGGACGCCTCGACCCCTCGGTCACCGCGTACTCCTCGGCCCCGGACCTGGCCGCCGCACTGCGCCGCGCCGCCGCCGCGCACGGCGAGCACGAGGCGCGAACCGGCGCGGAGGACCCGGACTGGCCGGACTGGTACGCGCGCTACATGGTCAGCGAACAAGCCGGCAGCGAACTGCCGACGTAGTGCGCGATCACCGCCGTGATCAAGCAGCTCGCCTGACTGCGCTTTACAACAGTCAGGGTAAGATGGGGGAATGAGTAGCAACGATGACCTCAACGACGACGAAGCCGTGTTCGCCCGCGGCGGAGAGTTCATCGACCGCGACGCATTCGGCCCGCCCGCATGGTGCGCGCTTGAGCGGTCCCTGGACGTGATCGGCACGCGCTCGGCGATGATGCTGGTACGTGAGGCGTTCTACGGCGGCCGCCGCTTCGACGAATTGGTACGGCGCACCGGACTGGCGGAGACGGTAGCCGCTCAACGGTTGAAGCAACTGGTCGCTGAGGGGTTGATGGAGCAGCGTCCTTATCGCGAGCCGGGCGCACGCACCCGGAAGGAGCACGTGCTCACCGACCGCGGACGTGACCTCTTCCCCGTGGTCGTCGCCCTGGTGCGCTGGGGCCGGGCGCTGGACGGCGAACGGCGTGGGGTCGACCTGGTACACGCCGACTGCGGCGCCCTGCTTTCGCCGGCGGTGCACTGCGAGGCCGGCCACGAGGTGTCGCTCGACGAGACGGTCGCGTGGCTGGTGCGCGACCCCGACCTGCCCAAGGCTGCCGCCGAAGAACTCGGACAGGGCCGATAGCAGCGTCCGCAATGCCAACCAGAAGATCTGGCGGTCGAGGCCGGACGCGGGCGCGGCCGTCGGAATCCTCGTAGACCAGTACCGAGCCCGGCGCCTGCTGTCCGACCCTCAGATCGTGGCGCATCATCGAGGCCGCCATGAGCGGGTTGCCCCAGACGTATCGCTTGGCCTTGGCCTGGAGTCCGTAGAAGCCCACCACGCGGCCGTGATCGATGGTGAAGATCCGCAAGGCACTGTTCGGCCCGAACAAGCCACGCAGGCGCCGCGACTCCCGGCAGCCATGGACACCGCCTGTCATGTCATGATGACCCCGATCGGAACCGGAAGACGGGGGAAAACACGCATGCCCTTTTGGCCGCCGCTCGACCCGATCCAGCAGAAAGAAGAGCTGGACGGAATCACGACCAGACTGGTCAACGCGCTACCGCCTGGCTGGCGGGAACTGGCGATCGACTTCCGCGCGGTCGGCCGTAACCTCGACGTCGCCGTCGGCCTCACCGGGCCGAGCAGCGAGCAGCGGGTGTGGGACCCGCCGGCAGAGGTTTGGCAGGCCTTCCAACGACTACGCGGTGGGATGTACACGGAGAACGAAGGCACCTGGTTCTCCGCGCGGTACATCCTCGAAGCGCCGTCGCACTTCACCATCCAGTACAACTGGCAAAACCCGCCGGACTTCCAGCCACAGCCCGCACCCCACGAGTTCGCCACCGAACAGGAGCGCTTCCCACGCGACGAGGCGTACATGCCACCGTGGTACCGAGCCGGACTCCTGGCAGCCCGCACCGCGGATCACTGACCCGCCGTCTTTCACGAAGAGAACAATCCGGTCTGAGCGCCGGTCAGTAGCGGGTGTCGTGCTCGACCAGCGGCGGGTACGCGGTCGAGGGGCTGCCGTCCACGGTGGCGCCCGCGAACTGCAGCATCCGGGCAAGCTGCCGGTTGTTGTCGGCGGGGAAGTTCAGCTTCGGCGCCGAGACTTCGTTCAGCGCGGCCTGTTGCGCGTCGGTGAGGGTCACGTCCAGGGCGCCGAGGTTGGCCTCGAACTGGTCGATCCGGCGCGCGCCGATGAGGGTGGAGGTGATGCCGGGCCGCCCCTGTACCCAGGCGAGGGCGACTTGGGCGTCCGTGGCGCCCACCTCTTCGGCGACGGAGTGGAGGGCGTCGACTATGACCTGCTCGGCCTCGGAGGGCCGCCCGACCCAGGCGCGGGTGGTGTCGGCGGGGCCCGTGTTGGCGCTGGCGTACTTGCCCGACAGCATGCCTCCGTGCAGCGGAGACCACGGCAGCACGCCCATGCCGAGCGCCTGGGCCATCGGGATCAGCTCGCCCTCCGAGGTCCGTTCGAGCAGGGAGTACTGCAGCTGCAGCGCGATGATCGGGGTCCACCCGCGCAGTCGCGCGATCGTGGCCGCCTCGGCGGTCGCCCAGGCCGGCACGTCGGAGAAGCCCACGTAGCGGATCCTGCCGGCGCTGACGAGGTCGTCCAGCGTGCGAAGCGTCTCCTCGACCGGGGTGAACGGGTCGAAGTTGTGCAGCCAGTAGATGTCGACGTAGTCGGTCTGCAGGCGCCGCAGCGAGTTCTCCAGCTGTTGCACGATCGCCTTGCGGCTGGGTCCGCCGCCGTTCGGATCGTTCGGATAGAGATTGCAGAAGAACTTCGTGCCGAGCACGAGCCGTTCCCGTATCGACGACCGGCCGGCGAGGTAGTCGCCGATTATCTTTTCCGAGTGGCCGTTGGTGTAGATGTTGGCGGTGTCGATGGAGTTGCCGCCGCGGTCGAGGTAGGCCGCGAGGATCTTCTCCGACTCCTCTGGGCTGGCACCCCATCCGTAGTCGTTGCCGAAGGTCATCGTACCGAGGGTGAGCGGGCTGATCCGCAGGCCCGAGCGGCCGAGGGTGACGTAGGAATCGAGAGACATCGTGGCCTCCGTGCTGGGGGATTGCTTCATACCCTGGGAAAGCGGTATTTCGAGTACCTGTCCATTCAAGGTTAGAGCGCCGCCACCACCTAGCCCATTGCGCTCGTTCGATTGCACGATCCGCTCAATTTCGCGCCGATGGTGGTGGACGGGCGTCCGCGGTCCGTGGTTCACTCGACAGGTGAGCCATTTGGAGGAACTGGGTCGGCGGATCACCCGGTTCGCGGCCGGACACCCCGGCCCGAGATGGGTCGAGGACATCCAGGTCCTGGCCAGTGAGCGCATGACCGAGACGGTCGGCACGATCACCGAGCCGATGCTGGGCTTGGTCGTGCAGGGGGTGAAGCGCACCGTTCTGGGCGAGCACATCTTCGAGCACCACCCCGGCCAGGTGGTGGTGGTGACCGTCGCCCTTCCACTGAGCGGGCAAATCATCAAGGCCAGCCGCGAGGAGCCGTTCATCGGGCTCGGATTGCGGCTCGCGCCCTCGATGATCGCGCAGCTGCTGGTGGACGGCGGGCCCACCGCGATCCCGCCGCACGAGGGTCCGGGCATGGCGCTCAGCGACGCGGACGACCGACTCCTCGACGCCCTGGTCCGGCTGACGCGGCTGCTGGAGGACCCGCGCGATCTCCGGGTCCTGGGGGACGGCGTGCGACGGGAGATCCACTGGCGTCTGTTGAACGGGCCTCAGGCGGGCCTGATCCGGCAGGCGGGGTCCGCGGACAGCAGGCTGACGCTGGTCGCCGCCGCGATAGCGTGGATCAGGGCCCGGTACGACCGGGTGATCCGCATCGACGACCTCGCCTCCGACATCGGCACGAGCGTGTCGTCCCTCAACCGGCACTTCCGCGCGGTGACCGCTATGAGCCCGCTGCAGTACCAGAAGCAGATCCGGTTGCAGAAGGCACGCATCGAGCTGATCTCCGCGCCGGGCGACGTGGCCGCGATCGGATACGCCGTCGGCTACGACAACCCTTCACAGTTCAGCCGTGAATACCGGCGGCTGTTCGGCGCCCCGCCCGGGCAGGATGCGGTGCGCCTGCAGACCATGGGCATCGTCCAGGAGTAGCTGGCGTACGTCACTTTCGCTTCGGCACACACCGACCGTCAGCGTTCGAGCGCCGGCACGCCTACGGGGAATTCGTCGCCTCCACGCCGGCCTGCAGGCGTCGCGCACACAGACGGCGAGTTCCGCGTCCTCGAACGCATGCTGAAAGACCTCGACCCATCATGCTACTGGGGTGGCCTGAACCGGGTCACAACCCCCGAAGGCCTCACGCTGTACGTCTGCTCCGAGCACCTTGATGCTTACAGCTATCCGGCGACACCGCGCGCCACGACGTGAGCAGGCCCGGCAAGACTGACCGGCTCACGCCTCGCGCAGGATCGGTCTGCCCTCGCGCAGCCAACTCGCCGCGGTGTGTTCTTCGAGGACACCGTCCTCGAGTACATCGGGGACGAACACCTCGTTGGCGCGCTCCGGTGGGAAGCTGGTGTCGCCGTAGACGTCGCCGATGAGGAAGGCGTCGATCTCGCCTTCCGGCTGCGGAAAGTACAGGGAGTAGAAGACCACCTGCGCGCGGATGGTCTTGGCCCACAGGGTGCCGCCGTCGTCGCCGTGGTCGCACTGCACCACGGTCGCCACTTCCAGGGTGCCGCCGATCGCCGCCGCGATGCCGTACCGGAACAGCGCCGCCTGGGCCCAGACGTCGCCCTGCACCACCAGCAGGCTGCCGTAGCCGTCGCCGCCGGCGGTCGCGTCGAGCGTGCCGTCGACGATCAGGTCGCCGCCGATCGCGACCGCGTAGCCGGAGGCTGCACGCTCGTCGTATTCCAGCATGTCCGCGACGTCGGCGACGTGCAGGTCGCCGTCGTAGAACCGGACGCGCTCGAACGTGGGGAAGTCCGGCCAGACGACGCCGGGCATCCGCTCCTTGGCGGCTTCAAGCGGGATCTCCTCGAAGTCCTCGACCGCGACCGGAGTACGGCCACTGTTACCGACGGTGCGCACCCGCGGCGGCCCGAAGTCCTGCCGCGGAACCGGACGCACCCTGCTCGGAGCCGCTTCGGCCGTGCCGTCGAAGTACACCGCGCCGCGGTACCGGTACGGCGCGCGCGTCTGCGTCCAGCCGGTGAACAGGTGGCCGTCGCCCCATGGCAGGACACTGGTGAGGCGATACGGCGGGTCTGCCGCAGGCAACGTTTGCAGCACGCCATCGCGGCCGAGCACGCCGACGAAGCCGTCCTCGCCGGCGACCAGGAAGCCGTCGCGCCGCGGATCGTAGTGCAGAGCCTCGAGGTCGAGATGGCGAACACCATCACAGCGCACCGGGAGTTCGCCGGGCGCGGCCAGATAGAGCTGGCCCCCGTCACCGCTCACAGCGAGGCTGCCATCGGGGGCGTAAACGGCGTCGGTGAGCGGCGCGGTGCCCGAGAACCACACGTCCACCTCACCGTCGGCGGAACGCCGTATCAGCCGACTGCCGGCGACGAACAGCGTGTGGCCTTCCGGCGCGGCGACCGCGCAAACGACGTCCCCGCTGGTGAACGGCGGCTCGACGTGCAGCTCCCCGCTCCCCGGAACGAGCCTCGCGACGAAGCCGCCATCCCCGGTGACCCAGATGACCTCACCGATGCGAGTCAGCCCGTACAGGCACCCCGAGAACCCGGTCCGGACCTCCCGCACCCCCTCCTCGCCGCCAACGATCGCGAGATAGCCGTACTCCCCCGCGACGACCGCCGTCTCAGCGTCGAGCGGCAGCACCGCGCGCAGCCCCTGGGCGTCGAGCCGCTGGGCACGCCACCCCTCGTCATCGAGCCACAGCACCGCACTCTCGCCGGCGCCGCCAGCGGCCCAGACGACGCCGTCAGGACCGGTGGCGAGCGCGAGCGGCCCCGGTATGTTGCCGAGCAGCGGGTGCCCGTCTTTCAGGAACGCTTCCATGGGCCCTGACACTATTGTCGGCGACCGACATGCGGCGGCGGTTTCGTTGAGCACCTCGGCCTGAGTGGAAAGGGTGAACACCCGTGGCAGCTGGACCAGACCGGATCGCAGTGCCCTTCGACGGCGCGGGCGAAGGCGTCGGGGAACTGGCGTGGGGACAGCAGGAAGCATGGATGTCGATCCGCAGACTCGGCTCCTGGATGCCTCTGGGCGGCGTGAAGCCGCTGCCGCCGGGCACCACCGTCGAGGATGTCGCTGCGGAACTCCGCTATCTGATGAGCCGGTTCCATGTGTTGCGCTCCCGGGTGCGGCTCGATGCCGAGCAACATCCCACCCAGGAGGTCTTCGCCCACGGCGAGATCGACCTCGACCTTGTCGATGCCGACGGGGAGGACCCGGCCGAGGCTGCCGCACGGGTGCGGCGCCGCTATGCGGAGACTGCTTTGGACCTCGCGGCTGAATGGCCGATCCGGATGGGCGTGGTCCTGGACCGGGGGCGGCCGACCCACATGATCGCGCTGATCAGCCACTTCGCCGTCGACGCGCACGGGGCCCAGGTGATGCTCGACGACGTCGCCGCCAGGACGACGACACCGGTCGCCGGGACATCGCCGCTGGAGCAGGCCGCATGGCAGCAGTCCGCGGCCGGACGGCGGCAGAACGACGCCGCGCTCCGCTACCACGAGTCCGTGCTCCGCTCGATCGCCCCGAGCCGTTTCCCCGCACAGCCGGCCCAGACCGAGCCGAAGATCTGGACCGGGGAGTTCACCTCGCGCGCGCTGCCAAGGGCGGTCGCGAGGATCACCGCACGCACCGGATTCGACGCGGCAACCTCGTTGCTGACCCTGTTCGCCGTCGCGCAGGCGCGGATCACCGGCGTGCACCCGGTGGTCCTGAGGCCGATGGTCGGAAACCGCTTCCGCCGCGGCCTGGCCGACGTGGTGTGCACTGTGACGCAGGCGGGCCTGTGCGCGCTGGACGTCGCCGACGCGCCGTTCGAGGAGGTGCTCGCGCGGGTCAAGCGGACGACGATGACCGCCTACAAGCACGCCTACCACAACCCGTTCGACCTGGAGGAGTTGGTCACGCGGGTATCCCGGGAACGAGGCGTGGACATCAACATCGCGTGCTTCTTCAACAACCGGCGCGGCGAATCCCCGACGGCCGTCGCGACAGGTGCGACCACGGCGACCGCCGCGACCGTTCCGGCAGTGGCAGAGATGCGGGAGGTTCTGCCGGACAGCGTCTTCCGCGGGACCGTGACCGGCCAGAAGCCGATGCGACGGACCTTCGCGCGCGTCGAGCCCGACGTCGCCGACGCGATGCGACTCAGCATCCTGCTGGACACCGGGCTCCTCTCCCCGGCTGACGGCCAGGCTTGGCTGCAGGAGATCGAGACCGTCGCCGTGGAGGCTGCGAGCAAGGTGTGAGCGCGCCGGCTCCTTCAGATGCCCCGACCAGATGCGCCGACCAGATACCCCCGATGCGATCGATCGATATCCCTGATCGAACAATCAATCATCGATCTGCCCAGCGGGCCCGCGCGGTAGGCTTCGGTGCGTTACGGCACCTCGGCCGCCGTTCGCGAAGGGGAGCAGACGTGAGCATGTCCGCGGAAGAGCGGCGCCGCCGGATCTTGGAGACGGTACGGCAGCGGGGCACGATGCGGGTCACCGAACTCGGTGCCGAGCTCGGCGTGGCTCCGGTCACCGCGCGCCGGGACGTCGAAGCGCTGGCCGGGCGGGGACTGGTGCGGCGGGTGCACGGATCGGTCTCGTGGCCCGGTCACACCGAAGAGACGCAGGGTGCTTCCGCGAGCGCCTTCGTTGTCGGCTCGGGGTCTGGATCTGGGTCCGGGCCTGTGCTGGGGATGGTGGTTCCCTCCGCGGCGTACTACTTCGCCGCGATCGTCCGGGGGGCCCAGGCCGCGGCGTCGGCCGCCGGCGCACGGCTGGCGCTGGGCATCTCCGGGTATCAGCGGTCCGAGGACGGGATCCAGGTGGACCGCCTGCTCTCCAGCGGCGTGGACGGCCTGCTGATCACCCCCAGCTGGGAGCCCGACGCGCCGGTGGCGGCGCAGGCCGACCACTTCTTGGCCCTCGGCGTACCGTGCGTCCTGGTCGAGCGCCGGGTGTCGGCCACGGCGGCCGCGGCCGAGATGGACCGGGTCTGCTCCGATCACACCCACGGCGCGTTCCTGGCCGTACGCCACCTCGTCTCGCTCGGCCACCGGCGCATCGCTCTGGCGGCCCACCTCAGCCCGACCGCGAGCCTGGTACGGGCCGGCTACCTGGCCTCCCTGGCCCTGCTGGAACTCGGCGAGCCGCCGGTCCCCATCATCGACACCTATCCGGCGGAGGCCAACCCCGAGGGCATGGACGCGGCGCTGGAGCGGCTCATCAACGCAGTGCACGACGACGGGGTGACCGCCGTCCTGGTCCACAACGACGAGGACGCGATCAAGATCGTCCAGAGCCTGGCCGACCGAGGCGTCCAGGTGCCCGGCGACCTGTCGGTGATCGCCTACGACAACGAGGTCGCCGCGCTCGCGGACACCCCGCTCACCGCCGTCAGCCCGCCGAAGTACGAGGTGGGCACGGCCGCCGTCGAGCTCCTTCTCAGCCGTCTGAGTGCGGCGCCGGACCCGGCCGCGTCCGCCCGCAGGCATCTGGACCTGCTGCCGCGCCTGGTGGTCCGCGACTCCTGCGGTCCGCTCGCCCCCTGAGATCCGGCACCGCGAGATTCCCTCTCGGAGATCATTCAGAGATCATTCAGAGATCATTCAGAGATCATTCGATCCAATTTGAGATCGAAATATCGTTCGCTCTTGACTTCGATCCCATGCGGGCGAAGGATGCAACACAACCGCAACGCAGAGTCCTGCGGGCGAGCGAACGAAGGGAGCAAGGACGATGAACTACCGATGGGGACGTCGGTCCAGGGCGGCGATAGCCGGTGCCGCCGTGCTGCCGATCCTCGGCGCGATCACGGTGGCCCCGGCCAGTGCCACCGCCGCGCCGTGCAGCAAGGCCAGACTCAATCCGAACGTGGCGCCCGGGGGGAACTTCAACCTCTCCCAGTGGGAGCTGCAACTGCCGACCGGCACCACGAACAACACCACCACGATCTCGCCCTCGCAGCTCAAAGGCGCGAGCGGATTCCAGGACAAGTACTTCTACACCGATCCCACGGACGGATCGATGACGTTCTGGGACCCGGAGAACGGCGTCACCCTCGGCTCGAAGTACCCGCGCACCGAGCTGCGGGAGATGACCGCCGGCGGCGCGCTCGCCGAGTGGAACGTCACCGGCAACAACACCCTGAGCGCGACAGTCATGTCCAAGAAGATCCCCGACCATGTCACGGTCGGACAGATCCACCTGGACAACTCATCCGGTTCCTCCAAGCCGCTGCTCGAGCTCTTCTATGAGAGCAACGGCGACGTCGCACTGTTCCTGGAGCAGACGCCGGCCGGCGGCAACGGCGTCCCGACCACGATCGCGCACATCCCGCTCGGCACGAAGTGGAGCTACTCGATCGATCTGAACGGCAGCCACGACATCGCCGTCACGATCAACGGAGCCACGACGCACTTCACGGAACCGTCGGCCTTCGACGGCTACAAGATGTACTTCAAGGCCGGGGACTACGACCAGTCGGTGGGCAGCAGCAGCAAGATCGGCGCGCTGGTGCACTTCTACGCGCTCTCCTTCTCCCACACCTCCTGACGCGGCCGCTGCTCCTTCGGCAAGCCCACGCGGCCGGAGGAGCAGCGGCACATCTCAGCCCTTCCCTCCCGGCTCACTCGCGCCGGCCTGCCGGCGACGGCATGCCCGCCTCCAGGATGACGCCCCATTCGAACAGGAGCACCGTCATGCCGGATCGCACCGCCGCGCTCCCGAACCACAGCCCTCGACTCGCTCTCCGCAGCGCTCCTCGACTCGCATCCCGCAGCGCTCCTCGACGCAAACGCCGCCGCCACGCCGCAGCCCTGGCGTGTTCGCTGCTCGGTCTCACCGCGCTCACCGCCTGTGGCGGTTCCTCTTCGTCCTCTTCGTCCTCCTCGGCCGCATCCACGCCCGGACGGCCGGTGACGATCACCTTCTGGGGCTGGACCCGCGGCAGCCAGCAGGTCGCCGACGCGTTCAACGCCTCGCACCACGACGTGCACGTGGTCTTCGAACAGATCCCGTCCGGCAACGCCGGCGGCTACGCGAAGATCTCCAACGCGGTGAAGGCGGGCAACGAACCCGACGTGTTCAACGTCGAATACCCGATGCTGCCGGAATACGTGAGCCAAGGCGCGGTCCAAGACCTCACGTCCCGCATCAGCGGCCTCACTTCGAAGTTCACCCCACAGTCCGTTCAGCTGACCACCTTCGCCGGCAAGGACTGGGCCCTCCCCCTGGACGCCGACCCGCAGGTGTTCTTCTACCGCAAGGATGTTTTCACCAAGTACGGCATCCAGGTGCCCACGACATGGGACCAGTTCCGGACCGCCGCGCAGAAGCTCAAGGCGGCCGATCCGGCAGCTCGGCTGGCGACGTTCTTCTCCGATGACCCCTCGACCCTGGAGGCCATGGCCTGGCAGGCCGGCGCCGCCTGGTTCGGGACCAGCGGCGACGCGTGGAAGGTCGGCCTGCGCGACGCCCCCACGCAGAAGGTGGCGGCCTACTGGCAGAGCCTGATCGCGGACGACTTGGTCAGGGTGCAGCCGTACTCGAGCCAGGCGTGGTCCGCGTCGTTGCAGAACAGCCAGACAGTCGGGTACCTCGGGGCCGCCTGGAGCGCCGGAGCGCTGAAGAGCGCAGAGCCCACGCAGGCCGGCGATTGGGCCGTGGCACCGATACCCAGCTGGGACGGCAACCCGGCCGGCGGCATGCTCGGCGGTTCCGTGTTCGTGGTCGGCAAGGACAGCAAGAACGTCGCCGCGGCGGTCGAGTTCTCGCAGTGGGCGACGACCACGCCGCAGGGCATGCAGGCCCGCATCGCGTCGGGCATCTCCTCGGTCTATCCCGCCGACCCCGCGCTCGTCCCCACGGCCAAGCAAGCTTTCAACACCACGTTCTACGGCGGCCAGGACATATTCTCCGTGTTCTCCGACGCCAGCGCCGCGATCAAGCCCGGCTGGTCGTGGGGGCCGTCGATGGGGGTCACGAACAGTGCGATCAAGAACGCCTTCAGCGCCCTGACCGGCAGCGGGACCATCGACCAGGCATTGCGGGCCGGACAGGACGCGACGGTGTCGGACCTGAAGGCGCGCGGCGTCCAGGTTGTCGGGCCATGAGCCGACGCGTCACGGCCGTGCCGGGCCGCGGAACCGCGGCCCGGCAGAGCGGGGGCGCGGCCACAGTCCTGCTCACGCCCTTCTTCCTGGTGTTCCTCGCCGCGATGGTGGCGCCCATCGGATACGCGGTCTATCTGAGCCTGTGGACGCAGCGCCTGTCAGGTCTCGGCTTCGGCGGTGCGCGTCAGGTCTTCGACGGGTTCGGCAACTACAGCCAGGCGCTCCACGACCCCGCCTTCCGCCACGGCTTCCTGACCGTCGCAGGCTACTGCGTCCTCTACGTCCCGGTGATGCTCACGTTCGCTCTGGTCCTGGCGCTGCTGCTCGACTCCGCGCTCGTCCGGGCCCGACGCTTGTTCCAGCTCGCGCTGTTCCTCCCGCACGCGGTTCCGGGCCTGATCGCCGCATTGGTGTGGACGTACCTGTACACGCCGGGCATCAGCCCCGTCATCAGGGCCCTCAACAGCACCGGCGTCCATATCGACCTGCTGTCCTCCGGCGCCGTTCTCCCCTCGGTCGTGAACGTCGCGGTCTGGGAGTGGACGGGGTACAACGTGGTCGTCTTCTACGCGGCGCTCCAGGCCATCCCGCGCGAGGTGATCGAGGCGGCCACGGTCGACGGCTCGACCGGGCCGCGCACCGCCCGCAGCGTCAAGATCCCGATGATCCGACCGGCGCTGGTCCTGGCTGCCCTGTTCACGGTCATCGGCGCACTCCAGCTGTTCACCGAACCGATGATCCTTCGCGGCAACTCCGCCGCGATCACCAGTACCTGGACACCCAACATGTACGCCTACAGCGCTGCTTTCGACCAGGGCAACTACGGTCTCGCGGCCGCCGCCTCGGTCCTGCTGGCCGTGGTCGCCGCCATGCTCTCGTTCGCGGTCACCCGGATCACCGCACGACGTCCCGCCCCGAGCCGGCGCACAGAGGACGCCGCGGCATGACCGTCACGCAACCGCGGCCGAGAGCCGGCACCCGGGGGCGCCGCACACCCGAAGCGGTCACCCACCGAAACCGCGGACCGTGGACTCTGTCGAAGACGGCCGTCAACAGCGCATTGATTCTCGCCACCGCATACACCCTGCTGCCGGTGCTGTGGCTGGCGACCGCGTCCGCCAAGGACACCGGCGACCTGCTCGGCGGCCGCGGCCTGTCCCTCAGCCACATGCACCTCGGCGCGAACCTCCACGCACTCGCCACGCAGGACGGCGGAATCTACTTCCGCTGGTATCTCAACTCTCTGCTTTACGCCGGCCTCGGCGCCGTATGTTGCGCGTTCATCTGTCTCTGCGCTGGATACGCCTTCGAGGTCTACAGGTTCCGCGGCAAGGAGAAACTGTTCGGCGTCGTCCTGCTCGGTGTCCTGATACCCACCACCGCCCTCGCACTGCCACTGTATCTGTTGGCATCCAAGGTCGGCTTGGTCAACACCTTCTGGTCGGTGTTCATCCCGACTCTGGCCAATCCGTTCGGGGTGTACCTCTCCCGCATCTTCACCGCCGGCTACATCCCCGGCGAGGTACTCGAAGCCGCGCGGGTGGACGGGGCCGGAGAGCTGCGCATCTTCTGGCGGGTCGGGCTGCGGATGGTGATGCCCGGCTTCGTCACCGTGCTGCTGTTCCAGTTCACCGCCATCTGGAACAACTTCTTCCTGCCGCTGGTGATGCTGTCGGACACCCGGCTCTTCCCGGTCAGCCTGGGGTTGTACACGTGGAACAGCCAGACCCGCACCGAGCCCGACCTCTATCCGCTGGTGGTCACCGGAGCGTTGCTCGCGGTCGTGCCGTTGATCATCGCGTTCGTCGCCTTGCAGCGATTCTGGAAGGCCGGACTGACCACCGGCAGCGTGAAATGAGCGCCGTGGGATCGACTAGAGAAGGAAATCGCCCCGTGCACCAGCCGTCCGCCGCCGTCAACCCGACCACGATCGGCGCAGCGCCACGACGGGACCGGCTCCACCGCCCTCGCACCGTGCTGGCCATGGACCCGGGGTTCGTGACCGTGGACGCGCTGTTCGACGAGGAGTCCCGCCGGCGGCTGGCCGCCGTCGCGGACATCGACTTCAGCCTCGTGGTCCACGACATCGCCGAACCGGGCGCGGCCGAGGTCCTGCGCGAGGCCGAGATCCTTCTCACCTGCTGGGGTGCACCGCAGCTCGACGACGCGCTCCTGGAAGCCGCGCCACGGCTGCGCGCCGCCGTCCACGCCGCCGGAACGGTCCGGCGCCTCGTAACCGAGGCCTGCTGGCGGCGCGGCGTGGCGGTCACGTCGGCGGCCTGGGCCAACGCATACCCCGTCGCCGAATACACCGTCGCCGCGATCCTCCTCGCCAACAAACGCATCCTGCACATCCGCGACCTGTACCGCGAGCACCGCGGCGCCCGCCTGAACCTCCACCAGCTCTACACCGGCGCCGGCAACTACCGCCGCACCGTCGGACTCGTCGGCGCCTCCCGCATCGGACGACGGGTCCTGGAGCTACTACGGCCCTACGACCTGGACCTCCTGCTCTACGACCCGTTCATCACCCCCACGCGCGCCCACGACCTCGGCGCCCGCCTCCTGGACCTCGACGAGCTCTGCGCCACATCAGACGTGCTGAGCATCCACGCCCCGCAACTGCCCGAAACCCACCACCTCATCAACCGCGAACGCCTCGCACTCCTCCGCGACGGCGCGACGCTGATCAACACCGCACGCGGCGCCCTCATCGACCAAGACGCGCTCATAGCCGAGTTGGTCACCGGACGGATCAACGCGGTCATCGACGTGACCGAGCCCGAAATCCTCCCGGCGGACTCGGTCCTCTACGACCTCCCCAACGTACTGCTCACCCCGCACGTCGCCGGCTCGCTCGGCAACGAACTGCACCGCATGGCCGCGGCGGCCGTCGACGAAGTAGAGCGATACGCTGCCGGCCTGCCCTTCGCACACGCCGTCTCTCGTCAAGACCTGGAACACTCCGCCTAGCTGCATCGCAGCGCCGTCACTCCATGAGCTTGTGGCGGTGCGCGTAGCTGATAGCAGCGGCGCGGTCGCGCGAGCCGGTCTTGGCGAACATCCGGTTGATGTGGCTCTTGACCGTGTTGATGCTCAGGTACAGCCGGGCGGCGATCTCAGGGTTGGTGAGGCCATCGACGATCAGGGCCAGGATCTCGACTTCGCGCTCGGTCAGGTTATCGGGCAGGACGTTGTGCGGTGCGGTTGCTGGCACGTCGTCGGGGTCGTGCGAGTCTTGCGGTTCGCGCGGCTCGGGGGCTTCGGGCTGCGGCGTGTCGCGTCGGGTGGCGGCCAGCAATGTGGTGTGGACGCGCGGGTCGACGATGCTCAGGCCCGCGGCGGCGGCGTGCAGGGCGCGCGCGATGTCGGTGCGGTCGGCGTCCTTGGTGAGGAAGCCGCGGGCGCCGGCGCGGATCGCGTCCAGGACGTCGGCGTCCTCCAGGTAGGTGGTGAGGATGACGATCGCCACGTCGGGGTGCTCGGCGACCAGCCGCCGCGTGGTCTCGACGCCGTCGAGCACCGGCATGTGGATGTCGAGCAGGATCGCGGCGGGCCGGTGCTCGGCGACCGCGTCCAGCGCCTGCTGTCCGTCGGCGGCGGTGGCCACCACCTCGGTGTCGGGCAGCATGTCGAGCAGGAGGGCCAGGCCCTCGCGCACGCTGGGCTGGTCGTCGGCGACGACGATGCGCAGGGGGTCGGTGGCGAGGGGTCCGGTGGCGAGGGTCGGCGGTTCGGTCGTGACAGTCATCGCGGAAGCTCCTCTGGCTGCGGCGAAAGGGGTGTGGCGGAAGAGGCTGTGACGGAAAAGGCTGTGGGCACCGTGGCACGCACGACCCAGCGGCCGTCGACCGATCCGGCGGACAGCGTGCCGTGGAGCAGCGAAAGCCGCTCGCGCATGCCGGTGATGCCGCATCCGGTGTCGGCGGTGTGCAGCCGGGGAGTCGGATCGTGCGGCGGCGGGGCTGCGTCGATACAGGCCGCGTCATCACTAATCGCGTCATCACAAACCGCGTCGTCGTAGACCGCGTTGCCGATCGTGAGCTCCACAGCCCCGGGCAGGTGGACGAAGCGGACGTCGATGTCCGCGCCGGGTGCGTGCTTCGCCGCGTTGACGAGCGCTTCTCCCGCCACCCGCTGCAGGGCGACGACACCCTCCGGCGACACGCCGTCCGGATCCCCCGCCTCGATGTCGCAGCGCACGACGGTGCCGTACCGCTCGGCGTGCTCGGCGGCGGCGTGCGCGAGTTCCTCGGGCAGCGGCAGGGTGTCGGCACGCAGCGCCTGGACGGCACGCCGGGTCTCGGCCAGCCCGTCGGCCACCATGCGCTGCGCGGTGGTCAGCATCTCGACGGCGCGCTCGCCGTCGCCGAGGTCGGTGATGACGGCCTTGGCGGTCTGCACCTGGATTCCCAGCGCGCCGAGGGAGTGCGCCAGCACGTCGTGGATCTCGCGGGCGATGCGAGTCCGCTCGTCGAGCATCCCGGCGCGCCGCTGTTCGGCGCGCAGCAGTTCGTGCTGGGTCAGCAGGAGCGAGGCCTGTTCGGCGCGGTGCCGGTAGGACGCGCGGTTGCTGCCGATGAGCAGCCCGACGACGCACAGCAGCGGCTGGCCGACGGTGTTGCCGAAGCTCTCGCCGTAGAAGACCGAGCCCGCCTCGATCGCCAGCAGTGTCAGGGCACTGACGGTCAGGATCGCGGTCACGGGCAGCGTGTCGGCGGCGGCGATCATCGCGACGACCGTGTAGCCGATCAGCGCGGCGCCGCCGTGGCCGATGGTCGCCGAGATCGCCGAGGGTGCCGCTACGAAGGCCAGACACGTGGTGAGGGCTGCGTTGTAGTGCCGCGATCCGCGCATGCGGAGGTCGACGAAGGCCCAGACGACCGTTCCGACGCAAACGGCCACGACGCATATCGTCTGCGCCGACGCCACGCCGGCAGCTTCCGGCGGCTTGAAGAAGGCGAGCAGGGCGACGACCGGCAGCCCGCCGATCCGGATCAGCCACTGGACCGCGCCCAGGTCGAGGTCCGCGATCGCGCTGATGCGGGGGCTCCGGACGAAGACAGCGGTCGGCGTGCCCGTGGTGGCGGTCATGACGGGTCGCCGGCTTCCGGGTTCGGGAACGGCCGCGGCGGCTGGGAGGATCCCGACGGCTCCTCGGACTGCGAGGGTTCCAAGCTCTGCGCCCCTTCGAAGGCGACCGCCGGCCGGCGGTAGGCGCCGTACCAGTGCGCCCGCGCGAGCTCCCAGGCCGCGGCGGAGTCGTCGCCGTCGCCGTGGCTCAGATGGGCGGCGATGGCCTGCTGGCCGCCCCACACCATGATCTGCGCGGCGCGGACCGGGTCGATCCCGGGATCGGTGCGCCCCTCCTTCTGCTCGGTCTCCAGCAGCGCGGAGATCCGCTCGATCTGCGCCTGGTTGCCGTCGGTCAGCCAGCCGCGGACCGCGTCGTCGTATCCGGCGACCTCGATCACCGCGGCCCATGACGCCGCGCGGGTCCGATACTGGGCGATGATCGCCTCATAGGCGGCGGCCAGCCCGGCCAGGCCGTGCTCCGGCGGGTCGCCCTCCGGGCGCCAGGACGCGCCCCGGACGAAGACACCGGCCCGGACCGAGGCGCCCAGCCGCAGCGCGAGTTCGGTCTTGTCGCGGAAGTACAGATAGAAGGTCGAGCGGGACAGCGAAGCGGCCGTGGCGATCCGCTCGACGCTCAGCTCGGTGAAGCTCGCCCCCTCGCGCAACATCTCCTCCACGGCTGCCAGCGTGCGTTCTTCGGCAGCCGCGCGGCGGAGCGCCGCCGACGGTCTGCGGGTGGTCGAAGCCATGGCACACCTGGGCTTGGGGAGAAGGCGCACGGCCCTCACCGGAGTGAGGGGGTCCCGCCGAGTTAGCTGGACACAGTGTCCAGCATAGTGTCCAACTATCTTCACCGCCAGCCGGGCCACCGGCTTCGGCAGGGATCCGGCATGCACCCGGCGTGGACCCAACGTGGACCCGCGGGGTAAGCGCCCTTCCCGAAGTCATGCCGAGGTGCACGCCGCGGGGTGATTCGCCGCCGGGCGGTCCGGCGGAGCCTGGGACACGTCACCCCCGAACCCCGAACCCCGAACCCCGACACCCCGACACCCCAGGAGCAGGACATGTTCAGTCAGCTCGCCCAGGCCGAGATCGTCAACGCCGCCGTCCTGACCGCCACGCTGCACAGCGACCTCGGCCGCGATCGCAAGATCGGAGCCCTGCGGATCCTGCGCCCGGCACTGATCGCCGCGACGGTGATCCCGCTGTTCATCGACCCCGTCGTCACCCACGGCAACGGCCTGTCCCTGGAGCTGGCCGGGGTCGCCGCAGGGGTGCTGTGCGGACTGGCCGCACTCGGCCTGATGCACGTGTATCGCAGCCCTCGCACCGGAAAGCCCGTCAGTCGCGCCGGCTGGGCCTACGCACTGTTGTGGACCGCGGTGATCGGGGCCCGGGCCGCGTTCTCCTACGGGTCCTACCACTGGTTCCCGAAGCAGCTCACCGACTGGTGCGTCGCACACCACATCACCGGCGCGGCGATCACCGACGGGCTGATCTTCATGGCGGTGGCCATGCTGCTGACCCGGACGCTGGGCGTATGGCTGCGCGCCGCGACCGTCGCCGACGGCCACGACACCGCCAAGCTGCTGGCCTATCACTTGAGCGCGCCGATGAAGTAGTCGCCCGCCGACCGACACGCCAACCGACACGAAT
Source organism: Catenulispora rubra (assembly GCF_015356825.1). Lineage (GTDB taxonomy): Bacteria > Actinomycetota > Actinomycetes > Streptomycetales > Catenulisporaceae > Catenulispora > Catenulispora rubra. The sequence continues at coordinate 32,999 of NZ_JAACYW010000039.1, read as the reverse complement.
GAGGCCGGGCCCGTCTTCCGACGGGCCCGGCCCTTACGTGCTTCAACGGTGGTCACTGCGGGACGAGCGAGACCCCGATCAGACCGTTCCCGTCGGTGTGGTCGCCGGTCCAGGCACCGATGTGGCCCTCGTAGCCGTGACCTGTGAACGCGATCGAGACGGCGGTATACGGGCCGCCGGTCCACGAACCATTCTCGGTGATCACATAGCCGGCTTGCGGCAACGCCGTCTTGTAGAAGTCGGATATGACTTTCGCCGTGACCCCTGAGAGCGCGAAGTGGTATGCGCCGACAGAACTGCTTTTCTGCACCACATTCGCACCGGGCGGAACAGGGAACGTGTCGACGATGCTGCTGCCGGCGGTCGTGCTCGCCGAGCTGGATGCGATGCTCGTCAAGCTCGGAGCAGTCACCGTGGTGGTGACACCGGCGAGGGTGGCGCTTGGACCCGACGTGTTCGGCATACTCGACGTCGATGCCGCGGAGATGGAACCGGCACCGCTGGAACACGCCGCCAGCGACAATCCTGCGGCGCATGCCAGCACGCCCAGCGATAGCAACATCCGGATACGGTACGTCTTCATTCTCACTTCTCCTGAATTGCGTATACGTGCGCGGCCGGTACCGGCTCCGGCGCCGAGCCGCCCTCGATGTCCACCTTCGGCAGGATCCGGCCGAGCCACGGCGGGATCCGCCAGTTCGCCGGGCCCAGCAGGTGCATCAGCGCCGGGACCATCAGGCCCCTGATGACGAAGGCGTCGACGAGCACCGCGAACGCCAGGCCGAAGCCGAACTCGCGCAGCGAGCGCTGGTCGCCGAGCAGGAACGAGCCGAAGACCAGGATCATGATGGTCGCGGCGGCGGCGATCACCCGCCCGGACTTGGCGTGCCCGGTGACCACCGCGGCCGAGTGGGCCTTGCGTCCGGCGCGGGAGCCGGCCCGGCCGAGGTGCGCGTGCCACTCCTCCTGGATCCGCGCGACCAGGTAGACCTCGTAGTCCATCGACAGGCCGAACAGCACCGAGAACATCAGCACCGGCAGCCAGGCGTCGATCGGGCCCACCGAGTTCGCGCCGAGCACGTGCTTGCCCCAGCCCCACAGGAACACCGCGTTGAGCGCGCCCAGCCCGGCGCCGATCGACAGCAGGTTCATCACCGAGGCGACCAGCGGTATCAGCAGGCTGCGGAACACGACCATCAGCAGGACGAAGGCGAGCAGGACCACGATCGCGACGAAGACCGGCAGCTTGGTGCTGAGCACGTGGGCGAAGTCGATGCCGGTCGCCGTGACCCCGCCGATGTGGACCACCAGCCCGGTGCCGCGCTCGGCCGTCGGCACCAGGGTGCCGCGGATGGTGCCGACCAGGTCGGCCGTCGCCTTGTCCTGCGGCCCGGTCGTCGGGTAGACCGTGGCCACCGCGGCGGTGCCGTTCGGGCTGGCGACCGGGGGCGTCACCGACACCACGCCGGGGGTCCGGGCCACCTGTTGGAGCAGGTGCTCGAAAGCGCTCGGAGCGCCTGGCGCGTCGTACTGGGCCGCGATTTCGAGCGGTCCGTTGAAGCCGGGGCCGAAGCCCTGCGAGAGCGTCGTGGCGGCCTTGTAAGTCGTGTAGCTCGTCGGATCGTTGCTCGCGTCGGAGGAACCGAGCCGCATCCCGAACAGCGGCAGCGCGATCACGACGACGCCGATGGTGGCGGCCGTCACGACCGGCACCCGGCCGAACCGCACGAACCGGGCCAGCAGCGACCAGCCCCGTCCGGCCTGCTCGGCCCGCGGTCCCTGCTGGTTCAACGCCTTGCGCTCGTGCCGGGCCAGCGCCCGGGATCCCAGGAAGCCGAGCATCGCGGGCAGGAACGTGAGCGAGGTGAGCATGGTGAGCAGCACCGCGATCGTGGCCGCGACCGAGATCCCGTCCAGGAACGACACGCCGAGCGCGAGCTGGCCCAGCAGCGCGATGCACACGGTCGTGCCGGCGAACAGCACCGTCCGCCCGGAGGTCGCGGCCGACCGGCCGATCGCCTCGTGCGGCGACAGGCCCGCCCTCAGGCCCGACCGGTACCGGCTGATGATGAACAGGCCGTAGTCGACGCCGACGCCCAGCCCGATGAGCACCGCCAGGTCTGTGGCCACGCTCGGGGTGTCCACCGCGTGCGTCAGCAGGTCGATGAATCCCGAGCCCATGATCAGCGAGAGCACGGCGCACAACAGCGGAAGCAGCGAGGCCGTCAGGGCGCCGCTGAAGACCAGCAGCAGGATGACGAACGCCGCGACGGCGCCCACCAGCACGGAAGTGTGGCCGCCGGACTGCTCGGCGTTGCCGACCGAGGATCCGCTGACCGAGACGTGGACGGTTCCGGTATCCGCCGCGTGCGCCGCGGACAGCAACTGGTTGTCCTGCGCGGTCGTGATGGCGCTGCTCTTGGTGTTCCAACTCACGGTCGCGAACGCGATGGTCCCGTCAGAGCTGATTTGGGCGGCGGCCGCGCGATCGGCGGCATAAGGGCTGCCCACGGCGCTCACGCCGGGCACCTTGGCGACCTGTTCGAGCGCGGCGGTCACGTCGGCGCGCACCGCGGCCGAGCGGACCGTGGCACCCCCGGAGGTCTGGAACACGATCTGGTCGTTCTCCCCGGACGCCGCCGGGAAGTTCTTGGTCAGCAGGGACACGGCCGCCCCCGAGTCGGTGGACGGAAGCGAGAAGTCGGAGTTGAAATTGCTGCCCGCCGACTTCGCGAGGACGAGCACGGCGATCGCCGCCAACAGCCAGCCGGCGACGACGATCCGCCGGTGTACGAAACACCACTGCGCGATCCGGGACACGGGTCTACCTCCAGGTCTTCTTGGGAGTGGGTCGCGCGTCGGTCAGCCGGCCGGACGACCGGCCGCCGCTGCCCGCGAGGCGCTGTTGAAGGCTGTCGAGCAGGTCCGAGGTCTGGTGCGGCGCACCGTTCTCACCCTTGGACCAGATGACTTGATGGCCGGTGACCATGGCTCGGGCCACGATGAGGAAGCCCTCGACGAACATGCCGGCGCCGAGCGTGAGGAACAGGGTGTTCCCCAGGGCGGAGGACAAGTGCGGATCACTGGCCTTGAGCGCGGCATTGGCGCCGAACTTGACGGCCAGGTTGACCAGCCACAGGACGACCGTGGTCGTCGTGTAGTGGACGAAGATGATCCCGTCCCGCTCGGCGAGCCGCACGCTGCCGGCCCGCCACGCCCCGAGCACGATGCTGACCGCCACCGTGGCGATCAGGTAGGCGAGCGCCGAGCCGTTGTGCGCGTCCTTGGAGACGTCGGCGATTCCGACGACGATCAGCACCGCGGGCACGGCCAGCATCCGCTTGCCCTGCGCGGGCTCGCCCTTCACCCGCTTGTACATCACGAAACAGATCACTGCGATGATCAGGAAGATCTCGGGAACGCCGTTCACGGTGGTACCTCCTTGGCTGCGCTCTAATCCGGCACCGCATAAGGTCGCCGGACTTCTGATCACACGGCGTCATCCAGACCTCGTGATAAATGCCGGGCCGGGCGGATCACCAGAACTTGATGAGGCGTGATCATCAGAGCGGTGCCGACTCTGGAGCCCGGAAGACGATCGGAAGGGCAGCCATATGACGACGCGCGCCGAGGACAGCGCCGAGGACAATGCGCCGGCGACACTGACCGAGCTGATCCGGGCGTCCGCGCGGCAGTGGCCCGAACGGGTCGCGGTCGGCGTCTGCGCAAGCGACGGTGTGCTGAACGGCGTGCTGACCTACCGCGAGCTGGAGGCGGCGGTCGACGAGCTCGCGACCGAGCTGGCCCGGCGCGGCGTGTGCCGCCAGGACACGGTCGCCGTGGCCGGGGACAACTGCGTCGAGCTGGTGGTGGCGTTGTTCGCCTTGGCCGCGATCGGAGCGTCGGCGGCCCCGTTGAATCCGCGGACAGCACCGGCGCAGTTCGCCGAGCAGCTGCGGCAGGTGCATGCCCGGGCCACGATCGTCCCGGCGCACCCGTACGGCGAGCACTGCCTGCGCCGGCAGCTCCCGGCGTCGCCGCCGGTGTGGAAACTGGCGGTGGACCTGCACGCGCAGGCCGAAGGCGTGGCACGAGTCGAGCTCACCGGACCGCGGCTCGCGGACCGGCGATGGGGTGCGACCGCGCCGCCGCGACCGGCGGATCCGGCCCTTCTGATGCTGACGTCGGGCACCACGGCCGCGCCCAAGGTCGTACCATTGACCCATGCCAACCTGATGGCGGCGGTCAACGGCATCAGCGGTGTGTACCGGCTCACGCCGCAGGACGCGACGCTCGTGGTGATGCCGGTCTGCCACGGGCACGGGCTGATCGCGGGCCTGCTCGCGACGCTGGTCAGCGGCGGCGGCGCGTACCTGCCCGGAGGCGGGCGCTTCAGCGCCGGCGATTTCTGGTCCGACATGGCCGCCGCGCAGGCCACCTGGTTCACGGCCGGGCCGACGATCAATCGGATCCTGCTGGCCCGCGCTGCCGAGGGTGCGGCGCGTGAGTACCCCGCCCTGCGCTTCATCCGCAGCTACGGCGCGCCGCTGGCACCGGCGGCGCTGCGGCAGTTGGAGGCTGCGTTCGCCGCTCCCGCGCTGGAGGCCTACGGCATGACGGAGGCCGCGCACCAGATCGCCGCGACCCCGTTGCCCGGTGACGGTCCGGCCAAGCCCGGCTCGGTCGGACCGCCGACGGCGGTGGAACTCCAGGTGACGCTGCCGGACGGCCGCCCGGCTCGAATCGGCGAGCAGGGCGAGGTCTGGATCCGCGGGGACTCGGTGGCCTCGGGATACCTCGGCGACCCACGCGCCACGGCCGCGGGCTTCAGCCACGGCTGGTTCCGCACCGGCGATTTCGGCCACGTCGACGCGGACGGATATCTCTTCCTCGGCGGACGGATGACGGAGGTCGTCGACCGGGGGACCCTGTTGCCCGGCGTGGTCGGCGAGGTCCGCGACGTCGGCGAGGTCCGCGAGGTCCGCGAGATCACCGAAGTCGGTGAAGTCAGCGAGGTCTGACACCGAAGTGTTCCGGTCGGCCGCCGTCCCGGCCGGTCCCGGGCCCGCCCACACCCGGCGGCGCCAGCAGGCCGAGCGTGCGGGCCCGGACCACCGCCTCGGTGCGCCGGTGCACGTCGAGCTTGTCGTAGAGGTGCCGCATGTGGGTCCGCACGGTGTTCACCGAGACGAGCAGTTCCTCGGCGATCTCCGGCGCCGACATGTTGGTCGGCAGGAATCGCAGAACACGCAGTTCGGTGGAGGTCAGTGCCTCGGTCGGATCCGCTTCCCGGCGAAGGCCGTCGTCGACGGTATTGAGCAGCTGGTACACCAGGCCGGCGTGCGCCGTGCGCCGCGCGTGCCGGCGCAGCAGGGTGGGGGCCGGATGCACCTTGAACGCGAACACGGTCCCCGCGCGCTCGGCGAGTTCGAGCGCCCGTTCCAGGGCCTGGCCGCACAGCGTCTGATCCCCCAGACCGTCCATGGCGATCGCTTCGAGGAGGTTGGCCTGAATCAGCCAACTGTCATTCGTGACGGGGGCCGTTCCGGCCAGGACCGGCGCGAGTGCCGCGCTGGCGCCGTGGAAATCGCCTTGTTCCAGGCGCAGCACCGCCAGGGCGTTGCGCAGTTCGCCGCGGTCCACCGAGGCGGAGGCACGCAGGTAGTCGGCCTCGGCCCGGTCGTGGTCGCCGAGCAGCGCCGTGGCCACGATCGCGTGGGCGCGCATCGGCGCGGCCGCCTCCTGGTTGCCCAGCCGGCCGGTGTTGCGGTCGGCGGCGTGGAACGCGGTGAGCGCTTCGGCGTAGCGGGTGTTGACGAGTTCGACCATGCCGCGGGTCTGGTGGAAGATCACCGCCGACGTCGGATCGGCCGCCGGGTGCAGGCCTCGTTCGGCGTGCTGGAGCAGTGCCGCGGCCTCGTCCAGCCGCAGCTGCCAGACCCGGATCATGGCCAGCAGGTTGTAGGCCGCGACCGCGGCGGGTTCCTCGGACCAGCCGTGTTCGGAGGCCAGCTGGATCGCGAGCTCGGCCTTCTCGGCCGCGGCGGCGAACGAGCGGAAGCTCGTCGCCCAGGCGCCGTAGCCCAGGCCGAACAGCTCCAGCCACGGACGGCCGTTCCGGTGGGCGAGGGCAGCCCCTTCGTCGAGGTGGCGTTCGGCCGCGTCGGCGCCCATGTCCCACAGCTCTGCGGCGCCGAGCGTGATCAAAGCCAGGGCCCTGAGTCCCGGGAGTGCGGCCTCGGGCGAGTCGAGCAGCCGCTCGGCCTCGGCAGCCGTGGCCGGGCCGTCGCCACGCCGCTGGGCCAGGGACATCCGCATGACGGCGAGGCAGGTCTGGATCCCTGCGCGCCGCTCTTCGGGCAGCGCCGCCACGCGCTGGGCCTGCGCGGCCCGGGCCACGGACCCGGAGCCCTGCTCGACCGAGCCGCGCAGCGAGTCCGCCGCCGCCTGGAGCAGGACGAGTTCGGTGTCGGCGGCCAGGACGCCGGCCGGGAAGCGGCCGAGCAGTTCGTGCACCGCGGCCGCGTGGCCGTCCAGGATCAGCTCCAGGAAGTGGTCGGACAGCACGCGTGCGGACAGCTTCCAGTCCTGAGCGTCCTGCGCCTGCCGGACTGCCTCGATCGGGTAGCCGTGTTCGGCGTACCAGGTGGCGGCCGTGCGTTGAAGTTCCGCCAGACGCTCCGGATGGTTCTGGCGCAGCTCCAGACGCAGTAAGTCCGTGAGCAGCCGGTGGTACCGGAACCAGGTGCGTTGGCGGTCCAGCGGCACCACGAAGACGTCGCACTCGGCGAGTTCCTGCAGGATCCGCTCCCCGCCGACGTCGCCGGTGAGCAGGTCGGCCAGCGGGCCGCAGACCCGGTCCAGCATCGAGGTCCGCACCAGCAGCTCCGAGGCCCGCTCGCTCAGTCCGCCGAGCACTTCGGCGCGCAGATATCCGGCGACGGTCCGTTCGATGCCGGAGAAGCCGGCCACCGCGCCTTCGGGGTCGCCGGAGGCGGCCAGGCTGTAGGCCGCCAGCCGCAGTCCGGCCGCCCAGCCCTCGGTCCGGTCGTGGACCGTGGCCAGGCCCTGCTCGGACAGGACGATTCCGGCCTTCTGGAGCAGTGCTCCGGCCTCGTCCAGCGTGAATCTGAGGTCTGCGGCGCGGATGTCCGTCAGCTCCCCCTCAAGCCGCATCCGGTGCAGCCCGAGCCGCAGCTCTTCGCGGCTGGCGAAGACGAAGCGCAGGTCCGGCGGAGCGGCGATGACGAGGGACTCAAGCTGGCGCAGGGTGTCCCCGGAGCCCAAGGCGTGCGCGTCGTCGATCACCAGCCAGAGCGGGCCGGTCAGGGCGCCCAGGTCGGCGAGCAGGCCGTCGACCACGGCCCAGCCGTCTGCCGCCGAAGCCTCGCGCACCGGCGCACCGGCCGCCCTGAGCGCGCGCAGCACGGCACTCCAGAACGGTTCCGGGTCGGGCCCGGTGACGCGGACCTGGGCGATGCGGTCGTCCAGACCGTCCAGCGCCCAGGACCGCAGCAGCACGGTCTTGCCGCCGCCGGCCGGCGCGACCACCTGGGTCACCCGGGCCGCGCCGTCGAGCCGGGCGAACAACCGCCGCCGGGCCACGGTTCCGCTCGCACCATCGGCGACGGGGGTGTCGTCGCGCGGGCCAGTCATCGCAGTTCCCTCTCCTACAGGTGATCCGGGTGGGTGTGCCGGCGACCGCCGAGGTCAGCTCAGCGCTTCGAGCAGCCGGATGGTCACCAGGGGGATGCGCCGCGCGGTGGCCGCCCGGTAACTGGCGAACTCCGGGTGCTTCGCGATCGCCACGCCGAACAGCCGCTCGCGCTCTGCTTCGTCGCTCACTTCGCCGGCCCGGGCCCGGTAGCGGCCGTGCACCGTCTCGATGGTCAGGTCCGGGTGCACCGACAGGTTCCGGTACCAGGCCGGGTGCCGGTCCGAACCGCCGTCCGAGGCGACCACGAAGATCCCGTCTTCGGCGGCGCGCTCCGGATCGTGGAAGCAGACCAGCGGTACCGTTCGCGGTTCGCCGCTGCGCGCGCCGGTCACGGTCAGCACCGCGAGCTCGACCTGTTCGAACACGCCCGACGCCCGGCCGTGCTCACGGAATTCCGCGACCACCCCCGTGTTCATCGCCAAACGCTGCCGGGTGTTCTCTTCATCGCTAGTCGTCATGGTCCGAAGCTACGGTCCGTGACCGCCGCCAGGCCTCACCCCACGGATGGGTTGGCGGTATGAGATGAACGGCGTCGCGCCTCATACCGCGCCTCATCAACTTTTGATGATCCGGCCCTGCGCGCCTGTCTCACCCGTTCTGGATGACGGCGGATCATCAGAGCGCGGGCGAACGTGGATGGCATATCAGGGTTCTGTCTTCCTTTCGACGCCCCTGGTCCAGCCGATTCTCACCACAGGAGGACGTCATGACAGGTACGGAAGCCGACGCTGCGGCCTGGAGCTTCGACCGGCGCACGCTGCTGCGCGCCGGGGTGGCCGCCGGCGGGGCGATCGCGGCTTTGGCAGCGGTAGGTGGATCGGCGAGCGCCGACGCGTCCAGCCCGACGGCGCACGCGGCGCCGGCCGCCGTCGCCGCGGCCGGCCCGACGGCGCAGCCGAGCGTCGCGGAGTACGCGGTGCAGCGGCTGGCCGCGCTCGGGATCGAGCACGTCTTCGGGGTGCCGGGTGACTACGCCTTCGCGTTCAACCAGGCCATCGAGGCGAACAAGCAGGTCACGTGGGTCGGTGACGCCAACGAGCTCAACGCCGCCTACGCGGCGGACGGGTACGCCCGCATCCGGGGCGCGGCCATCTTGTGCACCACCTATGCCGTCGGCGAGCTGAGCGCCCTCAACGGCGTCATGGGCTCCTACGCCGAGCGGCTTCCGGTGTTCCACCTGGTCGGGCAGCCCAGCACCCGGCTGCAGCGGGCCCGGGCGGTGACGCACCACTCGCTCGGCGACGGGATGTTCCGGCAGTTCGAGAACCTGTCGGCGGCCGCGACGTGCGTCGCAGCGAACCTGACGCCGCAGAACGCCGTCGCCGAGATGGAGCGGGTGATCTCCGAGGCCCTGTCGCAGCGGCGGCCGGCGTACATCACGATGGCGCAGGAGTTCGGGGCCGTCCCGATCATCGGCACGCCGGTCGCCGGCACGCCGCTGGCGCACGTCCCGCGCCCGCAGAGCGACCCCGCATCCCTGGACGCGGCCGTCGCGGCAATCACGGCCCGGGTAGCGGCGGCGACGTCGGCGGTCGTGCTGCCCGCGTACACGATCAGCCGCTACGACCTGCAGCAGCAGCTGGCGCGATTCCTGGACGCCACCGGCTTCTCCTACGCCACCACACCGATGGACAAGGCCGTCATCTCCGACGCGAACCCGCACTTCCTCGGCACATACTCGGGTGCGCACTCGAACGCCGGCGTGCAGGCCACGGTCGAGGGTGCCGACGTGGTCCTGGACCTCGGCGGCGTCGCGTTCGCCGACTACAACAGCTCGCTGTGGACCGACGCGGTCGATCCGGCCAAGCTGATCACGGTCCGGCCGGACTACGTGCAGCTCGGTTCCGTCACCTTCGGCTCGGTGTACCTGGCCGACGTCCTGGACCGCCTGACCACCACGTTGGCGAAGACCGCGCTGCCCAAAACCACGACACCGAAGGTCCCCGCACGCGCCGCCGCCGCACCGCTGCCGGGATCGGCCTCCGACAAGGTCTCCTCGGCCACGCTCTACCCCCGGCTGGCGAAGTTCTTCCGCACAAACGACATCGTGATCGCCGAAACCGGCCTGTGCATGAACTTCCTGGCGCCGATCCCACTGCCCGACGGCGCGGTCTTCCACAACCAGACCCTCTGGGGCTCCATCGGCTGGGCCACCCCCGCCGCCTTCGGCGCCGCCATGGCCGACCCGACCCGTCGCACGGTCCTGATCACCGGCGACGGCTCCCACCAGCTCACCGCCAATGACGTCGGCGCCATGGGCCGCTACGGGACCAAGCCCGTGATCGTCCTGCTCAACAACTCGATGTACGGCATCGAGGAAGTCCTGTCGGCCTCCCAAGGCCACGTCTACGACTTCCTCACCCCATGGAACTACAGCGAGCTGCCAGCGGCCCTGGGCTGCACCGGCTGGTACACCGCCCGCGTCACCACCGTCGGCGAACTCGACACCGCGCTGGCCACCGCGGCGCAGCACGACAACGGCTGCTACCTGGAGATCGTGCTGGGCCGCGGCGACATCCCAGCGTCGCTGCCGCAGGTCGTGCTGGACCGGATCTACCAGCTCGCCCCGACGAACCCGCCGCTGCCCGCGATCGCTTCCGCCGCCGCCGCGGAAGCCGTCAACGGGAGCGGCTGGCTTTCGTGACGGCAGGTTGAGCTACACGAAGCGGCGCCCGGTCGAAGGACCATCCCTCCGCACCGCGCGCCGCCTTCTCGCTGCCGCAACCGTCTTCACCGCCGGCTAGCCGCGGGCTCCCACCATCACGCCGCGCCGCGAGGCGGGGGCGGCCGACGGCAGCCGGGAGGCCTGGAAGGCCAGTCCGATGGTGCGGGTCAGGAGCATCGCGACCGCCATGAAGATCAGTCCGTCGGTGATGGCGGCTCCCTGGACCTGGTGGGCGACACACCAGTCGGCCAGCTGCTTGGGGAACCAGTGGACGGACCCGAAGGAAAACGCTGCCCTGGCGCCGATGACCACGAGCCACAGCAGCGCGTAGCCTCCTGCGGCCCGGCTGACCGGCCTGCCGGTCCTCGGGCTGCGATACACCTTGACCAGGCCGAGCGCGAGGAGCCCGCCGAGCAGGCCGGCGACGGCGGCGGCCAGTTCGATCGCCAGGCCCGTGCCGTGCGTCATCGGGCGGACGATGAACAGCGGGATGATGCCGCCCGCCAGGATCAGGGGGCGCAGGATCCGCACCGGACCGATCTTGCGGTGGCTGCCGAGGTCGCTGTGCAGGACCGCGACCAGCACCGCCCCGTTGACGATCATGGCTTGCGTGAGTTCGGACGTCATGGCGTGCTCCCTGGGTCGGTTCCTGCTGACGCCTCCAACACTCGCCGCGATCCCCCGCCGCCGGATCGGCCCGGGGGTTGGTCCGCGGTATGAACCGGCGGCCGGTTCCCCCACCCGCCAGGTATGAGAACCGGCCGCCGAATCTCAACCCGTGCTTGGTCCCAGGGACTGAGTCGCCGGCACCGGTCCCGTCCGTAGCTTCGGATCTGTCGGCGTCCAGGCCGGCAAGAGAGAAAGCGTCGTGACCGGAATGCAGATCCTCATAGTCATCGCGGTGATCGGTTTCGTCATCTACCAACAGCTGGCCGGGCAGGCTCTGCGCGGCAAGCGCGTGGTGCTGCTGCCGGTGATCCTGACCGTCATCGGATTCAGCGACCTGCACGCCAACGCGGGCAGCCACCTCAAGCCGGCCGACGTCGTGTGTCTGGCGCTGGGCGCCGCCGGATCGATCGCGATCGGGCTGGCATTCGGCGCGATCACCCACCTGGAGGCCAGGAACGGATCGCTGTGGGCGAAGATGCCGGTCCGCGGCCTGTGGCTGTGGCTCGCGATGGCCGGCTGGCGCGGCATCGTCTACCTGACGGCGACCATCGTCCACGCCCCCGTCGCCGCCTCCAGCGCAACGCTGCTGTTCACCCTCGGACTCAACCGGCTGGCCCAGGCCGCCGTCATCGTCCCCCGCGCCATGGCCAAGGGCATCCCCTTCGCCCCGGAGAAGGACGGCAAGGTGTTCATGGCCGACAAGTTCCAGCGCGGAGCGTCCTTCGCGCCGTTCTCCGCACGCTTCGCGGAGCAGCGCGACGTACCGAACGATCACGACTACGAGCAGGACGCCGTTCCCGCCCGCCGGAACCGTCCGTGACGGTCCCGGCGGGGGCCCGTCCGGCGTCCGCCCTGAGCGCCGACGTCCTGGCGGAACGCGCCCGAATCGCCCAGGAGATCCACGATGTCCTCGCGCACTCCCTCGCAGCGCTGAGCATCCAGATCCAGACCGCCCGGGTGATACTGACAGACCTCAGGGACTACGACCGCACCGCCGACACGCTGATGAAGGCACAGCGCATGGCCGACGAAGGCTTGGCCGAAACCCGCCGAGCCGTCCACGCCCTCCAGGTCGGCATACGTCCACTCGACGAAGAACTCACCGCACTCACCGGCACCCACGACCGGCGTTACGGCGTCCCCGTCGACTTCGAGCTCGGCGGCACCCCCCGCCCGCTGCCCTCGGACTCCACGATCGCGCTGCTACGCGTCGCGCAGGAAGCCCTGGCCAACGCCGCCAAACACACGCCGGGCCAGGACATCGCGGTCGAACTCCGGTACGGCGCGGAAACGGTGCGGCTGACCATCGCCAACGACCTGTCCGAAGGAGCCGCCACGGCTTCGACACAGGCAGCGGCCACCGCGAACGGCGGCTACGGACTGACCCGCATACACGAACGGCTGCGGCTGCTCGACGGTGCCCTGACGGCAGGCCCGAGCGGCCACAGATGGATTGTGCGAGCCGAACTCCCACTCCCGATTGCAGCGGTCTGAAGTGGGCCAGCCATGAACCGTACCCGGTTGGCGCCGTGCATTTCCGTTTGACAGCCTGGTCAGGTGCGCGCCTGACCAGGCTGTCAAAGCCGTAGCCGTGGCCTGAACCCGGGGCGCTTCACCTGAGGGTGCCGATAACCTATGCGACCTGCTGGCTCCACTGTGGGTCGCGAAGACTCACCGACCTCACGGAAGCTGAACGGCGACGTCCAGTCCGCCGTCGGGGCGCGCGCTGGCGTCGGCGTGGCCGCCGTGGGCTACCGCGACCGAGCGCACGATGGACAGGCCGAGGCCGGAGTGTGTGGTGTCGCCGGTGCGGTCGGCGGATCCGCGGTGGAAGGGTTCGAACAGGTCCTCGACGGTGTCGGGGTTGATCTGCGGGCCGGTGTTGCTCACGACCAGTGCGGGGGTGTCGGCGATCTCGACGCGGACCCAGCCGCCGGTCTGGTTGTAGCTGACGGCGTTGTCGATCAGGTTGACGACCAGGCGTTCCAGCAGCACGGGGTCGCCGGCCACGATCCGCGGCTCGGCCCGCACTTGGACGTTGTCGAAGTCTTCTGCGACGGTCTCCACCAGGTGGTCGAGGCGGACCGGGACGCGGTCGGACAGGCCCCGGTCGCTTCGGGCGAGGACGAGCAGCCCGTCCAGCACGCGTTCGGTGCGGGCGTTGGTGTCCAGCAGCCGCGAGCCCAGCAGCCACATCTGGGGCGGGATGTCGTCGGCGAGCAGCGCGACTTCGATCAGGGTCCGTTGCAGGGCGAGGGGGGTGCGCAGCTCGTGGGAGGCGTTGGCGACGAATCTGCGCTGGCTGTCGAAGGACTGGGACAGCCGGTCGAGCATGCCGTCGAAGGTGTCGGCGAGCTCTTTGAGCTCGTCGTCCGGCCCGGTGAGTTTGATCCGGTGGGCGAGGTCCTCGGCGCCGAGCCGGCGTGCGGTGCCGGTGATGGCGTGCAGCGGGCGCAGGACCCGCCGGGCGACGAACCAGCCGAGCAGCACCGCCAGTGCGGCGGTGATCAGCAGCGCGGCGCCGGACTGGACCAGGAGCGTGGTGAGTGTCGAGGAACGGTAGGCGGCCAGGGAATGGATGACTCCGGCGGAGTTCTGCTGCGGCACCGAAGGCACTGCCGCGTCGCTCTGGGAAGTCGCGTCCGCCAGTGCTGTCTGCCCCACGGCGCCTGCGGTGAAGTTCGTCGGTGAGGGCAGGGTGTGGCTTACCAGCACGTAGACGATGACCAGCAGGACGGTTCCGGAGAGGAGGAACATTCCGCCGTACAGCGCGGTCAGCCTGGCCCGCACGGACAGCGGTCTCATGCGCCGAACCGGTAGCCGGCGCCGGGCACGGTGTGGATCAGCGACGGGTCGCCGAGTTTGCGGCGCAGCGTCATCACGGCCATCCGCACGGCGTTGGTGAACGGGTCGGCGTGTTCGTCCCACGCCCTCTCCAGCAGGGACTCGACGCTGACCACGGTGCCGTCGGCGCGCATGAGCACCTGGAGCACGGCGTACTCCTTCGGCGACAGCGGCAGGAACCGGCCGTCCCGGGACGCCTGGTGGCGGGGCAGGTCGAGGACCACGCCGTGGCGTTGCAGCACCGGTGGCAGCGCGGGCCGGTTCCGCCTGGCCAGCGCCTGCACGCGGGCGACCAGCTCGCTGAACGCGAAGGGCTTGGTGAGGTAGTCGTCGGCGCCGAGGCTGAGCCCGGCGACCCGGTCGGCGACGTCGCCGGCGGCGGTCACCATGAGCACCCGGGCCCGGCCGCCGTCGGCGACCACGGCGGCGCACACCTGGTCGCCGGGCACGTCGGGCAGGTCGCGGTCCAGCACCACGACGTCGTAATCGTGGACGCCGATCCGCTCCAGCGCGCATTCTCCGCCGTAACAGACGTCGACCGCCATCGCGAACTTGCGCAGTCCCTCGGCGATCGAGTCGGCGAACAGCCGCTCGTCCTCCACCACAAGCACTCTCACGTCCCGATAGTAGGCGCATAGGGATAAACGCGAGATAAACGGCTTTGCTTAACCGGTCCGGATCGCTCGATCGGTACTACTGGACTCCTCGAATCCCGAATCCGAGGAAGTGTCATGCGGAAATCAATCATGATCCAGACTGTCGCCGTCGCGGCCGTCGCGGTAGTGCTGGCCGGCTGCGGCGGCAGCAGCGCGAACAAGGTGGCCTCGCTGTCGTCCCCGAGCCCGACCAGCAGCGCCCCGCCGGCGCCCGGCGGCGGCAACGCCGACCAGGCCAAGGAACTGGACCAGCTGCGGGCGTATGCGAAGTGCATGCGCGACAACGGCTACGACATGCCCGACCCGGAGGGCGCAGGAATGCCCGGGATCAAGCCGGACGACCCGAAGTTCGGGCCCGCGAACGACAAGTGCATGTCGAAACTGCCCAACGGCGGCCAGCCCCAACCGGAGGACCCGGCACAGCTGGACAAGGACCGCAAGTGGGCGAAGTGCATGCGCGACAACGGCATCGACATCCCCGACCCGCAGCCGGACGCAGGCATGGCACTCCCGGACGGCGGTGACCCGAAGGTCCAGACCGCCCTGAAGGCCTGCGCGTCGGTGGGACGGTAACGATGTCCGAGCAGACGATGTCCGAGCAGAGTACGCCGCGCACGCGCGGGCACCGGACCCGGTGGCTGGTCAGCGGGGCAGGGCTGACGGTGGTCTTGGGCACAGGCTCGGTGGTCGCGTTGACGCAGGTGTCGGAGGCGCAGGCGCCGCCTGCCGGGCCCGCACCGGTCGCCACCGCGAGTGTCACCAAGACCGACCTGCGCGAGCAGCAGGACACCGACGGCACGCTGGCCTACGGCGCGGAGACGGACGTGACCGGGCGACGACCCGGCACGATCACGGCGCTGCCGGCGCCGGGCACGACGATCACCCAGGGCAAGCAGGTGTACGGCGTGGACGCGACCCCGGTCCCGCTGTTCTACGGCAAGCTGCCGTTCTACCGGGACCTGTCCGCAGGCATCCCCGACGGCCTGGACGTCCAGGAACTGGAGCAGAACCTCAAGGACCTGGGCTACACCGGATTCGGCACGCCGGACGGCAAGTTCACCGCCGAGACCGCGACCGCGCTGAAGCAGTGGCAGAAAGCCGAAGGACTCGCGCAGACCGGCACGTTCAGCGCCGGCGACGTGGTGCTCGCCGCCGGCCCGATCCGCGCGTCCACGGTGACCGGCGCGCTCGGCGGCCCGGCCGCCGGACCCGTGCTGAAGTCGACCGGCACCGCCAAGATCGTGGAGGTGAAGCTCGACGTGGCCGAGCAGAACCTGGCCAAAGCCGGCGACGCGGTCACGGTCGACGTCAACGGCGCGACCGGCACGGGCAAGGTCCTCGACGTGGGACGCACCGCGGTACCGGACAAGGACGCCACCGGCCAGGCCAACGGCAAGGCGGTGATCACCGTCACGATCAAGCTGGACGACCCGAACCTCGGCGGCGGCCTGGACTCCGTGCCGGCGACCGTGCACTTCGTCAAGGACGTGCACAAGGACGTGCTGGCAGTGCCGGTCGGCGCGCTGCTCGCACTGGCCGAGGGCGGCTACGCCGTCGAAGTCGACGACGGCGGTGCCCGCCACCTGGTCCCGGTGAAGACCGGGCTGTTCTCCGGCGGCCAGGTCGAGATATCCGGTCCCGGGCTGACCGCCGGCACGAAGGTGGTGACGACATCGTGACCCCGGTGCTGCGCGCGGACGCGGTCTCGCGCACCTATCCCGGCGGCGTGCAGGCGTTGCGCAAGGTGTCGCTGTCCGTGCAGGAAGGCGAGATGGTGGCCATCGTCGGCCCGTCGGGCTCGGGCAAGTCCACGCTGCTGCAGTTGATGGGCACCCTGGACCGGCCGACGTCCGGCCGGATCGAGATCCGCGGCCACGACGTGGCGACGCTGCCGGACCGCCAGCTGTCCGCACTGCGCTCGGCCTGGATCGGCTTCGTGTTCCAGCAGTTCTTCCTGTCCGAAAAGGTCAGCGCGGTCGACAACGTCTGCACCGGACTGCTGTATGCCGGCGTGCCCCGGCGGCAGCGCCGGGCCAAAGCCCTCGCCGCGCTGGACCGGGTCCGGCTCGGCCATCGCGCCGAGCACTACCCCGACGAACTGTCCGGCGGCGAACGGCAACGGGTGGCGATCGCCCGTGCCGTCGTGAACGAGCCGGCGATCCTGCTGGCCGACGAACCGACCGGCAACCTGGACACCGCCACCGGAGCAGCCGTCCTGGAGCTGCTGGACGACCTGCGCGCGGACGGCACCTCGATCGTGGTCATCACCCACGACCGGGACATCGCCGCCGCCATGCCACGCCGCATCGAGGTCCTGGACGGACGGATCCAGCTGGACACCGGAACGGCGGCGCCGCGATGACCGCGCCCGCTGTGCCGGACTCCTCCCGGCTGCCTCCGACCGATGTGCTCACACTCGGCGCGCACGGCATGCGCACCAGGCCGCTGCGCGCGGTGCTGTCGGCCCTGGGCATCGCGATCGGCGTCGCCGCGATGGTCGCCGTGCTGGCGGTGCCCGCCTCCAGCGCACAGGCGCTGCACGACAAACTCGCCGCGCTGGGCACCAACCTCCTCACCGCCACCCCTGGACATTCGATGACCGGCGGCGACACGCGCCTGCCCGTCGGCGCCGCCGCGATGGCCCGACGGATCGCCCCGGTCACCGGCGCCACCGCGACCGGGAAGGTCCCGAACACGACGATCCGCCGCTCGGACAGGATCTCCCTGGAGGAGACGTCCGGGGTCTCGGTGCTGGCCGCCGACTCCGACCTGCTCGACGTCGTCGGCGGCAAAGTGCACAGCGGCTCGTTCCTCAACGCCGGCAACGAGAACTTCCCGGTGGTGGTGCTCGGGGCGGTCACCGCCAGCCGGCTGGGCATCGACCACGTCGACGCGGCCCATCCCACCCAGGTCTACCTCGGCGGCCACTGGTTCACCGTGGCCGGCGTCCTGGACTCCATGCCGCTGGCACCTGAGATCGAACGCTCGGCGCTGGTCGGCCGCGCCGTCGCCCAGCAGCTGCTCGGCTTCGACGGGCATCCCACCACCGTCTACGTGAAGGCGGCCGAGTCCGCCGTCCCCGACGTGCGGGCGGTGCTGGGCGCGACGATCAACCCGCAGTCCCCCTTCGGGGTCGCCGTGACGCGTCCGTCGGACCTGTTGCAGGCGCAGGCACTGACACAGAGCACGTACAGCGCGCTGTTCCTCGGCCTGGGCGGAATCGCGCTGCTGGTCGGCGGCGTCGGCGTGGCCAACACCATGGTCATCTCGGTGCTGGAGCGCCGCCGCGAGATCGGCCTGCGCAGGGCGCTCGGGGCCACGAAACGACAGATCCGAGGCCAGTTCCTGGCCGAGTCGGTCCTCCTGTCCGGCCTCGGCGGACTGGCCGGCGTCCTGATCGGGATACTGGCGACCGCCGGCTACGCACTGTCTCAGGGCTGGCCCGCGGTACTGCCGGCGCTGGCACTGTCAGGCGGGGTCGCGGTGTCCGCGCTGGTCGGGGCCATCGCCGGGGCATATCCAGCGATACGTGCCGCGAAACTACCGCCCACGCAAGCCCTCTCCTGAAGGAACCGTGGGGCCCGCCAGGGTATGGCGGGCCCCACGTTGCGCCAGCTAGGACGGTGCGTTGTGTGAGATTAGTCAGGACAATGGCAAGTAGCGAGTTACTAAGACAATGTACATACACGTGAGACGTATATAAGTCCGCTGTGATCCCTGTAGTACCCCAAGGGTTTTCGGGAGACCTGGCCGTTGAAGTTCTCGACGAGGGACTTCGACATCCCGAGCAGGGACTTGGCCTCGTTGCTGTAGAAGCCGACGGGCTTGATCAACGCTTCCAGTTCGGCCGGGTCGCGTTCAAGAGGCACCCGACCCCTGCTGACATGGCCGTCGCGCGTTCTGGGCGAGGACTGGCTGGTTGCGGCCGAGGGAAGCGCGGGCGATGGCGAAGTGGTCGAGCAGGAAGACGATGCGGTCGCGGCCGTAGGCGATGAGCCGTTGCTCGGGGTCGGCGCCGGGGCCCAGCGGCGGCGGCCCACTGATGGCCGCCTGCTGGAAGGCCTGCTCGGCGTCGTCCAAAAGGGCCTGGAATTCGTGCGCAAGCGGCAGGACTCGCGAGCGTGAAAGAACAACACCGGGGCGTCGCCGGAGCCGTGTGGTCGACGGCGGCTCCACACGCTGAGTCCGATTGCGGACGGCTTAATTTAAGCGGCCTGGGCCACATCCGAAATTTAATCGGGGTAAAGTCCGTTTATGGTAGCGTCGGGTTCACCGGGACCGAACGGACCGGGCTTGCGAGTCCGGACCTCGATCGTCGAGAACACCCGAGAAGGGCATTTCCGTGAGCGCACAGAAGATCATCGCCGTGGTGGGTGCGACCGGTACACAGGGTGGCAGTGTGGTGCGGGCGATCTTGGCTGACCCGAACGGGGAGTTCCTAGCCCGCGCGATCACCAGGGACGCCGACTCGGCCAAGGCCAAGGAATTGGCCGCGCTCGGGGCCGAGGTGGTCACGGCGGACCTGGACGACCAGGACAGCCTGCGCCGGGCCTTCGACGGCGCGTACGGCGCGTTCATTGTGACCAACTACTGGGCGCCGCGCACGCCGGATCAGGTCGCGCAGCGCACCGCCGCGCAGATGGAACTCGACCAGGCCGGCAACGCCGCCCGCGCCGCCGGAGAAGCCCGCCTGCGCCACGTCGTCTGGTCCACGTTGGAGGACACCCGGCCGTTCTTCGGCCTGTCCGGCGCCCTCGTCCCCACTGTGGACGACGGCCGATACACCGTCCCCCACTTCGACGCGAAGGCCGAGGCCGACGAGATGTTCCGCGAGCTCGGGGTGCCGACCACGTTTCTGCACACCACCTTCTTCTTCGACGGCCTGCTGTCCACTCTGGCGCCTCGCCGCGACGAGCAGGGCCGATTGGTGCTCGCGTTGCCCGCGGCCGACACCAAGCTGTCCGGCATCGCCTCCGAGGACGTCGGCCGCGCGGCACTGGGCGTGTTCCGCCGCAGTGACCTCGTCGGCCGGACGATCAGCATCGCCGGAGAGCACCTGACCGGCGCCCAGTACGCGACGGTGTTCAGCGAGGTGATCGGGGAACCGGTGACCTACCAGGCGATCCCATTCGAGGCGATGCGCGCCGGCACAGTCGAGGGGGCCAACATGTTCCAGTTCTACTCGGCGAACGAGAAGCAGTTCACCGGTGACCGCGACCTGGCCGCCGTGCGCGAACTCAACCCGGAACTCCAGTCGTTCCACACCTTTCTAGCGAACCACCTCGAAGCTCTCCAACTCGGCTGAGCGGCTCGAGCACGACCGGGCCAGGACTGGCCGCACCGGCCCGGTGCTCGAGACGAAGGCAAGTCATGGCCGCACATCGACTCATCGAAGGGAAACTCCCGTGTCGCTTGAACCAACCAGTCGTGTCGTCGTCATCGGTGGCACCAGCGGCGTGGGCCTGGCCGTGGCACACGCCGCTCGAAAGGCCGGCGCGCAAGTCGTCGTCGGGTCGCGCTCGGCGGAGACCGTCGACCGCGCGCTTGCCCAGCTTCCCGGCGCCACCGGCCGCCCGGTGGACGTCACGTCCGGCGAGTCGGTCCAGTCGTTCTTCGACAGCGTCGGCGAATTCGACCACCTCGTCTACACCGCGGGCGATGCGATCGCCGGTGGCCTGATCGCGGACTACCGCCCGGAAGAGGCACAGCGGTTCTTCGACATCCGGCTCTTCCGCGCGCTCGACACGGTCCGCGCGTCGCTTTCCTCGCTGCGACCCGCCGGTTCGATCACGCTGACCGCCGGATCCGTCGCCTACCGCGGCGGACCGGGCACACTGCTGGGAGCCGCGATGAGCGGCGCGGTGATCTCCGCAGCACGGTCCCTGGCCAACGAACTCGCCCCGCGCAGGGTCAACGTCGTCGCGTTAGGCATCGTGCGAACGCCCCTGTGGTCGGGAATGACCGAGGAAGAACGGACCTCGTTGTTCGCCTCAGCGGGAAACAACACGCTGGTCGGCCGAGTCCCGGAGGCCGAGGATGTCGCGAAGTCCTTCATTCACCTGATGGATCAGGACTACGTGACCGGCACCGTGTCACTGGTCGACGGCGGCGGAGTGCTGAACTGACCAACACCAGGCTCCCAGCCACCGGCCCGGCGCCGTTCTCACGGGTGTGAGACACCGGGCTGGCGCTCCCGCCAGGTTCCCCCCGGCCGTAACACGCGGGCTGACGTGCGCGGACATCAGGTACGGCAGCCCAGCCCGCCAAGCTGACGTACTCCTCCATCGATCTCGCCTCGCTACTACGCCGACTGCACAAGATCGACGGCGACGCCGTCCCGGTTCCCCTTCCGCCCTGGGTCCCTCTGACCTCGTTGGAAGGAGCACTCATCAAGTACATCCCCGAGACGGTGCTGACCGGCGATGAGGTCGTCTGACTCAAGCAGGAGATCATCGAGGTGCGCGAACGGCTCGCCGACGTCGAGTGGCACCTTCCTCCGGGCCTTGTTCACGGTGACGCGTGGGCCGGGAATCTACTCGCGGACAGCCGCACCGGCGGTCTGCTACTCGGTGACTGGGACTGGGTCAGCAGCGGCCCCCGAGAAATTGATCTCGTACCAACCTGGCACGCCGCACGACGATACGGACGCGACGACGCCTGGTCGAGCGCGTTCGCCCACGAATACGGCTACGACCTGACCGGCTCTCCCGGCTACGAAGCGCTCATGCACATGCGGGACATGATGCAGCTCACCGGGCCGCTCCGCCGTGCCCGCTCAGACCAGCAGTACTTCACGTTCCTGCGGCAGCGGGTCTCAGCGATTCGCGCGGGCGACCGGTCTTCCCAGTGGTCCACACTCTGAACAAGGGGCCCCGGGCACTCGGCACGGACTTCGGGCTGGGAAAAGTCAGATTGCCTGCGTTTGGGGACCCGAACGGGTGACGAAACCCTGTGCGCCCGGAGGGCCAGCGGTACAGCAGCACGGCGAAAAGCAGGCCGTCACCATACGGAGTCGCTACGGCCATCATCACACCGTCATCACACGGGGCCGTTTCGACGACTTTACGGGTCGACTCGAGTCGAAGAAACGTAAAACTCCAGGTCAGCCCGGCTTCCTGCGGTTCGATTTCAGTGCCCCCGGCAGGATTCGAACCTCGACCATCGGATTAGAAGCGTGGAACACGCATGGATTCCAGAACCAATTAGGGAATGGCATATTCTTACATCACGATGGCCACGCCCAAACGTCGGGATACAGAAAAGGCGAGACCTGGAATCAATCAAAGCTGAAAATGACTACGCGACCTTCATAGAGGACTCCTCCGGCGACCACGTCTGGTCTTTCCATGTGGATGACCCACTGACAGTTCACGAACGCGGCTTAAGCGAGGAATCGTGGAGCCAGGCTTCCGAAGGAGCATCCGAATTCATTAGCATGCCTCGATCCTCGAGCCAATTTTCATCTCAGAACATCATCTCTACGCGAGAAACGTCGAACAGCAATACCTTTCGGAGATTCCTTCCACGGTCGATCAGGTCAACTTCGGAGAATGGCGGACGCCACTGATGGGACACAAAATATTCGCGTCCCCGGGGGCTTTTATCTTGACCGCTGCGACTCGAACCGCCGGGCTGCAAGTCCACATTTCTGGAAGAACTTCATCAGCCTTAGAGGATCTTCAAGATTCGCGCATTCCATGGAAGAAACCACGAACCGCGCACTAAGCACCACATCGCGTTCCCAATGAACGGACCCGGGAGTGCCATGTGCTTATCGATCAGCCTATCGAGAGCCCGGCGTGACCGCCACCAGCACCTTTGGCCCGATCTGGACCTTCCCCCGCGACGCCCCCCGCCACGTGAAGATCACCGCCGATCCGGACTATCCGTTGGCCCCAGGCGAACGAAGGGCCGGGCGAGGGCGGGGCTCAGCGGGCGTAGTGCATGAGTGAACGCTTGCCGCCAGGGTGGCCGTTCGTAACTGCGTCTAGGCTTGCCGCATGGTCTCGCTTGTCAGTCACCTCAACGTGTGGGAGACCTGCCTCCAGCTCATGAACCGTCTGGGCTATCGCCTTGAGATGTCCTATCCCGACGACGAGGACGGAGACGAGGGTCTGAGCACCTGGTCGGCGACGAAGGGCGGATTCACCTTCATGGCCGACGACCCGATTCAGTTGCTGGGCCTGGTCGCGGTATACGAAGACGTGCAGCCGGAGGATGACCGGGACTACTGGTGGCGGGCTAAGACCGATCGAAGCCGCCCGGGAGTGTATGACCAGGTGACGGATCAAGCGATCGCCGTCGAGGAGGCCCGGGTGGAGGAACTCGCCGCGCTCAGACAAGTCGACCCGCGAGCCTGGGAGGCCGAGGTCCGCGCGGCGTTCGAGATGGTCGGAGTCGGCGACGTCGTCAACGCGGCGTCCATGCTGCGGATCCCCCGCAAGGAACTGCGACACATTCTCGGCGATCCACGCTTCGCCGACCTGCACTTACACGGTTGAGACATGCCTCGGCAGGCTGTCGGCGTAAGAGTTCCCCGGCCACCTGCTCGCCTGCTGGTGACACGATGTGCCGCCGGCGACGGCAGATGGTGGCAGGGCGAGGGGATCGTGTCCAGCTCTGCCGGGAGCTTCACTCCTTCGGGTCAAATCAGTCCTCTGCGACCTGACGGGTGCGCCCGGCGGGTACGAACACTGATGTGCCGATCCCTCCTCTCGCCCATGTGGCTTGCATCATGGACGGCAACAGGAGATGGGCTGCGCGGCGATCCCTGCCGGAGAACGCCGGCCACCGCGCCGGCCAGGCCGCGGCGCTGGATGTCATCGACGCGGCCCGAAGCGTCGGGGTGCGCTGGCTGACGCTGTTCGCGTTCTCCAGTGAGAACTGGCACCGCCCGGGGGACGAGGTGGCGTTCCTGATGCGACTGGTGCAGTCCACCGTCCGCCGGCACGCCCTGGCATTGCACGCCAAAGGCATCCGCTGCCGCTTCCTGGGCGCCTCCGACCCCCGAATTCCCGCTGGACTACGCCGCGACATCGCGGCTCTGGAGAATCTGACACGGGAGAACCGCGGAATGACGCTCACCGCGGCGTTCGGACACGGCGGACGAGGCGATCTGGTCCAAGCCGCTCAATCGCTGATCCGCGCCGGTATCCCGGCGGAGTCGGTGACCGAGGAACTGTTCGCGGCGCATCTGCCGCTTCCCGACACGCCGGATGTCGACCTGGTCATCCGCACCTCGGGCGAGCAGCGGATCTCGAACTTCATGCTCTGGCAGGTCGCCTATGCCGAGTGGATCTTCCCGCCGGAGCTGTGGCCCGACTTCGGCACTGAGCCCTTTCTGCAGTGCCTCGACGCCTTCAGCCGCCGTCAGCGCCGATTCGGCGCCCGCCCTCGAACTGCCGCGCACGTCCCGACGGGAGTGAACCTTGCCTGACACGACGCAGTCCACCACCCCCTACCCCCTGCTGCGTGAACTGGCCGGCGAGCTCGGCTGGGGACTGGCCATGGTCCGCGCGGTCGTGCTGCAAACGGCCCACCCGCAGATCGCCGCCGCCCTGATGGAAGACTCCAGTTTCCTGACGCACCCGTGGCGGCGGCTGCACAACACCATGGTCAGCATGCAGCGCCAATTCGACGAGCGCCCCGAGGTACGCGAGCGCGAAATCGCCCGGCTCAACCGGCTGCACGCCCGCCTCACAGGCGTCGGCCCAGACGGCGCCGCGTTCAGCGGCATGGACCCGGAGGCACGCGCGTGGGTCCTGGCAACCCTCTTCGAATCCACGGTGGCCATGCGCCGCCGCAGCGCACGCCCCCTGGGCTGGGCAACCCAGGAACAGCTCTACGCGGAGTTCCGGCAGATGCTCGCCGACTTCGGCGACGACCCGGCGGCGCTGCCCGAACGGCTCGCGCACTTCTGGCCCTACTACGAGCAGATGCTCTCTGAACGCCTCGAACACTCCGCCGCCGTCGACTCCGTCCTGCACCGCCTGCTCGACACGATGCCCCCGCCTCCGCTGCTGCGCGACCAGCGGACCGCGTGGGCCGCGCTCCGCTCGATCGCCGGACCGGTGGCCGCCCGCGTTACCATCGCCTCCCTGCCCCCGACCTTCCGCGACCGCGTCCAGATCAACACCCCCGTCCTGTCGGAGGCGCTCATGGCCGGCGCGTACCGAAGCACCGGCCTGGCGGCCCTGTGCCTGCCGGGCGTGACCAATCCGTGGGCCCTGGCAGATCTGCTGGACACCGACGAGGATCATCAGCCCACCTCCGCGGTATTCGGCGCCCTGCTACGCGGCGCCAGCGCCATCACCTCAGTAATCCGAGCCGTCCGCCCGAACCCCACCGCCTCCCAACCCGGCCGGGAACCGACGGCGTGGCCGGCGGCACACTTCTTCACCCACGTACTCGACCAGACCGGCGACGGCACCATCGCCTGGCCCGACCTGGCCTCCCTAGCCCGCGAAATCGCCTCCCGCCTCGGCCTGGAGGCCGACCGGGAAGCAGAGGTGTACGCCGCGTTCCACAGCTGGTGGCAGGAGCTAAGCACGGCCCTTGACACCGACGGCGACGGCAGCATCTCCCTGCAGGAATACGTCGACGGCGCCTCGACGCTGCCCGCGCCGGCACTCGTCGACCTCGCCAACGTCCTGTTCGACGCCACCGACAGCGATCACAGCGGCACCATCTCTGCCCAGGAGTACCACAGGCTGCTGCACACCGGCTTCTCCCACGAACTGGCCACCACACCCGGCGCAGACCTCACCAAAACCGCCTTCAGGACAGAATTCCTGCACTTCATGGCGGGACGCCGCCCCGATCCCGCATGGGAACGACTCACCACGGACAGCTGACCCGCAAACCCGCCCGCTCCAGATCAAGCCCCGACCAACCGCCCGACGAGGGCACCCCCGGCTGCCTCTCGAGTTTCGCAGTTTCATGGCGTATTGATCAGCGGAGCGTGCTGAGGCCCGCGTAGAGAATGAAGGTGGACGACGCCACCTTCCGAGGTGTCGTCGACGAGCTCGGATGATCTAGGCAGCTCCGTGTCGGTGTAGGTTTCACGGCTGTACAGGAAGATCCCGATGCCCCAGTCGTCGATGGAACCCTGTTAGTCGGGTAGCCCGAGGGGATCGCACCCTCGGGCTACCCGACTAGCGGCCGGGGACTGAAGTCACCTGCGGTCACCCGCACGGGCTATGCCCCGACCCTATTGGCTTATTCATCAGGGTGCTGATCTTCTAGGATGAGCTGATCGGTGGGTTGTCGCCGGTTGCCGGTTTTGGTGAGGATGAGTGCCGTGTCGATGCAGCCTGAGCCGTGGCCGGAGCCGGATCCGCAGGTTGCGGCGGCGATCAAGACGATCTATCGGCGCAAGCAGTTGCCGCTTGCGGTGCAGGTGCGGGACATGCTGGGTGAGGTGTTCGGTGATGAGGAGTTTGGGGACCTGTTCGGTGTACGGGGTCGGCCGGGGTTTTCGCCGGGGCGGCTGATGCTGGTGAGCGTGTTGCAGGTGGCTGAGAGGTTGACTGATCGGCAGGCCGCTGCGATGGCCGGTGAGAGCCTGTCGTGGAAATACGCCCTCGGGCTGGCGTTGGATGATCCGGGTTTCGATTTCTCGGTGTTGTCGGAGTTCCGTGCCCGGGTTGTGGCTGGGGGTGCCGAACAGTTGGCGCTGGATGTGCTGCTGGCTGCGCTGGCCGCCAAGGGGCTGGTGAAGGCTGGTGGGAGACAGCGCACGGATTCCACGCATGTGGTCTCGGCGGTGCGGGATTTGAACCGGCTGGAGCTGGCTGGGGAGTCGGTGCGGGCTGCGGTCGAGGCGATCGTCGCCGCCGTGCCGGGCTGGTTTGAGCAGGTGTTCGCGGTGCCGGGTTGGTCGGCCCGCTATGGGCGGCGGATCGATTCCTGGCGGCTGCCGACCGCGCAGAGCAAACGCGATCAGCTCGCGGTCGACTACGGCACCGACGGGTTGGCGCTGGTGGAGGCCGTGTACTCGCCGGCGGCACCGGTGTGGCTGCGCCAGCTCGCGCCGGTGCAGACGCTGCGGCTGGTGCTGCTGCAAAACTTCCTAGTCAGCGTCGACAAGCAGGGCAGGCAGGTGATCAGGATGCGGGATGCCGACGGTGACGGGCTCCCGCCTGCCCCATCACGGGTCGCCTCGCCGTATGACACCGATACGCGCTGGGCGGCCAAGGGCGATGACCTGTTCTGGAACGGCTACAAGGTCCACATCTCTGAGACCTGCGACGACGCTGTGCCGCATCCGGAGATGGGAGTTCGGCACCTGGACCGGCCGAACATCATCACCAACGTTGCGACCACCGATGCCACCGTGCCAGAGTTGGTAGTGGCTGCTGCGGTTCACGCCGCGCTCACCGGGCGCTGCCTGGTACCGGGCGAGCACTTCGTTGACTCCGGATACGCCTCGGCCGACGGCGAGCGCGGACCGGATTCTGCACCGCTGGCTCAGCGTCCAGCTCCCTGCACGAGCACAGGTCGACACTGACCGATGAATGCCCGGCCAGATGGACGAAATGGACCCGATTTCGGAGCCTGGATGCGGCTTCGCCCGGTGAACGCGCCCGGCGGATTTCGCCACTGAGCTCTACGGCCCACCCGCGCACCACGATGATCGACTAGATGGCACACAAGCGCTGAGGGGACGTGGATTGGACGATATCGCGAACGTCAGCCCCACGAGGGAAGCATCGTGCGGAGGCAGCAGCATGGCTAGGAACGTTGCGCGAAGTTGCACCACCCTTGCGGCCGAAATCCGGATCAGGAGATCTTGGCGTCCATCAGCCCGCGATATCGAGCCCTGAGAACAACCGCCCGGACACGCCGCATATTGTGCGGCAAGATATGCCCTGCATGGCGCAAAACCGGCACCTATGCCAGCCCTTCGATGGCGCCGGCCAGGAAGTTCCCACCCGTTGATGCCAGTGAGTCGCTTCGGCGGCGATGGCGTCAGGTTTCACGCGTGCTGGGGCGCACACCCACCGGAAAGGGTGAACCTATAGCAAAGCTCTGCTTTGGTTCGATCTGCTCGGGTAGGCGACCGGCCGAACGCGCCGCGACCACGGCGCCCTGCCGCAGAATGAGGTGCCCCTATGGCTCCAGTGCCCGACGGCGTCTACCGGTTCGACGACCATATGGGATACCTGGCGATCCGGGACACCAGTCCCGAATCTCCGGTGGTCGTCTCCAGCGGCTACTCCCTGCCGCCTGTGTGGCAGATCAAGAACGAAGATGACGGCACCCTCACGGTCTGGTCGACGCTCCAGGGCCTCCGGATGTACCTGTCCTACGCCGGCGGACCGCGGGTGGCGACGCTACTCGTCTCCGGCGCCCAACCAACCCGATGGGAGCTCCGGCCCGGCTTCGACGAATACCACGTCGTCATCGCCGTCCCCGCCAGGCTGCTGGCGCCCGAGGACAAGGACGGGCTCGCCGTCGACCTCGGCAGGGCGCGCAGCTACCCTCCCGAAACCGCGCTCATGAGGCTCGACCCCGAGAACGACGTCCAGAACTGGCGCCTTGTACGTCTGAGCTGACCAAAATGAGGAAGGCGCCCCGGTGCTACGTACGCCGCCAGACCCGGGCGTAGGCACGACCTGGCGGGACTATGCAAATACACCAGGAGCAGACCCCACAGCCTTCCATGCCTGCGGCCATGGGCCTGGAGGGCGCCGGCAGTTCGATCAGTTACCTGATCCGCGACCCTGATGGAAGGTCCTGTGCTGCATTCGACGAAGTGCTGGCCGACACCGGTACCCAGGTCGTGCTCACCGAGGTTCGGATGCCGAGGATGAACGCGATCATGGAGAGCTGAGTAGGCACTTGTCGCCACGAGTTGCTGGATCGGATGTGGGTCTGGAACCAGGCCCATTTGATACACGCGCTACGCGCCGTCCACACCGCCGATAAAGAGCCCGAACCATCTGCTCGGCGGTCGTAAGACGCACCACGACCGTGCCCGACGCGTCGAGTTTCGGTGGCTCGCCAGCGTCTGATGCCGGGCCGCGACAGCATCACTTCTTAGACGCGGGGCTCTTCGGCAGTGCGTGCCCTATCGCGATTCGGCGGCATCCAGGGGTCGGAACGCGACGCCCAAGGCTTCCAGGCGTTCCAGGTGCGATAGAAGCCGCGTCTGGAACGCGTTGAAATCCGTAGCCCCACCCGACCACGCCCGTTCGGCGAACGCGCAGAGTCGCGGGAAGAGCATGTAGTCCAGCTGATCCCGGTCGGAGACGTATTCGGTCCACAGTTGGCACTGGGCTCCGAGCACGCTGCCCTGTAAGTCTGCGCCCCATCGTCCGGCGCGCGGATCGAAGGAATAGGCGTCGGCCAGGGTGATGACGCCCTTCTGCGCCCGGGGCTCGCCGGATGGGGATTGGTAGAGGTCGAAGTAGACCCGGTCGCTGGGTGCCAGGACGACCGGGTGCCCGGCTTCTGCGGCACGAACTGCTATGCCCGCGCCGGTGTTCCACGCCATCACCACCGTCCCGGGGTCGGCCCCGGCCAACTCGTCCCAGCCGACCGGGATCCGTCCGCGTGCCTTGACGAACCGGGCCATCCGGCCCATGAACCAGCCGTGCAGCCGGCTGACGTCGGCGAGGCCGAGGGCGGCGGCGCGTGCCACGATCTGCGGATCCTGCGCCCAGCGATCGGTGGGGCACTCGTCGCCGCCGATGTGGATGTATGGCGAGGGGAATATCCGCATGAGCTCGGCCAGCACGTTCTCGAAGAACTCTGCGACGGTATCGGTGGGGTTGAGTAGCAGGTCGTTGATCCCCCAGCGCGGCCAGACTTCGGGCACCGGTGCGGGGTCGATGCCGAGTTCGGGGTAGGCGGCGACGGCGGCTTGGACGTGGCCGGGCATGTCGATCTCGGGGACCACCAGGATGCCCCGCTCGGCGGCGAAGGCGACGATCTCGGCGAGGTCGGCGTGGCTGTAGGCGCCCCGGTGTGCGGGGCCGGACGCGCGGCCTGGTGGGATCCCGGGTTCGCCCTCGTGGGCTGCACGCCGCACCGACCCGACCTCGATCAGTCGGGGGTAGGGGTCGATCGGGACCCGCCAGCCCTGGTCGTCGGTGAGGTGCAGGTGCAGGACGTTGAGCTGGTGGAACGCGATGAGGTCGATCAGGCGGAGGATCTCGGCTTTGCCGAAGAAGTGCCGGGCGACGTCGAGCATGACTCCGCGCCAGGCCAGGTCCGGCTCATCGGTGACATCGACGGCGCTCAGTTTCCAGTCGCGCGACCCGCTCGCGGGCCGCAGGGCCTCGGCCGGGAGCATGTGGCGCAGCGACTGGATCCCCCGCAGAAGACCGTCGGGCCGGGGCGCGCGAAGCGTGACGCGGTCGGGGACCACGGTCAGCCGGTAGGCCTCGGGGTTCTCGGATCCGGTGGTGCCGAGTTCGAGGACGATGCTTCCGGCATCTCGGATCGGCGGTGCCGAGCCGAGCGCGATCTCCAGATACGACGCAAGCAGCCTCGCGGCCGGCTGCGTCGCGGGATCGTCCGCGCCGATCGCGGTGTGGGTGCCGAGGAGGAAGTACCCCGAGTTCTCGGTGATCGATGTGACGAGCGGGAGCATGCTGTTTCCTTTTCACTGCGCCGCCGGAGGTCCCGGCCACGGCGCGCTTACGAGGCGGTGACGAACCTGAAGATCGAGGCGGGGACGATCACCCCTTGACGGCCCCGGCCGTCATGCCCTCGACCAGCCGCCGCTGGATCACCATGAAGAACACCACCACCGGCACGGCGAACAGCACCGAGCCGGCGATCAGCCCGCCGTAGTCGTTCCCTTGGGCCGTCGAGAACGAGGCCAGCCACACTGGGAGCGTGTACTTCGACTGGTCCTTCATCGTCACGTACGCGTAGATGTAGTCGTTCCACGCCGCGATGAACGCGAAGACGCTGGTCGCGATCAACCCCGGCAGGGTCAGCGGCAGCAGGATCCTGCGCATCACCTGGCCGCGCGTCGCGCCGTCGACCATCGCCGCCTCCTCCAGCTCCACCGGGATCCCCTGCACGAAGCCGCGCAGGATCCAGATCGACAGCGGCAGCACGCCCGCCACCTGCGTCACGGTCAACCCGATCAGGGTATTGAGCAGGTTCAGGCTCTTGAGGCTGAGGAACATCGGGATCAGCATCGCCGGACCCGGGATCATCTGCACGACGAGCATGCCGATCAGGAACCCGCGGCGTCCGGGGAAGGAGAACCTCGCCAAGGCCACCGCTGCCAGGAACGCCAACCCGATCGACAGCAGCACCACGCCCCCGGTCACGATCAAGCTGTTGTACAGACCGCTGACGAAACCGGGCCGCTCGACCGCATCGACGAAACTCGCCAGCGTCAAGGGGAAAGGCAGGAACTTCGGTGTCTCGGTGGTCAGGTCTCCGGACGGCTTGAACGCCGAATTCACCATCCAGTAGACAGGGAACAACCAGACCAGACAGAAAACGGCGGCACCGGCGTTCAGGCCGACGCGGCCGACACGAACGGCTTTCACAATCCCTCCCCGGCGCGCACCATGCGGCG
Source organism: Catenulispora rubra (assembly GCF_015356825.1). Lineage (GTDB taxonomy): Bacteria > Actinomycetota > Actinomycetes > Streptomycetales > Catenulisporaceae > Catenulispora > Catenulispora rubra. The sequence goes on along the minus strand of NZ_JAACYW010000039.1, from coordinate 1,902 downwards.
CACGTAGTACCACATCAGCACGGTCAGCAACGCAGTGGACAGGACCGCGATCGCAGCGCCCTGACCGTAGGACTGGCTCGCGAACGCCTTGGTGAACGACCAGACGACCAGCGTGCTGGTCCCGCCGTGCGGCCCGCCGGCGGTCAGCAGCCAGATCTGGTTGAAGACGTTGAAGTCCCAGATCACCGACATCATCGCGACCAGCAGCAGCACGGGACGCAGGAACGGCACCGTCACGACCCGGAAGCGCCGCAAGTACCCCGCGCCGTCGAGCTCTGCCGCCTCGTAATACTCGGCCGGGACCTGTGAGACTCCGGCATACAGCGTCACCGCGACGAACGGCACCGACTGCCAGACCACCAGCAGCCACACCATGAACAGCCCGGGCACCGCACTCGCAGTCCAGTCGTGCTGGCGCAGGTCGCCGAACAGGTGGGTCTGGGTGAGCAGCCAGTTCACGACGCCGTACGTCGGCTGGAACAGCCAGGTCCACAACAAGGTCGCCGCGATGTTCGGCATGGCCCAGGCGGTGATGAGGCTGAAGACCATCAGGGAACGCATCCGCTTGCCCAGCGACTTCATCATCAGCGCGCACGACATACCGATCACGAGAGTCGCCCCGGCCAGCGCGAGACAGAACAAGGCGGTGCGGACGAGCATGGGGACCAGGTCGGCGCTGTGGAAGACCGCCGTGTAGTTGGCGAACCCGGCCCAGGGCGACACGCCGGTGAACAGGGATCGCAAGCCGTAGTCGTGGAAGGAGATCAGGACGAGGCGGACCAGCGGATAGCCGACGACGACCACCAGCACGACAGCGGCCGGAGCCAGCAGCGTGTACGGGATCGCCCTCGGCTCGCGGCCGCGGCCGACGCTGGCGCCGCGTCGAGAGCCCTGGCCGGAGGCCGCCGCCCCGGTCGGGGCGGCGGTCGGCTTGAGCGTGGTGTGGCTCATGACGTCGCGTTCAGCGCCTGCGCGAGGTGCGTGTCGAAGCCCTTGGCCGCGTCGGCGACGGGCTTGCGTCCGGTCGCGATGTCGGCGAAGAACTCCTTGATCGACTTGTCGCTCTCGATCGTCGCCCACCCCGGGGTCGCCGGGGTCGCGACGCTGTTCTTCGCCGCGGCGAAGAACGCCTGCGACGTGTCCTGCAACGAGGAGACCGTCTGGTCGATCAACTGGGTGCTGACCGGTGTCCAGTGGTCGATGCCGACGATCGCGCTCGTCTGCACATCCGGATCCGTCGCCGCCTTCAGGTAGGCCAGCGCAAGGCTCTGGTTCCCGCTCTTGGCCGGGACCACCAGGTCGGAGCCGCCTATGAACACCGGTTGTGTCTTGCCGTCGGTGGAGCTGGGGAAGGGGAAGGTGCCGATCTGGTCCTTCATGGCCGGGTTCGCCTTCAGGATCCCGTTGATGCTGGTGTTCAGCAGGGTGGCGGTTTTGCCCTGCGCGAACAGCGCATTCATGTCCGGCTTGGTGTTGTCGGTGTTCAGCGACGCCTGCGACGAGTACGTCGTGACGAAGTTCTTCCACGCCGTCAGGCCGGCCTGGGCCTGTGGCGACTCCAGACCTCCGGACCAGGTGCTGCCGTTCTTGGTCGCGATCTGTCCGCCGGCGTCCCAGACGAACTGCAGCGCGCCGTACCACCACTGGCCGGGGAAGTAGAACGCCGAGAACTCGGGGTCGGTGTTCTTCGCCTTGATCTTGTCCAGGTCGGCGGTGAGTCCGGCGAACGTCGTCGGCGCGGCGCTGATGCCGGCATCGGCCCAGATTTTCTTGTTGTAGATCACTGCGCGGTTGCCGGCGAACAACGGCGCGCCGTAGAGGTGGCCGTCCACGGTCGCCGGACCGACGAGGCCCGGCAGCCAGGTCTGACCGGCGGACATCTGGCTCTGGACGCCGGAGATG
>NZ_JAACYW010000389.1 GCF_015356825.1 Catenulispora rubra | reverse complement strand
GCGCGGGTCAGCCCCGGCCTGGCCGGATCCCCCGTGGCCGCCCCGCGCTCCCTGTTCGGCCCGCAGAGCGTGGTCGAAGCCGTGCAGGTCCTGGCCGAGTACCCGGACGCCATGATCATCGCCGGCGGCACCGTGGCCATGCCGGAGATCACCCAGGGCCGCCGCCACCCCGGCGCGGTCCTCACCCTGCACCGCTGCGCCGAACTGCGCGGCTGGTCGACCGGGCCCGGCGAGGTGCTGCTGCACGCCGGCCTGACGCTGGCCGAGATGCAGCAGCGCGACCTGCGCCAGCAGGTCCCGGCGCTGAACCAGGCCGCGCGGACGATCGGCGCGCCGCACATCCGCGCCGCCGCCACCCTCGGCGGCAACCTGGTGGTCGGCCCGGCCTCGGCGGACCTGCCGGTGGTGCTCGCCGCGCTCGGCGCGTCCGTGCTGGTGGCCTCCGCCGACGGCGTGCGCACGGTCTCCGTGTCCGACTTCTACGACCGCGACGGCGTCCCGCAGCTCACCCCCGGCGAACTCGTCGTCGGCGCGCGGGTGCCGGTCGTCGAGGGCATGCAGGGCTTCATGAAGATCGGGGTCCGCGGCGGCATCTCGCGCTCGATCCTGTCGATCATGCTGGCCGTGGATCCGGCGCGGCGCAGCGCGACCTGCGTCGTCGGCGCGATGGCGCTGGCCGCGCTGCCGTCCGGCACCGGCCGCGGCGGGCTGCCGACCCTGCTGCGCGCCGACCACGCCGACCGCTGGCTGGCCGAGCAGGTGGACTGGGAGGCCGGCGCGATCGCCGACCCGACCGTCTACGAGACCTTCGGCCGCCTGGTCGCCGACTCGCTCGTCTACGGCGACGGGAGCGGCACGCTCGGCGGGGGCGGCGACCCGTACCGTCGGAAGGCCGTGGAGATCTGCGCCCGCCGGGCGCTGCTGCGTGCGCTGCCGCCGCTGGGTTGGCTGGACCAGGTCCGGGAGTTGCAGAAGCGGGCCGACTTCCAGCGCGCCAAGCAGCGGGTCGAGCGGGCCGAGCAGGCGCGGAACCAGGACCGGTAGCCGGTAGTTCAGTAGGACAGTGGGACGTGTTGGGCCGCCGGCATCCGCCGGCGCCGCCGGGCGAAGGGGATGGACCAGTGAGCCACAGGTGAGCGAGTCGGCGGTGGAATGGCCGGCCGTGGGCCTGACGCTGCGCGTCGACGGGCACGAATATCCGGTGCCGCAGGTGTGGATCGGCGACTCGCTGCTGGCGGTGCTGCGCGAGCGCCTGGACCTCGACGAGCCGCGCGACGGCTGCGCGGTCGGCGAATGCGGGTCCTGTCTGGTCACGCTCGACGGCCGGCTGGCGGCGGCCTGCCTGGTGCCCGCGGTCGCCGCGGCGGACCGGGACGTGCGCACGCCCCAGGACGCGGCCTTCGAAGCGGCCCGCGAGGCGGTCGAGGCCGCCAACGCCAGCCCCTGCGGATTCTGCGCCCCGGCGCTCACCGTCGCGATCACCGATCTGCTGCACCGCAACGCCGATCCCGGACCCGCCGCGATCCGGGAGGCGCTGGCCGGGATCGTCTGCCGCTGCGCCGAGTCCGGACGCTGGATCGAGGCGGTGGCCCGGGCCGGGGAGGCCGGCGTCGGGGACGCCGGCGCCGCCGGACCCGGGATCTCCGACTCCGGCGAGATGCCGGCGTTCGTGTTCGACGCCGGGGAGCCCGCGTGACCGAGCCCAAGTTCCCCGCCGACCTGCGGGCCGAGGGCATGCTCTGGATGGGCGTCACCCGCTCCCCGCACGCCAGCGCCGCGATCCGCGGCCTGGACATGCGGCCGGCGCGCGCCATCGCCGGCGTGCACGCCGTGCTCTCCGCCGCCGACCTGCCCGGCTACAACTTCCACGGCCCGCGCTCCATCGACCAGCCGGTGCTGGCCGCCGACGTGGCCCGGTACATCGGCGAGCCGGTGGCCGTGGTGGCCGCCGAGCACCCGGCGCTGGCGCGCGCCGCCGCCGCGCGGGTGCGCGTGATCTGGGACCCGCTGCGGCCGCTGCACGACCCGGATCAGGCCTCGACGGCGGCGCCGATCCACCCGGACGGCAACGTCCTGCACACCACCACCCTGGCCTTCGGCACCGACCCGGCGACGCTGGCCGATCCGGCGAGCGCCGAGTCCGCCGGGCGGAAGATCGTCGAGGGCGAGTACGTCTTCGACGGCGTCGCCTCCCGGCCCGCGGCCCCGGCCGTGGTGATCGCGGTACCCAACGGCGAGCGCGGGATCGAGATCTACGTCGCGACCGTCTCCCCGCGCGGCGACCGCGAGGTGGTCGCGCAGTGCCTGGGCCTGCCGGTGGAGAAGGTGCACGTCATCCCGACCCGGGTCGGCGGCGCCGACACCCACCGCGAGGACGTGGGCCTGCAGGTGCAGGCCGCGCTGCTGGCGATGGCGACCGGCCGGCCGGTGAAGGCGGTCGTCCCGCGCGACGCCCCGGCACATCCGGGGCGTCCGGCGGCGCAGCTGCGCTACCGGCACGTGGTCGGTGACGACGGGAGCCTGGTCGCGGTCGAGGCCGACATCCTGCTCGACGGCGGCGCCTACGCCTCCACCACGATCGACATCCTGGAGGAGGCCTGCCGGCTGGCGGTCGGGCCGTACCGGGTGTCGAACGTGCGGGTCACCGGCCGCGTGGTCCGCACGAACAACCCGCCGACCGGCCGGGTGCGCGGCGGCGGCGGGGCGTTGACGTGCGCGGCCTACGAGGCGCAGATGGACGCCGCGGGTTCGGCGGTCGGCCTGGGCGGCCTGGAGGTCCGGCTTCGCAATCTGCTGCGACCCGGCGACCTGGTCCCGGACGCGAGCGACCCGCTGGGCAAACCGGCCGCGGCCCCGGTGCCGATCCCGGACTGTCTGCACGAGATCCTCGACACCCCGATGCCGAACTTCCCGCCGGGACCGGACATCCGCGAATACCCGGGAACCGTCGGGCGGACCGGGGAGCTGACCCGGATCCGGCGCGGGGTCGGCGTCGCGCTCGGCATGGCGGACCTGTCGAACCCGACGCAGCTGGGGGAGTATGCGACCGCCGTCGTGCTGGTCTCGATGAGCCCGGAGGGCCCGGCCGCGACCGTGGCCTGCTCGGCCGTGGAGACCGGCTCGGGCTTGCACGACCTGATCCGCGTCACGGTCGAGCGCACCCTGGGCATCGCGCCGGAGCGGGTCGCCGTCCGGGCGCCTGAGGACCCCGGCTCGCTGCCGTCGTCGTCGGCGGTCACGCATCCGGCGTGGGTGCACGGCAGTGCGGTCGAGGCGGCGGCGAAACAGGCCCGTGCCAAGCTCTTCCGGTCGCTGGCCGAGCAGATCGGCATCGACGGCGGGCTGCTGAAGGTCATCGACGGCTATCTGGTCTCGCACGACGACGTCTTCCACCTCCCCCTCGACGACGCCTACCGGCAGTGCCTCCAGTCCGGCCGCGTGGTGCGCGGCGACGGCGAGTTCCGCATGGTGACCATGCCGGCCCTGACCGGCACCTCGGACGCGGCCAGCGTCGCGGTCGGCGCGGTGCGCGCGGTGGTGGACGTGGACACCGAACTCGGCCTGGTGAACGTGATCCAGGTGGCGATCGCGCAGGACGCGGGCCGGGTCGCGGTCATGGACCGGGCCGTGCACCGCGTCGCCTCCGGAGCCGTGGCCGGCGCGGGCTTCGTCCTGTCCGAGGGCTCGGACCTCCCCTTCGGCTGGGGTGAGCCCTCGACGATGGACGCCCCGGAAATCGTGGTCGCCGCGCTGCTGGAGACCGCCGAGGAGGCGAAGGAAGAGATCGGCCCGGACGGCCTGCCGGTCGCCGCGCCGCCGCTGGGCGGCATGAAGCCGGTCGGCGACCTGTCGGTGATGGCGACCCCGGCCGCGGTGCTGGCCGCGATCCGGGACGCCGTCGGCGATCCGCAGGGTGGGTCACCGCTTCGACTGCCGTTGCGACCCGATCGCGCGTGGTGGGTTCTCGGGTGAGGTAATCTCGGGGGTCGGTCCTTACGGACCGCGCGTTCGAAGGCGTGAGAAGGTACGGCAAGCGGGTGGAACAAGAGGAGGAACCGTGAGCATCTCGGCGGCCTCCCATCTGTCCCCGTCCTACCCCGACCGGGCCGCGCGCGGCACCGCGGGGCGGCTGCGGGCCTGGCAGCAGGCGGCGCTGGACCAGTACATGGAGCGCGAGCCGCGGGACTTCCTGGCGGTCGCGACCCCCGGCGCCGGCAAGACCACGTTCGCCCTGCGCATCGCCACGGAGCTGCTGGACCGGCACGTGGTGAACACCATCACGATCGTGGCGCCGACCGAGCACCTGAAGACGCAGTGGGCTGAGGCGGCGCACCGGGTCGGGATAAAGATCGACCCCAACTACAGCGGCGTGACCGGCGGCACTTCGCGGGACTACCAGGGCATCGCGGTGACCTACGCCGGCGTGGCCGCGCACCCGATGCTGCACCGGAACCGCGTCGAGGGTCGCAGGACCCTGGTGATCCTGGACGAGATCCACCACGCCGGCGACTCCAAGTCCTGGGGCGAGGCGGCGTACGAGGCCTTCGAGCCGGCGACCCGGCGTCTGGCCCTGACCGGGACGCCCTTCCGCTCGGACACGAACCCGATCCCGTTCGTGACGTACGCGCCGGACAACGAGGGCATCCGCCGCAGCATCGCGGACTACTCGTACGGCTACGGCTCCGCACTGGCCGACGGGGTCGTGCGGCCGGTCGTGTTCATGTCGTACGCGGGCCGGATGCGCTGGCGCACCAAGGCCGGCGACGAGATCGCCATGCAGCTCAACGAGCCGATGACGAACGACGCGGTGAAGCAGGCCTGGCGCACCGCGCTGGACCCGGCCGGGGACTGGATGCCGCAGGTGCTGCGGGCCGCGGACCGCCGGCTGCGCGAGGTGCGGCGCGGGATCCCGGACGCCGGCGGGCTGGTCATCGCCACCGACCAGGGCGCGGCGCGGGCCTACGCGGACATGCTCAAGGACATCACCGGCAAGCGGCCGATGGTCGTGGTCTCCGACGACCCCGACTCGTCGAAGAACATCTCCGAGTTCACCGACAGCGACGATCGCTGGATGGTCGCAGTGCGCATGGTGTCCGAGGGCGTGGACGTCCCGCGCCTGGCGGTCGGCGTGTACGCCACCGGCATCTCCACGCCGCTGTTCTTCGCGCAGGCCGTCGGCCGCTTCGTGCGGGCCCGGCGGCACGGCGAGACGGCGTCGGTGTTCGTGCCCTCGATCCCGATGCTGCTCGAGTTCGCGAACGAGATGGAGAAGCAGCGGGACCACGCGCTGGACAAGCCGACCCAGGCCACCACGACCGAGGACGTGTGGGGCGAGGAGGAGGCGCTGCTCGCGGAGGCCAACCGCACCGAGAAGGAGCAGGGCTACGAAGAGGAGCTCTTCACCTTCCAGGCGCTGAACTCCGAGGCCGAGTTCGACCGGGTCCTGTACGACGGCGCGGAGTTCGGCCTCCCGGCCGACCCCGGCTCGCGCGAGGAGGCGGAGTACCTGGGGCTGCCGGGGCTGCTGGATCCGGAGCACATCAAGGTCCTGCTGGCCAAGCGGCAGCAGATGCACCTGAGCAGCGCGCGGAAGAAGGCGCTGCTGCGCTCGCAGGCCGAAGCGATCGTCGGGGCCGAGGAACGTCCGGTGATGACGCGCAAGCAGCTGCTGGAGCTTCGCAAGGAGCTGCAGGGGCTGGTCGGCGCCTGGCACCACAAGACCGGCAAGCCGCACGGGACGATCCACGGCGAGCTGCGGCGGACGTGCGGCGGTCCGGCGGTGGCGCAGGCGACGGCGACGCAGTTGCAGAAGCGGATCGATATGGTGCGGCGGTGGGCTGCCGAGGGTGGGTATTAGGCGCTGGTTGGTGGTAGCTGGTCGCTGGTCCGAACAGCCAGTCCTAGCCGGTGATTCCGACAACGCCGAACGCGCGGCAGGTGGTGCGCAGCTCCTCCGGTTCGGGGAGCCGCGCTGCCAGGTCCTGGACGGTCACAGGGCTGTTGAACATGACCGCGATTGAACATCACCGCTGTTGAACATCACCGGGTTCCCGCAGTAGCAAGCCAAGGACCAGACCCGTGACCGGCACCGCGCACAGCACCGTGAGCACCCCCTGCGGTCCGCTGTGCTCGGCGATCAGCCCGAACACCGGCGCCAGCAGACCGCCGGCGCTGACGCCGAGTCCGAGCGTGACGCCGGCCGCGGTGCCCGGGCGGCCCGGCAGGTAGTCCTGGCCGAGTTTCACCAGCACGGCGAACGGGATGTTGAGCGCGAGCCCGGTCAGTATGGCGAACGCCAGCGGGGTGACGCTGCCGGGGCACACGCGCAGCGCGAGCAGCATCGGCACGGTCAGCGCGCCGCCGAGTCGCACCGTGCGCACCATCCCGACGCGGTCGGCGATGCGTCCGCCGAGCAGTGTGCCGGCGACGCCGCCGACCAGGAAGCAGGCCAGGGCCGCGCCAGCGAGGGTGCGGGAAGCGTGCAGGTGCTTGAGCCAGTACAGCTCGATGAAGGTGTTGATGCCGAAGAACGTCGCCGAGCGGACCACCTCGATGCCGGTCAGCGCGGCGAAGGGGCCCCAGCGGTCGTGGCCGCCGGCCGTCGTCGCGTGGGCGTGCCGGGTGCCGCTGCGTTTCTTGAGCAGCACCAAGGCGATGAGCCAGGCCGGCGGGATGAACAGGGCCGTCGCGCCGACGCCCCACGCGTCGAGTGCGGGCGTCGCCAGCACCGGCGCCAGGAAGAAGCCGACGCTGCCGCCCGCCGCGAAGATGCTCATCGCGGTGGCGCTGTCCCCGGCGGCCTCGCGGGCGGAGCGGCCGGCCGCGGGGTGGAACATCGCGACTCCGAGCCCTGATATCAGGATGCAGAGCCAGACCAGCGCGTAGGGGCCCGCCAGGCCGGAGAGGCCCAGGCCCGTCCCAGCGACCGCGACGCCGACCGCGGCCAGCCGCGGCAGCCGCCACCGGTCCACGGCCAGGCCGATCGCCGGTTGCGGGAGCGCGCTGCCGAGGGTCGCGGCGAGCGTGAGGCCGGAGGCGGCGAGGTAGCTGTAGTGCCGTTCCAGGACGAAGTAGGGGACGCTGGCGGGGACGAGGCCCTGGTACAGGTCGTCGACGGCGTGCGCGATGCCCCAGACGGCCATGCGGCTACGGACACTGCGCGGGCCCGCTGGATCCCGTGCCTCCGGCGCTTCCGGTTCTTCCACTGCTTTTGGTGCGATCAGGCTCATGGCCTCCACGATCGCGCCGCGCGACCCTGTCCGGCTTCCGATATCCTGCCGATTGATGTCGGAAATCCGCCTGGTCCTCACCGGCCCCACCCGCCGCCCCCTGCTGCCCGGCGAGCAGGTGGAACGACACGACCACGACGTGAACCAGCTTGTCTACCCGCTCAGCGGGATGCTGGAGGTCGCCACCTCTGCCGGAGTGTGGATGGTGCCGCCGCACCGCGCCGCCTGGATCCCGGCCCGGGTCCCGCACGCGCACCGGGCGCACGGGCCCACCGAGATGCGGACCCTGATCTTCCCGGCCGGCACCAACCCGCTCCACCTGGACAGCCCGACGGTCCTGGCCGTGGATCCGTTGCTGCGCGAGGTGATCGTCGCCCTGACCACCGAGGACCCGGGCCCCCGACAGCGCCGCACCCTCGAACAGGTGGCGCTGGACCGGCTGCGCACCGTCGACGAACTCCCGCTGCGCCTGCTCTGGCCGCGCGACGACCGCCTCGCGACGATCGCCCGCACCCTCGCCGACGACCCCGCGGACGACCGCAGCCTGGCCGCCCTCGGCCGCGAAGCCGGCGCCGCCGAGCGCACCCTCAGCCGCCTGTTCCGCGCCGAGACCGGCATGACCTTCCCGCAGTGGCGCACGCAGCTGCGGCTCCAGCACGCCATGGCGCTGCTGGCGACCGGCGAGGCGGTGACGACGGTCGCGACGGCGTGCGGCTTCGCGACCCCGAGCGCGTTCATCGAGACGTTCCGCAAGGCGCTGGGAACGACGCCGAGGCGCTACCGGGCGAGTGCGAACCCGCCGACGGGGTAGATCGACGGTTGTGATGAGGTTGCCAACAATCGCCACCCCGCCACCCCGCCGCCCCGCAGTCACCCGGCCCGGCCTTCTCTGATAGCCCGTCAGATGACATACTCCGCGCCATGACCCCCAAGGGACTGAAGCGCACAGCCCAGACGCTCGCCCGCCAACCCTGGTTCGTGGCGGTCGGAAAACGCACCCTCCCGCACGTGGACCGCGTCCTGTACAAGGCGACCCGCGGCCGCGTCGGCGCCATGAGCCCCTCAGGCCTGACCGGCCTGCTGCTCACCACGGTGGGCCGCAAGACGGGCAAGGAGCGCTCCGTGCCCCTGCTCTACGTAGGCCACGAGGGCAAGTACTACCTCACCGGCTCAAACTGGGGCCAGGAGCACCACCCGGTCTGGACGCTGAACCTCATGGCGACCCCCGAGGCGACCCTGACCGTGAAGGGCAAGAAGATCCCGGTCACGGCGAGGCTCCTGGAGGGCGACGAGCGCACGGCCATCTGGCCGGTGCTGACCACGACCTGGCCGAACTTCGACGTGTACACCGAGCGCAGCGGCCGCGAGCTGCGGGTGTTCGAGCTGACGCCCCGGTGAGGCGGTAGTCGGGCCGGTGGTGTGGTTCGCCGTGTCCGACCAGACCACGCGGGGTGTTGGTTCTGGGTCCCTCGCCGCGTCAGCGGGCTGGTTCCGTTTACGGCGATGACGCGGCGAGGGACCCAGAGCCCGGCGACCACAAGCAGCACCGCCACCAACCAGCGCGACGCAGGCAACAGCGGATAGGAAGCCGAACAGCCGCGGACCGCCGGCAAACAGCCGGACGCGCGGGTCGCCCCCTCGTCGAGGAGGCCCGCCAGAGGCCTCAACGCACCCACCAAACGCGGCCGCCACCCGCCAGACCAAACGCGTGCGCAGTGACTCGGACTCATGCGAGGTCGTGGACGCGAAAACGGCGAGCCGCCAGCGCACTGGCGCAGCGACTCGGACCGGCGCGCGGTCGTGTCCGCGCACAACCGGGGGCCGCCAGCGCGACGCACTTTGCTCAACCGAACTGCGTCCCCTGCGAGGCCATCCAACCCTTGGCGAAGCCGTAAAAATCGCCTGTAAACCACAGAAAAAACGCAACCCGGTCAGCTTGCCGAACCTGCTACCCAGCACCGGCAAACAACCGCACATACAGCAAAGCCGCCCCCCGCCCCAAACC
>NZ_JAACYW010000388.1 GCF_015356825.1 Catenulispora rubra | reverse complement strand
GGCATGGCAGGCACGGGCGCTCCGACGGTTACGAAGCGTAGAGAACTCCGAAACCATCAGGTCCGTGCCTGCCTGTCAAATCCCTGAGATACCAACAACGCACTCCACGCCTATCCTCGGTCGCTCTAAGTAGATCAGGAATAGCGGCGGAGCGTGTCCAGCCAGGGAGTATCGATGAGCTGCCGCGCACCGTGAGGCGGCTTATCGGCGCGAAACGGTGGTTGGGACTGGTGGCGTCGCGTCGGATCGTTCACGAGTGTTCGCCGCAGCGACACGAGGTCACGTGGTCGGCGGTACGGCGTGCTCGATGATGCGGCAGATCACGGCGTCCTCACCGTCGAGCGTGGCCTGCTCGGCGTCGGCACGTGCTCCTGCCAGGGCGGTGCGCAGCGCCTGTAGGTCGGCCATGGTGCGGTCGATGGCGGCGATCCGCTCGTCGAGGATGCCCATGACCAGGTCGCAGGGCTGTTGTCCGCCGCGTTGCAGATTCAGGATCGCTTTGATGTCGGCCAGACCCAGGCCGAGGACGCGGGCTTGGCGGACGAAGTGCAGCACCGCCAGGTCTTCGTCGCGGTAGAGGCGGTAGCCGGCCTCGGTGCGTTCCGGGGCGATGAGCTCGTCGGCTTCGTAGAGCCGGATCGCCTTCGGCGACAGCTCGGTGGCTGCTGCGACCTGCCCGATCGTGAACATCTTCCGGCCTTCCCTTGACCTTGCCCCCGGGTCAAGGTTCTAGCGTCGAAGACGGAACGTCAAATCGAACGAAAGGGCAGCATCATGTCCCAGAGCGTCGTTCTATCGGTGCCCGAAATCACCTGCGACACCTGCAAGAACACCATCGAGGGCGCCGTCGGCCCGCTGGAAGGCGTGGCATCGGCGGTCGTCGACATCGCCTCCCGAACGGTCGTGGTGCGCTTCGACACCCCGGCCACGCAAGCCGACATCGACGCCGCTATCGAGGGCGCCGGCTACGACATCGCCGGAACCGTGACCGGCGGCGCGTCATGAACGCGACCGCCGTGCACGACGCCGATCCTGCGGCGGACCGTCTGCACTTCGCGGTAGAAGGCATGACCTGCGCCTCCTGCGCGGCACGCGTGCAGAAGGTGCTCGGTCGCCAGCCCGGAGTCGCGGAAGCGCACGTCAACTTCGCCACCGCACAAGCCATCATCCGCACCGCCGACGAACCGGCCTCGGCCGAGCAACTCGTCGCGGCGGTCACCGGCATCGGCTACGGACTCGCGCCGCTGGACATCGCGGCCCCGGCCGAGACGGTGTCGGTCCAGCAATCCGAGCGGGAGGCCGAGGTCCGGCTGTGGCGCTGGCGCCCGGCTGTGGCCTGGCCGCTGGCAGCCGTGGTGCTGTACCTGTCGGTGTTCCACACGCATCAGCCGTGGGCGTCGGACGTGGCGTGGGCGCTGGCCACGCCGGTGCAGTTCATCGTCGGCTGGCCGATCCTGGTCAGCGCCTGGACCCGGGCCCGCAACCGGCAGATGAACATGGACACCCTGGTAATGCTAACATGGACACCCTGGTAATGCTGGGGACGCTGGCCGCCTACCTGTTCTCGGCGGTGCGGATCGCGCTGGACCAGCACGCCGACCACTACTTCGACACCGCCGCGGTCATCATGGCCGCGATCGTCACCGGCCGGTTCTTCGAGGCCCGGGCGAAGAACCGGGCCGGGCACGCGATCGCCGCGCTGCTGGAACTCGGCGCGAAGCAGGCCAGGTTGCGCACCGCCGACGGCGGGGAACGGCTCGTCGACATCACCGACGTGCAGCCGGGCGATGTGATGGTGGTGCGGCCGGGTGAGAAGGTGCCCACCGACGGCGTCGTGATCGAGGGCGCGTCGGCGGTCGATGAGTCGATGCTGACCGGCGAGAGCGTGCCGGTGGACAAGAACGTCGGGGACACGGTCATCGGCGCCACCGTCAACGCCTCCGGGCTGCTGGTCGTCCGCGCAGACAAGGTCGGCGCCGGGACCGCGCTGGCCCAGATCGTGCGCCTGGTAGAGGAAGCGCAAGGCGGCCAGGCCGCGGTCGCGCGGCTGGCCGACCGGATCTCGGCGGTGTTCGTACCCTCGGTCATCGGGATCGCCGCGCTCACGCTGCTGGGTTGGGCGCTGTTCGCGGGCGCGCCGGTGCACGGATTGATCGCCGCCGTCGCGGTGCTGATCATCGCCTGCCCGTGTGCGCTGGGGCTGGCTACGCCGACCGCGATTCTGGTGGGCACGGGCCGGGGCGCTGCACTCGGTGTCCTGTTCAAGGGCGGGGAAGTCTTGGAGGCGTCCCGTCAGATCGACGCGGTGGTGTTCGACAAGACCGGCACGCTCACCCACGGCCGGATGCGCCTGGTCGGCACTGCCGGCCACGAGCAAACGCTGGTGCTGGCCGCCGCGGTCGAGTCCGGCAGCGAGCACCCGATCGGCGCGGCCGTGGTCGATGCGGCCCGCGAGCATGGCCTGGCGATCTTGTCGGTCGCCGGGTTCACGAGCACGGCCGGTCACGGCGTACGCGGCATCGTCGACGGCCGGGAGGTGCTGGTAGGCCGGGACCGGATGTTCACCGAGGCCCGCTGGCCGATCGGCGAAGAACTGGCGACCGCATCAGAGTCCTTCGAGAACCAGGCTGCCACCGCGTTCTACGTCGGTTGGGACGGCCTGGCCAGGGGCGTGGTCGCTGTGGCCGACACGGTCAAGGACGACGCGCGGAACGCGGTCGCCGCTCTGCGGGCATCGGGCATCAAGACCGTGATGATCACCGGCGACAACCGGCGGACCGCACAGGCCGTCGCGGAGGCGGTGGGCATCGATCAGGTGCTGTCCGAGGTGCTGCCGGCCGACAAAGCCGCCGAGGTACGCCGTCTGCAGGACGAGGGGCTGAAGGTGGCGATGGTCGGCGACGGCGTCAACGACGCTCCGGCACTCGTGCAGGCCGACCTCGGCATCGCGATCGGCACCGGAACCGACGTGGCGATCGAGTCCTCGGACATCACCCTGCTCGGCGGCAGCCTGTCCGGGGTCGTCACCGCGATCGCCTTGGCCCGGCGCACCCACCGGACCATCTGGCAGAACCTGTTCTGGGCCTTCGCCTACAACACGGTCCTGATCCCGGTGGCCGCGCTGGGCCTGCTCGACCCAATCCTGGCCGGCGCCGCCATGGGAATCTCCAGCGTCACCGTCGTCACTAACAGCCTGCGCCTGTCCACCTTCGGACGCCGTGCCACCCGATGAAGTGGCGCGGCGCCCCGCAGCCGGGCTGGGGCATCGAAGATCAGCAGGCGCACTCCTCGCCGCGCCACGCCTCGATGCCCTCGCGCACCGCGAGTACGGCCACCAGCAGGCCGACCACTGGGTCGAGCCACCACAGCCCGAACAGCGTGTTGCCGAGCAACCCGATCAGAACCGCTGCGGCCAGGTAGGCACACAGCAGGTTCTGCGCACCTTCGCCAGCGGTCGCGCCCGAGTCCAGAACTGCGCCTAGGCGGCGCTTGGCCCGCCCCAGCACCGGCATCACCATCAGAGAACTGATCGACAAGGCGACGCCGAGCCAACTGGTCGACGGCTTGTCGGCGCCGAACAGGCTGGAGAGGGCATCGACGGCGATGTAGGGGGCGAGCAGGAAGAACGTGACGGCCACGGCCTTCTGGGCCCTGGCCTCGGCGGTCTCGGACAGAGTCCGCGACCCGCTGAACCGCCACACGACGATCACGGAGGCCAGGCCCTCGATCACCGAGTCGAGGCCGAAGCCGAGAAGCGCGACCGAGGAGGCCAGGACCGCGGCGGTGATCGCGACCGCGCCCTCCGCGGCCATGTAGGCCAGCGACAGCCAGGACAGCAGCTTCGCCTTCCGCGCGGCAGCGTGCCAGGCCTCGTTACGGACTACGGTCGCGGCACAGCAGGCGTCCGTACAGCCGGGCTCGCAGTGACAGCCGGAGTCGGACCCAGCTGTGACGGTCTCCAGATCGGGAAGCTGGCTCACGCGGTCGCCTCATCCCCGTAGTTCGGGCACAACGCCACCGCGCTGCCGGTCGCGGCCAGCACGTTCTCCGCCGCCGCCAATAGGTCGACCAGCGCCGACTCGGTCACGGTGAACACCGACGCCCGGCCCACTGCGCGGGAATCGACCAGTCCGCAGTCGCGAAGGCAGGACAGGTGCTTGGACACCGTGGACTGCGCGAGACCAAGCTCCGTGACCAGATCCACGACGCGCCCTTCGCCAGTGGCAAGACGCCGAAGGATCGCCAGGCGGACCGGATCGCCGAGTGACCGGAACAGGGCCGCCGCCGGAGCGAGCTCGACGCGCGCTGCTGCGGCATCGGAAAATATCATCGCCATATAGCGATGATATCGCCAAAGCGGCGGTGCGCCTTACGCGTCATGCGGTGGCCGTGACCAGCCACGCAGCAGACGCCAGGCGGACCCCGTCCGGCCCGGCATGGGCGTGCAGGGCCTCGCGAAGCGCCGCCGCAGCCTTGGCTGCGATGCCCGGGGTGGCGTCACGCAACAGGGTGCGAGCCACTGGATGGGTCATGAGATGGGCCGCGACGTCATCGGCGTCCGCGCCCATCCGCATTGTTTCAGTCGACGGCTCGGCGGTGACGTCGGTGAACCCGGCGTCGTCGAGCAGGGTCCTGATCCGCTCGGGATCGGCCAGCGAGAACGGCCCGGGCCCCTCCGGCGCGCCTGGCCGTGGTGGCTCGGAGAGGAACGGGGCCACCGTGGCGAACGGGATCGTCATGTGCTCGTTGAGTTCGAGCGCCTGCCAGCAGAGGAACGCCAGGCGTCCGCCGGGGCGAAGGGCTCGGTGGATGTTGGCGAACGCGGCACCCGGGTCGTCGAAGAACATCACGCCGAATCGCGATAGCGCGAGCTCGTACGCGGCTTCGCCCAGAGGATGCGTCTCCAACGTCCGCTTCTTCGAAGCGCACGTTGGAGACGTCCTCCGCGGCGGCCACCACGCAGGCTTCGGCGAGCATCGGAGCGGACCGGTCGACGCCGACGACCTTGTTACCGCCAGACGCCCGCGCGGCCTCGATCGTGGTGCGTCCGCAACCGCAACCGATGTCCAGCACGTCCATCCCGGGCCTGATCGCAGCCGCAGCCAACAATTTGGCGGTATGGCCGGCGAGCATCGCGTCGAGCCGGGCGCGGTGTGCCACGAAGTACTGGCCGTCGTCACCGTTCCACGCCTCGCGCTGATCGCCGTTGGCGGGCTGCTCGTCAGTGGTCTGGTTCATGTCCGGACTCCTTACGGTGAGCCATCTACTAGGCCACGGTAGTAGATATCTACGATCGCGCGATAGTAGTTGTGAGCCGTGTTCCCTCGACCTACGATCGATCGGTAGTAGATGAAGGGTGCGGACGATGGCGAAGGACCTGGACCGGGCGGTAGGCGTACTCGGCCCTCTGGAGGGCCGGATCATGCGCGCGGTCTGGACCGGACAGGTCGGCGACACCTTCGTGGTCCGTGACGTCGGCGCGCTTCTGCCTGAACTCGCCTACACCACCGTGATGACCACCCTGCGGCGCCTGGCTGAGAAAGGCCTGCTGTCCGCCCAGGCGATCCCCGGCCAGAAGGCGTATGTGTATCAGATAGCTGCCACGCCGGAGCAGGCACTCAGCGAAGCCAGCCGTCGCGAAACCGCCGAGGTCGTCGACCGCTACGGTGATGCCGCACTGGCCGCGTTCGCCGCCCGGCTGGACGAACTCAGCCCCGAACAGCGCCGCCGTCTGGACGAGCTGCGCTCGAAATGACTGATCGGTTGCGCTCGCCGTGGTGGCAGGCCGGCGTCCTCGCCGTTCTGGGCGCGATCCGCATGGCCTGGCAACCGGATGAGCGGTTGTGCATGTCAATGATCGCCGGGGCATGCATCGGACTCGCGGCCGCCATCGTCGCCGGGGCAGGAATCGCGGCGGCGGGCGCGCGTGCCTGGTGGCTTCTGCAACGGGTTCGTCAGGCGATCACCGCGACGACGTTCGTGCCGACACCGCCACCGGTGTCGGAAGCCATGAGGCGGACCGGCGTGACGCGGGTGCGTTGCGTGGATGCCGCGACCCGCCTGGCGTTTTGCGCCGGCGCGATCCGGCCGACGGTGTACCTCGGCCCGGCTCTCGTAGACGCGCTCGGAACCGATGCGCTGGACGCGGTCCTGGTGCACGAATCGGAGCATGCCCGCCGCCGCGACCCGCTGCGCCGCGCGATACAGCGGGCGATCGCCGACGTGTTCTTCTGCGTGCCGGTGGCGGCCTGGTGGCATCGGCGGTCGATCGAGGACTCGGAACTGGCTGCGGACCGCGCCGCGATCGGAGCCGTCGGTGCCGCAGCGGTGGCTGAGGCTCTGTGGAGCGCAGCGCCCGAACACTCGGCGGCGAACACAGAACTCCTCCCCGCGTTCGACGGTTCCGAGCAGGCACGCGTCGCGCAGCTCCTCGGAGACGATCTCCCCTCGCGACGCCCCTCGGCGATGGCGCTGCTCGTCTCCTTCGGCGTGCTGAGCCTGCTGGTCAGCCTGGCCATGTGCGTCGGGCAAGAACTGGTGCGCAGCGTCATCAACTGAGCCCCGCCGCAGCCCGGTCGAGCCGTACTCCTATCCTCCTTAGGAATTAAGATATGGCGGAGCGGGGAGTTCGGCATGGGGATCAGTGGGAACTCGGCAACAACGCGCACGATGCCGAGCCGTCGGCGCGCGATCGCAGCACTCGCGGCCTTCGTGCTGGCCTTGCTGATCGGAACGGCCGGTCCGGCGTCCGCGCACGCTACCTTGCTGTTCGCCTCGCCGTCGGCGGACGGTGGCGTCGCCACTTCGCCGAACGACATGGTCCTCACCTTCGACAGCCCGGTCACGCTCCAGGCCCAGGCACTACGCGCCTCCGGGCCCTCCGGCAGCGCCGTCCCCCTCGGCACCCCGACGTTGAGCACCGATCGCCACACGATGCAAGCAGCGCTGTCCGCGCCGATCGGCATCGGCGTCTACACCGTCACTTGGCAGGTCACCGCTTCCGACGGCGACGCCGTGACCGGCACCTACCGATTCGCCGTCGGCCCGGCAGCCGCCGGGCTGAGCAGCAGCCCGCACACCGTTCAAGCGCCTGGGGCACTGTCCACCGGCATCGCCCGCTGGCTGCTGTTCGCCGCCCTGGCAGCTATCGCCGGCTCGGCGGTCACGCCACGCCTAGCCGCTCGGGCCCGCGTCAGCATCGGCACTTCGCGGCGCTACGGGCAGGCCGTCGCAGTCGCTGCTCTGACCGGACTGCTGGCCGCACTGTGGCTGCTGGCCATCCAACTCGGCGGCGGCAACGCGCTCCGCGGTGTGACACACATGTGCTCCGACGCGTTCGCCAACCGGCCCGCGACGATCGTCACCATCGAGGCTGTGGCGTTCGCCGCCGTCGCGTTGTTGGCTTTGCTGCGCCGCTGGGTGCCAGCCGCTCGGCAGACCGCCGAAGCCAGCGAACGCACGTCACTCGCGCGACTCAACTGCGGGTTTTGGACTCTGATCCCGATCACCGTCATCGTCGGGGCGGAGTCGATACGGGCTCATCCACGCGAATACGGGTCCTTCCTCGGGGCGGCGACGACGTTTGTGCACCTGGCGTCCGTGGCTCTCTGGCTCGGGGCGCTGGCACACGCAGTGGCGTTCGCGATCACCGGCCGCCACGACCCCAAGGCGGTGCGACGACTGTGGCGCGCCTACGCCCGCATGGCCGCCGTGTTGCTGGCCGCCGTTCTAGTCAGCGGCGTGACCGCAGGGCTGATTGTCGTGCCGCTGTCCGACCTTTTGGGTACCGGCTACGGGCAGCTTCTCCTGGTCAAGGCCGGGCTGGTCGCCGTAGCCGCCGGCCTGGCAGCGGCGGCGCGCTGGCGCCTGCGCACCAAACTACTGGTTCTCCCGATCGCCCGCGTCGAGGCTGCCGTGCTCGCGGTAGTGCTCGCCGCATCGGCGACGCTCACCGCGCTCGCCCCGCCCAAGACCGGCACCGGCGACCTCGCGGTGCCGCCGCCGGCATCCGGCCCTGTCGAATCCCTCGGCGCGCGGACCGGGCAGGTCGGCATCGACGTCCAGGCCAGCGACGGCCTGCTCGTCGTCTACCTGACCGCACCCGGCGCCGACGAAACCGCAGCAGCCGATCAAGGCACGCCGGAAGGAGGCGCTGCTGCGGCTGTCGTCAACGCCGGGCCCGCCACGAGCTACAGGCTGGCCGTCGTCGCCGCGGACCCCTCCGGAACCACGCGCAAACTCAGCCTGCGCGGCTGCGGCAGCGGCTGCTACGTCGCCCCCATGGCGTGGGCAAATGGCGACAGCATCCTGACGCTGAGCGCAGGTGCGGACACCTGGACCGGCGGCCGCACCACCGTCGCCGTCTCCTGGCCGCCCACGCCCGGCGACACCGCCCTGGCCAAGCTCACCGCCGCCCTGGCGAACACTCCGCACCTGACCGTGATCGAGCAGGTCTCCAGCGACACCACCGCGAGCCCGACGGCTCCGCGCACGCTGGACCTGTCCGGCCCGTACTTCCTGAACGCCGAACCCTACGGCAGCGGCAAAGCCCCTCAGGCCACGTTGATTCCCGGACCCGGCGGCGGTAGCACCCTGCTGCTCGGCTACCCGGCCGAGCACATCACCGTCAGACTCGTCCTGGACAACCAGGGTCACCTGGTCCGCGAGACACTCACCGATCCGGACCACGTCACGGTCCGTACCTTTGTATATCCGGAGACCGGCGGATGAATCTACGGCCACAGATACGGGTGATACCTGAAGGCTGGCTCCGTAGCCCTCCAGCGCTGGTCCGAGCAGATCGTTGGCAGCGCGCGGTCTCCCATCGACTCGCCGGGCGAAGAGCAGTCCATCGATTGGTATCCGGCCTTGTCCCGAGTGGTTCTCAGGACGGTTACGCCCCTGCCGCGGGAGGTGGATGGTCGTCGGCTCAATATCCGTCGAGGCGGTTATCGGACCCGCATTGAGGCAAAAGCCGCGGTGAAGCGGCTACGGCTGTCCGGATCCGTCCGGGCGTCGAGTGGCGGAGGTGGGGGGCAGCGGCTGGCCGTGTGGTCGCAGACTGGGTTGCGGCTGTGCCACTTCACCAGCCGAAGCTATCGCAGCATCGTCGAGCACCACCTCATCGCGTACATCGGCAAGGTACCGCTAGTGTCCTGCGCCTGAAGTTCATTTTCTAAATGTAGAATATCGGGCATGCCGAGGACGGGACGGCCGAAGGCCGAGCTGGTGCTCTCCGATGATGAGCGGGCGCAGTTGGAGCGCTGGTCGCGGC
>NZ_JAACYW010000387.1 GCF_015356825.1 Catenulispora rubra | reverse complement strand
GGGGTCGGTCTAGGACTGTGAGGAGGCGGGTGGCGGTGTCGCGCAGGGCGCCTGTGCTGCGGGCGCTGATCGGCAGCATGACCGGGATCGGCTCGACCTCGACCTGATCGGCAGCATCAGCAACAACTCCGGCGGCGGTAATGGTCGCTGCTTCGGGCTCGGCCGCGGTCTCTGCCCCGGTGGCTGTGTCAGGTTTCTGAGTGGGTGTTTCTTCAGCAGCGGGTGTGGTGGCGGGGGGTTGTTCCAGGATCAGGTGTGCGTTGGTGCCGGATACTCCGAATGCTGAGATCCCGGCCCGGCGTGGTTGTCCGGTTTCCGGCCACTGCACCGGTGTCGTCGCCAGTTCCAGTGGTCCGGCTTCCCAGTCGATGTGGTGGCTGGGTGCGTCGATGTGCAGGGTCTGCGGGATGGTGCCGTGCCGCATCGCTTGTATCAGCTTGATGATTCCGGCGGCTCCGGCTGCTGCCTGGGTGTGTCCGATGTTGGATTTCAGCGACCCCAGATACAGGGGCCTGCCGTGCGGCCGTTCGCCGTAGGCGGCGTTCAGCGCTCCGGCCTCGATCGGGTCACCGAGGGTGGTGCCGGTGCCATGCGCCTCGATCACATCCACGTCCGCCGGCGCCAGACCCGCGTTGGCCAGCGCCGCGGCGATCACCCGCTCCTGCGAGGGACCGTTCGGCGAAGTGAGGCTGCTGCTCGCGCCGTCCTGGTTGACCGCCGAGCCGCGGACCACCGCGTGGATGTGGTGGCCGTTCGCGATGGCGTCCGACAACCGTTCGACCAACAGCAGCGCCGCGCCCTCGCTCCAGCCGGTGCCGTCGGCCGCCTCGGCGAACGCCTTGCACCGGCCGTCGGCCGCGAGCCCGCGCTGGCGCGAGAACTCCACGAACACCGTCGGTGCGGCCATCACCGTCACGCCGCCGACCAGCGCCAGGTCGCACTCCCGGTTCCGAAGCGCCTGTCCGGCCAGATGCACGGCGACCAGCGACGACGAACACGCGGTGTCGATCGTCACCGCGGGCCCGGTCAGGCCCAGCGTGTAGGCGACCCGGCCGGAGGCCACGCTTCCCGCGCTGCCGTTGCCGACCTGCCCCTCGAACCCCTCCGCGCCGCTGTTGAACGTCCCGTAGTCGTCGTACATGACGCCGGTGTAGACGCCGGTCTGCGTTCCGCGCAGTGTGGTGGGGTCGATGTTGGCGTCTTCCAGGGCTTCCCAGGCCAGCTCCAGTAGCAGCCGCTGCTGGGGGTCGGTGGCCGTGGCCTCGCGCGGGGACATGCCGAAGAACGCCGGGTCGAATTCGCCGGCGTCGTAGAGGAATCCGCCGTGTCGGGTGTAGCTGGTGCCGCCGTGGTCGGGGTCCGGGTCGTAGAGCGTGTCCAGGTCCCAGCCGCGGTTGTCGGGGAAGTCGCCGATGGCGTCATCCCCGCCGTCGAGCAGTGACCACAGCTGATCCGGGCCGGCCACGCCGCCGGGCAGCCGGCACGCCATCCCGATGATCGCCAACGGCTCGTTGGCCCGCTTCTCCGCTGCCGACAGACGTTCGCGCGTCTTGTACAGGTCGGCGGTCGCGCGCTTGAGGTAGTCGAGGAGCTGTTCGGAGTTCGGCATCGTGGACCGGCCAATCATCGGAGGCTGCTGGGGGAGTCGTCACCGAGCGCCTGCTCGAGCAGGTCGAAGACCTCCTCGGCGGAGGCCGACTCGAGGTGGGTCACCACGTCTCGGTGTTCGGAGGCGTCGTCCGGGCTGTCGCCGAGCCGGCGCACGAGGCTGGTCAACCGGCCGAGCGCGCGGGTCCGGAGCCGGTCGTCCTGCGAGGCGGCCTGGAACAGCGCGTTCGCCAGCCGGTCCAGATCGCCGAGGAGCACCGTCCCGGGGTCGTTCTCGGCCGCGAGCCGCGTGTGCAGGTGCTGTGCCAGCGCCTCCACGGTCGGGTGGTCGAAGATCAGGGTGCTGGCCAGTCGCAGGCCGCTGGCCCGCTCCAGCCGGTTGCGCAGTTCGACCGCGGTGAGCGAGTCGAAGCCCAGATCGAGCAGTCCCGCTCGGGTGTCGATGCTCTGCGGTTCGGCGTGCGCCAGGACCGCCGCCGCCAGCCGCTGCACCAGACGCATGACGGTGTCCAGCTGCTCGGCGGGCTTCTGGCCGGCCAGTTTCGCAAGCAGTTCACGGGCCCCGGACGCGTCGATGTCTGCCGGCGCCGTACTGCCGCGCTGGTTCCGGGCCCGCGGAAGGAGAGGATGGGGATCGGTGGCGCGGTTGTTCAGGCCGGTGGCGACCAGGTGCGCCCGGCCGTCCGCCAGAGCTTGGTCGAGCAGGTGGAGGGCGTGGTCGGTGGCGAGGGTGGCGAGTCCGGTGGTGGCCAGGCGCCGGCGATCGGTGGCTGTGAGGTGGGAGGTCAGGGACGTGGCGTCGTGCCAGAGCCCGTAGGCGATGGCGGTGGCCGGCTTGCCCTGGGCGCGCCGGTGGTGGGCCAGGGCGTCGAGGTAGGCGTTCGCGGCGGCGTAGTTGGCCTGGCCGGGCGAGCCGAGGACCGCGGCGATGGACGACGTCGCGACGAACTGTGTCAGCGGCGTCTCGGCGGTGAGCTGGTGCAGCCAGGCGGCGGTGTCGGCCTTCGCCCGCAGCACCCGGTCGAGGTGGCCGGGGCTCTGGGCCGTGACGAGCGCGTCGTGGAGCACCGCGGCGGTGTGGATCACCGCGGTCAGCGGGTGCCGCTGATCGATGTTCTTCAGGAGCGCGGCCAGTTGTTCGGGGTCCGCGGTGTCGCAGGCGACGAGCTCGGGCTCGGAACCGAGGGCGGTCAGACGTTCGGTGAGCTGTCCGGCCTCGGGGTGGTCCGGCCCCCGACGGCTCGCCAGGATCAGGTGCCTGATGCCGTGCTGTTCGATCAGATGCGCGGCGATGTGCCCGGCCACGACGCCGGTTCCGCCGGTGATCAGTACGGTGCCGTCCGGATCGAGAGCGGGGGAGCTGTCGTCACCGCCGGTCTCGGTCGATTGGAGCCGGGGGACGAGCAGCTGCTCCTCGAACCAGGCCGTTTGTGCGTGTCCTGACGCCAACGCCTTGCCGAACGCGGACTCGTCGGCTGTGTCACCGTCGGTGTCACCGTCGGTGTCGGTGTCGAGCAGCACGATGCGGTCGCGGTGCTCGTTCTGTGCGACGCCGGTCAGGGCCCAGACAGCGGCGTGAACCGGGTTCGGCGTGCCGACCGCGGCCGTCGCGTGCCGGGTGACGACGAGCAGCCGCGTCTGGCGCAGGCGGTCGTTCGTCAGGAACCCGGTGAGCAGCGCGAGCTGGTCGGCGCAGGCCTGGTGCAGGCGGTCGACATGAGTCCGGGTGTCGCTGTCCGGGTCGTCCTCCGGCTGGGTTCCGACGACGTGTATCAGCACCTTTGGCGCGGCGTCGTCTTGAACCATCGCCTGAGCCAGAGCACCTATATCCGCCGCCGTCGCGACGGTCACCCGGTCGTGGCTGTCGGAACCGCCGCTGTCGGCCACGCCGGCCAGGTCGACCTGGTCGGCCGGCGTCCAGACGAGATGGAGCATCGGTGGTGCGCCGGTCAGGTTCTGCAGGGCGGTGGGCCGCAGATGGATGGCCTGGATCGTCAGTGCGGGCGCGTCGCCCGCACCGGTGGCGCTCAGAGTCAGGGTGTTGTCATCCGGGCCGGGATTCATGACGGTGTGCAGTTCTGCGCCCGGGCGGCCGTGCAGGCTGATGCCGCTGTAACTGTAGGGCAGCAGGATCTGGCCGGTGTCCGTGGCTCCGGGTGCGGCTTGGGGGTGGAACGCGGCGTCCAGGAGTGTCGGGTGGACGGTGTAGCCCTGATGGCTCTGGCCGTCGGCGAGCCGGCTCAGCGTGCGGGTTCGTCCGCTCGCGGGGTCGGTGTGCGCCTCGGCGACGGCTTGGAAGGCCGGTCCGTAGTGGTAGCCGCGCGCGGTGAGCGCCGGGTAGAGCTGGTCGAGATCGACCTGCTGCCAACCGCTGGCCGAGTCCGCGGTCTCTGGAACCGCCGGATCGGCTCGCTCACCCTTCGCCCCGGTCACGGCTGTGGCGTGCAGGCTCCAGGGCTGATCCGCGAGCTGCCGGCCGTGGACGGTGAGAGTGCGTCGTCCGTCCGGGTCCGGTGGCGTGAGGGTGATGTGCAGCTGCGTGGTCTGGGCGACGGTGATCGGCGCGTGCAGGGTGAGCTCGTCGACGAACGTGTGCCCGTGTTCTGCGACGCAGGTCAGTGCCAGGTCCAGGACGGCCGCGCCGGGCAGCACGGGAGTGTCGCCGATCGCGTGGTCCGGGATCCAGTCGGGCTGGTCCGGCTCGATCCGGCCGGTGTAGTGCACGGTGCCGTCGGGGGCGTCGGCGCGAACCGTGAGCAGCGGGTGGGTCACCGGCGTCAGGCCGAGGTCTTCAGGCCTGGCGCCGGCCTTCTTGGCGGCCGGGAGCCAGTGGTACTGGTGTTGGAACGGATAGGTGGGCAGGTCGGTGTGCTGGGCCGGCTCGGCCGGAGGGCAGGTGATCGGGGTGCCGTGGGTGTGGAGGTGGGCTATCGCGGTGTAGAGGGTGCGGGTGTCGGGCCCTTCGGGGTGCAGAGTGGACGCGGCCCAGACGTCGGGGGCCGCGCCGAGCGTGGCCTTGACCAGCGTGGTGAGGGTGGTGTCGGGTCCGAGCTCGAGATAGCCGGTGGCGCCGACGCTCTGCGTGTGCGCGATCGCCTGGTGGAAGTGGACGGGGCGGCGGATCTGCTGCGTCCAGAACTCGGGGTCTGCGAGCTGTTCGGCCGTGGCCGGTTCCGGGGTCGCGGTGACGAGCGGGATGGCCGGCGCCCGCCAGCTGACGCTTTCCGCGACGGTGCGGAACTCGGCCAGGATCGCTTCGGTGGCCCGCGAGTGGTAGGCGTGCGCGGTGTGCAGTGTCCGGGTCCTGATGCCCGACTGCTGGAGGGCCCCGGCCAGCGCGGTCATGGCTTCCGGCGGTCCGGCCAAAGTGGTGGCCGCCGGGGTGTTGTGGGCGGCGATGTCGACGTCGGGGTGGTCGAGCAGCAGTTCTTCGATGCGCTCGGGGCCGGCGTGCGCGGTGAGCATCGTGCCGGCGGGCATGGTGTGCATGAGTCGTGCCCGCGCGCAGATGAGCTTCGCGGCGTCGGTGAGGGTGAGGATGCCTGCGGCGTGGGCGGCGCTGAGCTCGCCGATGGAGTGTCCGGCGACCAGGGCCGGTGCCGGGGTGAGTGTGTGCAGGAGCCGGAACAGCGCGGTGTGGACCGCGAACAGTGCCGGCTGTGTGTAAGCGGTGGTCGCCAGCAACTCGGCTTCGGGACTGCCCTGCGCGGACAGGACGACCGGCGCCAGCGGGTGTTCGAGGTACTGGTCGCAGGCCTCGCAGGCTTCGTCGAACGCCTGCTTGAAGGCCGGGAAGACGTGGTACAGGCCGGCGGCCATGCCAGGGCGTTGCGATCCCTGGCCGGAGAACAGATAGCACACCGTCGCCGCGTTCGCGGCGTTGCCGACGATCAGGTCCGGGTGTTCGGTCCCGTCGGCCAGCGCCAGCAGCGCGTGCCGGGCTTGTTCGTGGCCGGTGGCCAGGACGATGGCCCGGTCGGGGAGTTGGGCGCGGCCGTGGGTGAGGGTGTGGGCGATGTCGCTCAGCGCGGGTGGCCGCGGTTGGTCGAGCAGCTGGGCCAGACGGGCGCCGGCCTCCCGCAGCGCGGAGCCGCCCCGGGCACTGACCGGCAGCACCGTCGGCAGAGTGCCGCCGTCCCCGGCCTCGGCGGCGTCGGCCACCGGCGACAGCGGCGCTTCCTCGACGATGACGTGCGCGTTGGTGCCGGAGACACCGAAGGCTGAGATACCCGCTCGACGCGGCGCACCGGTGTCGGGCCAGTCGGCGGACGAGGTCAGCAGCTCCAGGGGCCCGGCTTCCCAGTCGATGTGGTGGCTGGGTGCGTCCACGTGCAGGGTCTGCGGGATCGTGCCGTGCTGCATGGCCTGGACCATCTTGATGATCCCGGCTGCCCCGGCTGCTGCCTGCGTATGCCCGATGTTGGACTTCAGCGACCCCAGATACAGGGGCCTGTCATGCGGCCGTTCGCGGTAGGCGGCGTTCAGCGCCCCGGCCTCGATCGGGTCGCCGAGGGTCGTGCCGGTGCCGTGCGCCTCGATGACGTCGATGTCGGCCGGGGCCAGGCCCGCGTTGGCGAGCGCGGTGGCGATGACGCGCTGCTGCGCGGGGCCGTTGGGTGCGGTGAGGCCGTTGCTGGCACCGTCCTGGTTGATCGCCGATCCTCGTATCAGGGCATGGATTCGGTGCCCGTTGGCTCGCGCGTCCGACAGCCGTTCCAGCAGCAGCAGCGCCGCACCCTCGGCCCAGCCGGTGCCGTCGGCCGCTTCGGCGAACGCCTTGCACCGTCCGTCGACGGACAGCCCGCGCTGGCGCGAGAACTCCACGAACAACGTCGGCGCGGCCATCACCGTCACGCCGCCGACGAGGGCCAGATCGCACTCCCGGTTCCGCAGCGCCTGTCCCGCCAGATGTACCGCCACCAGCGACGACGAACACGCCGTGTCCACCGTCACGGCCGGGCCGGACAACCCCAGCGAGTACGCGACCCGGCCGGTGGCGACGCTCGCGTTGTCACCGGTGATCCGGTAGCCCTCGAACTCGTTCGAGCTCTGACCACCCTGGACCGCGTAGTCCTGGACGATCAGTCCCGCGTAGATCGCCGTTTGCGACCCGCGCAGCGTCGTGGGGTCGATGTGGGCGTCCTCCAGCGTCTCCCACGCGAGCTCCAGCAGCAGGCGCTGCTGCGGATCCGTCGCCGTGGCCTCGCGCGGCGACATCCCGAAGAAGCCGGGGTCGAACTCGCCGGCCTCGTGCAGGAACCCGCCCTGCCGCGTGTAGCTCGTCCCCTGGTGGTCCGGATCCGGGTCGAACAGGTGCGCCAGGTCCCAGCCGCGGTTGTCGGGGAACTCGCCGATCGCGTCGCCGCCGCCGGCCAGCAGCGTCCACAGCTGCTCGGGCCCGGTCACGCCGCCGGGCAGCCGGCAGGCCATGCCGACGATCGCCAGCGGCTCGCTGGCCTGCTGCTCGTACTGCTCCAGGCGCTCGTGCGCCCGGTACAGGTCGCCGGTGACGCGCTTGAGGTATTCCAGGAGTTGCTCGGAGTCGGGCATCGTGGACCGGCCAATCATCGAGGACTGATTACGGATCTGGGGCCCGGCGGGCTGCGGGAGCGGGGGACGTCCTCGGGGTCCGGCGGCGGGCGGTTGTTCGAGGATCAGGTGGGCGTTGGTGCCGGAGACGCCGAAGGCCGAGATGCCGGCGCGGCGCGGCTGTCCGGTGTCGGGCCAGCGGGCCGGCGCGGTCAGCAGTTCCAGCGGCCCGGCTTCCCAGTCGATGTGGTGGCTGGGTGCGTCGACGTGCAGGGTCTGCGGGAGGACGCCGTGCCGCATGGCCTGTATCAGCTTGATGATTCCGGCGGCGCCGGCGGCGGCCTGGGTGTGTCCGATGTTGGACTTCAGCGAGCCCAGATACAGAGGTCTGCCGTGCGGCCGGTCGCGATAGGCGGCGTTCAGGGCTCCGGCTTCGATGGGATCCCCGAGTGTCGTGCCGGTTCCGTGGGCTTCGACGACGTCGATGTCCGCCGCCCCCAGCCCGGCGTTGGCCAGGGCCGCGGCGATGACGCGTTGCTGGGCGGGGCCGTTCGGCGCGGTCAGCCCGTTGCTGGCGCCGTCCTGGTTGACCGCCGAACCGCGTACCACGGCGTGGATCCGCCGACCGTTCGCGACCGCGTCCGACAGGCGCTCCACCACCAGCAGTGCCGCGCCCTCGGCCCAGCCGGTTCCGTCGGCGGCCTCGGCGAACGCTTTGCATCGCCCGTCTGCCGCCAGTCCCCGCTGCCGCGAGAACTCCACGAACACCGTCGGCGTGGCCATGACGGTGACGCCGCCGACCAACGCCAGATCGCATTCCCGGTTCCGCAGCGCTTGCCCCGCGAGGTGTACCGCGACCAGGGACGACGAGCACGCGGTGTCGATCGTGACGGCGGGGCCGGTCAGGCCCAGCATGTAGGCGACCCGGCCGGACGCCACGCTGCTCGCGCTGCCGTTCGCCAGGTAGCCCTCGAACACGTCTGTGGTCGGCAGCTTGTATCCGTAGTCGTCGTACATGACGCCGGTGTAGACGCCGGTCGGCGATCCCCGCAGTGTGGTGGGGTCGATGTTGGCGTCTTCCAGGGCCTGCCAAGCCAGTTCCAACAACAGCCGTTGTTGCGGATCGGTGGCGGTGGCCTCGCGCGGCGACATCCCGAAGAAGCCCTGGTCGAAATCGCCGGCGTCGTAAAGGAATCCGCCCTGCCGCGTGTAGCTGGTCCCCGGATGGTCGGGATCGGAGT
This sequence comes from Catenulispora rubra, assembly GCF_015356825.1. Taxonomy (GTDB): domain Bacteria; phylum Actinomycetota; class Actinomycetes; order Streptomycetales; family Catenulisporaceae; genus Catenulispora; species Catenulispora rubra. The sequence goes on along the minus strand of NZ_JAACYW010000387.1, from coordinate 911 downwards.
CGAACAGGTGCGCCAGATCCCAGCCGCGGTTGTCGGGGAAGTCTCCGATCGCGTCGCCGCCGGCGGCCAGCAGCGTCCACAGCTGGTCCGGACCGGCGACTCCGCCGGGCAGCCGGCAGGCGATGCCGATGATCGCCAACGGCTCGGTGGCGCGGCCCTCGGCCTGGCTCAGGCGCTCTTTCGTCCGGCGTAGATCTTGCGCGGTGCGCTTGAGGTACGCACGGAGTTCTTCGGCGTCCGCCATGTTCTGTCGTTCCTCCAATCGACCGACGAGTGGGATGGTCCGGGAAGCACCGTTCGGCTAGGCGCCGCCCAGCTCACCGTCGAGGAACTGGAAGAGCTCCTCGTCGGTGCCGGTGTCGATCGGGTCGGCGGACGTGGCGGCGGCGACCGGCCGGCCGATGCTCCACCGCCGGATGAGGTCCTTGAGCCGACCGTGGATCTCGTCGTACGTCGCGTCGTCCATGACGGTGTCGTCCACGCCGGTCTCGAGGCGGTGGAGCGCGGCGAGCAGGGTGGGTTCCGGACCGGCTTCGGGCTCGGGCTCGGGCGCCAGGAGTGCCTGCAGGTGCTGGGCCAACGCTTCAGGGCTCGGGTGGTCGAAGACCAGAGTGCTGGCCGGTCGCAGGCCGGTCGCGCGACCGACGCGGTTGCGCAGTTCGACGGCCATCAGTGAGTCGAAACCGAGGTCTCTGAACGTGACGATCGCCGGAACGGTGCCCGGATTCTGGTGCCCGAGGATTTCGGCGGCCAGACGCTGTACCAGACGGATGAGGGTGTTGAGCTGCTCGGCGGAGTCTTGGGACGCCAGATTGACGGTGAGGGTGGCGGCGTCGAGACCGTCCGCGACGCGGTCGGAGGCTGTCGCCGTGGACTCGGCCTCCGGGGCTACGCGGGCGGCGTGCGGGAGG
>NZ_JAACYW010000386.1 GCF_015356825.1 Catenulispora rubra | reverse complement strand
CCCCAGCCCCAATCCCGACGCGAACACCGCCTCGTCGCTGACACCTCATCTGGTGGTTGCAGTCGGCGCATCGCAGCGTGCGAATCTCGTCGGCCTGCGCGTCACGACCGACCCCGACCGGGGCTCCTGGAGCCAGGAAGTCGTCGTCAGCACCGAGCGCACCGACGGCAGCTTCACCCCCTGGACCGGCCTCGGCACCCCGACCGGCGCGAAGACCAAGGACTGCCAGGCCGTCGGCTGCCCGGCCGCGGTGGTCGACGGTCGCGGCGTGCTCCACGTCTTCGCCCGCAACGCCGACATGTCCGTGTCCTGGCGACATCGGGACCTCACGAAGCCGGACACACGTTGGAGCGGCTGGCGCGACATAGGCGGACACCGGGTCCGCGACGGCCTGACCGCCGCGGTCACCCCTGAGGGTGACGTCGAGCTCCACGCCGTCGGTCACATGCTCTGGACCTGGCGCGTCGACGCGTCCGGCGAGCCGCGCCCCACCCACGCGGCCCTCCCTCCGATGGGTGACCCGCCCACGGTCCACATGGTGCGTGACGGCGGCGCGCTCCTGGCCGCCCGCGCCGCCGACAGCGGTGTCCTGACGGTCCTGTCGCGGCCGTCCGGCGGCAGCTGGCGACCGCAGGAGAAGGGTGTCGCGCTCGGCGGGCAGGGCGGGTTCGGCGTGGTGGCGATCCAGCCGCACGCCGGGGGTGTCTTCCTGGCCCAGCGCGGACGGCGCGGGCTGGTCGAGGTGGTCTGGCAGCCGCAGGTCGGCGTGCCCGACGGGGTCCGGCGCTGGCTCGGCGGGCCCGGCCCGATCCTGCACCCCGCGCTGACGGTGGACGCGCACGGCCGGATCGTGGTCGCCGCGATCGGGCCGGAAGGGGCGCTGTACACGGCGCGGATCGACACCGGGGATCCGCCGCGGACGCTTCAGTGGGAGTGCTCGGCACTGGCCTAGAGCTGGCTCACCTTGTCCAGATGGCCCAGGCGGGTGATCAGCGCCGACCAAGCCGACCAAGCCGACCCAGACGAGCGCGCCCGAACGAGTGAGTCGCGCGTCTGGCCGCAAGCGTGATCAGCCCTCGTACGACTGCAGCTCGATCAGGTTCCCCTCGGGATCCCGCAGGTGCGCGGTCCGCAGCGTCGGACCCCACTCCGGGCGGTCCGTCGGCGCCACGACCAGCGTCGCCCCGTGCCGCACGCACAGCTCGGCACCGGCGTCCACGTCGCCGACCCGGCACACGAACATCGTGCGGTCCTGCGCCGACGCCGACGCCGACGCCGGCGCCGCCGGCGCCGCGGTCGCCGGCAGCTGTGCGGTCCCGGCGACGGCGGCCATCGTCCCGCGGTCGAACAGCACCAGCACGGCCTGGTCCTCGACGTCCCAGTTGGCGTACGGACCCTGAGGGTCCCCCTTCATCAGCTTCGCGCCGAGCAGCTCGGGCAGGACCGCCTGGTAGAAGTCGAACATCTCCGCGAAACCGGTCACCAGCAGGCGGGGGTACAGCGCGTCCATGGGGCCTCCAAATTAGCGGGTGTTAACCCATGATAGGCGGGAGCCTATAGTCATACCATGGATGACCTGCGTGCGGTGCCCCCTTCGCTGACCGGCCTGACCACCTACCTGCTGTCGCGGACCGGCAAGATCGCGCGCGGCCGGCTCGCCGGGCGGTTGGCCGAGCGGGGACTGCGGCTGTGGCACCACGCGGTGCTGGCGGCGCTCGCCGACTTCGGGCCGCACGTGCAGCGCGACCTCGCGGCCCGGCTGGCGATCGACCCCAGCGACATGGCCAAGATCGTGGACGAGCTGGCCGGGGCCGGGAACGTCGAGCGGGCCCGCGACACCGCCGACCGCCGGCGCATCACCGTCACGCTCACCGACGCCGGCCGCACGCTGCTCGCCGAGCTGGAAGCGGAGGCCGTGGGTGTCCAGGACGAAGTCCTGGCGCCGCTCACCGAAAACGAGCGCGAGCAGCTGGACGTCTTACTGCGGAAGGTGTTCCAAGGCCTGGTCACGGAGTGAATGACGGGCCTTGTCCGATAGGGTTTCGGCGGTCGTCGCGCTTCCTGGGCTTGGGAGGCGCGGCGGCTTCGTCGCGACCACGCAAGCGACTACAAAAGTGATCACGCAAGCGACCAAGTGACCAAGCGAGCCAACGCCGACCACGAAAATGACCCGTCCGGGCCGACTCGAAGAAGTCGTTCCCGAACGGGCCTGGGATCCCCGTACACCGTGACGCGGACTGCGGACGCGCCCCGGTATCCCCCCGGCTGGCCGGCGCTACAGGCGGATCCCCCCGCACACCGACGCCGGCGCCACCGGCATCCACGGGCCGCGCGGCAGCTGCCGCACCCGCACCTGTTCGATGCCTCTACCCCCCGGCGAGGCCCAGGCGCACTGCCCGTAGTACTCGGCGTCACCGCGGCTGGCGAAGCCGTCCGCCACGGACTGGTCCTCCCCGTCGGTCCGGATGAACTCGACCGCCCAGTTCTCCGACTCCTGAGTCGTTCGCACGGCGAGTCCTCCTGAAGTCCGCCTCGGTCACACCGACTGGTCCACATCATCGCGCCGGGCGATGGGACAATGCGGCAACCGACATTTTCTCCCGGCTCGGCTGGGAGGAAAAGGCCCCGGTCCTGCCGCGGGTGTGGGGGCGCGCCACATTCGACGTACGGGATGCACAGCGCGTGACGGGTCCGGACGGTACAGGGGCCGCCCGCCGAGGCAGGGATCGCCGAATCATGAGCAGGAAACCCAGGAGCCTGAAGCAGATCCAGGCCCAACTGTCCGAGCAGCTGCGGGCCACCGATCACTCCTGGGCGGACATCGGCCGGGAGTTCCAGCGGCGGTTCCACGTCAACGCGCGGGTCGCGCTGCGCCAGGCCCGCGGCTGGACCCAGCCGGAGGCCGCCGAGCGGTGGAACCGGCGCTGGCCGGACGACCCGAAGACCTTCAAGAACTTCTCGTACTGGGAGGCCTGGCCCAGCTCCACCGGCTACGCGCCGTCGCTGGAGGTCCTGGACCGGATGGCCCAGCTGTACGAGTGCAGCGTCGCCGACCTGTTGTCCGACCTGGACGACTACGGCGCCAAGAGGCGGCCGGTGTTCAGCAACGTGCGCGAGCCCGGCCCGCTCGGCGGCCTGATCGGGCCGCCCCGCCAAGCCCCGCAGCCGTACGCACTTACGGCTGCGGCCCCTACCTCCGGGTCCCCTTCCGAGGTCCGGTTCGATCCGTACTTCGGCGCGCCGCCCGTTCCGCCGGTCCGGGACGACCTCGGCGCGAACCCGGGCGAGCTGCTGTCGTCGATGTCGTCGATGTCGGCGCTCCCGTTGTCCTCGGCGGCGGCGATCTCCTCAGCGGTACAGATCAGCTCCCTGATGGAGCCGCCGGACGGCGGCAACAGCCTGTCGCGGCGCTCGGCGCTGCTGAATCTCAGCAGCCTGTTCGCGGTCGCCGCGGCCGCGCCGCTGGCCGGCGACAAGGCGCTGCCGACCCCGGCCGGCCGCGTCGACGCGGCCATGGTCGACAACACCGGGCTGATCGTCGGCGGGCTTCGCCAGCAGAACGCCGCCCTGGGACCGTCCGCGACAGTGCAGACAGGGCTCGCGATGCGCGCCATGATGGAATCCGTGGTGAAGGACGCCCCGGCGGGGCTGACCAGCCAGGCCTGGGTCGTCTACGGCGACCTGGCGCACCTGCTCGGCTGGATGATGTTCAACATGGGCCAGGACGACGCGGCCCGGTTCTACTACGACGACGCGCGCAAGGCCGCCTACCAGGCCGACGACTACGAGCTGGCGGCCAACATCCTGGCTGCGCAGGCGCATCTGAGCATGTCCGCCGGCGACCACCAGACCGCCATCGACCACGCGCAGGCCGCCGAGGAGGCCGCCAAGCGCAGCCCCAGCCGCCGGGCCAAGGCCTACGCCGCCGACATGACGGCCCGGGTCTACGCCTCGGCGGGGCAGGGCGCGCGCAGCCTGGCCGCGCTGGAGCGGGAGCGCCGGCAGATGCAGCGCATCGACTGGGCCGAGCCGGCCGCCGAGCGCTGGGGCTTCTACGGCCCGGCGTTCTACTGGGCCCGGGAGAGCGAGTGCCACCTGCTGCTCGGGCACCCGGTGGAGGCCGCCGACGCCGGGGCGCTGGCGCAGCAGCGGTTCAACCCGGCCTACCTGCACAACAACGCGATGGCGCTGGCCCGCCGGGCCCAGGCCCAGGTGCAGTTCGGCGATGTCCCGGCGGCCTGCCGGGCGCTGGCCGAGTCGGCGCGGATGGCCACGCTGGCCGGTTCGGTGCGGCTGAGCACCGAGATGAGCAGGGCCCGCCAGCAGCTGGCGCCGTACGAGAACGAGTCGGTCGTGCAGGCGCTGGACGTCCGGCTGGACCGGTATCGCAAACAGCGCGGTGTCGCGGACAGCGGGGTGCAGACCACGAATTCGACGGAAGAGGTCTTATAAAGCCGCATTCGCCAGCGGCGGGCGGCGGAGAAGTGCAAGCCTAGAGGGTGGGTTGCGGCGATTTGCGAGCGCGGACGCCTGACACATCCCTCCGACTTCCCCAAGGAGCACGAAGACGATGACCGACCCGACCGGAGCGCACGCCGGCAACGACGTGGACGCGATCTTCGACGACCTGCCGTCGAACATCGACACCGACGTGTTCAGCGTCGCGCGGCTGTACGACTTCCTGCTCGGCGGCAAGCACAACTTCGCCCCCGACCGGGACTTCGGGCGGCAACTGCTGGCCATCGAGCCCAACGGCCGCATGATCCTGCAGCAGAACCGCTACTTCCTGGCCCGGGCGATCCGGGTGATGCTGGACGACGGCGTCCGGCAGTTCCTGGACCTGGGCAGCGGGATCCCGACGCAGAACTACGTGCACGAACTCGCGCACGCCGTGGACCCGGCCGCCAAGGTGGTCTACATCGACAACGACCCGCCGGCCGTGAGCCACAGCAACTACATCCTGCGCGGCGACGACAACGCCGGCGCGGTGCTGGCCGACATGATCGACGCCGAGCGGGTGCTGGGCGACCCCACCGTCAAGTCGTTGATCGACTTCGACAAGCCGGTGGGGCTCACGGCGCTGGCCGCCTGGCACTTCGTGGACGACGGCGACGACCCGGCCGGCGTGCTGGGGGCCTACCGCCGGATGCTGGCGCCGGGCAGCTACCTGGCGCTGACCCACGCCACCATCGACGGCGCCACCGGCGACCTGGTCCGCAGCGTCCAGAGCCAGTACCAGGCCGTGATGAAGAACCCGTCGCCGCGCACGCGCGAGGAGATCGCAGGGTTCTTCGAAGGCTTCCGGATCCAGGAGCCCGGCATCGTGAACCTGCCGGCCTGGCGTCCGGACAAGCCCGAGGACGCCGTCGGGGCGGAGAACGTCTGGTTCTACGGGGCGCTGGGCAAGCTGACCGCCGCCTGACCCGAACACGGCGCCTGATCCGAACCAGGGGCCTGATCCGAACCAGGGGCCTGATCCGAACCAGACGCCTGACCCGGTGCCTGACTCGGCGCCCGACCCGGTGCCTGACCCGAACCCGGCGTCCGACCCGGCGCCTGGTTCCGGTCCGGCGCGATCAGCTCCTCCAGGTCGATGTAGAACCGGCCCGACGCGCAGGGGCCGCCGAGCAGGATCCGCCTGGCGGCCTCCGTCACCAGCGCGCCTCCGAGCGCCACCCCGGAGGCGAGCTGCGGCCAACTGCTCAGCGTGCGGCCGATCTTGGGGATGCTGGCGGCCAGCGCCGGGGAGATCCGGTCGCCGTCCACCATGGCCAGGATCAGGTCCACGCGCTCGGCGAAGGTCAGGTCCAGGCAGTCCTCGGGGGTCAGGGCGCCGAGCAGGCCGTGCAGCAGCGGCCGGTGCGGTTCGCGGTCGAAGCGCTCGACGTCCAGCAGGCCGCGGTCGTTGGCGTCCATCACCACCGGCACGCCCAGATCCCGGGCGGCCTCGCGGGCCGCGAGCTTCACCCACGGCGTGTCGCACTCCTCGACGAGCAGGTCGATCGGGCCGTGGCCGCCGAGGAAGAACTCCTTGAGGGTCTGCTCGGTCAGGCCGCCGGGGAAGATCTCAATGTCCAGATACGGGTCGATCTCGAACATCTGCCGGGCCGCCAGCACGGCCTTGTTCACGCCGATCTGGTGCAGCCCGGCGCGCAGCCGGTTCAGGTTCGACACGCTCAGGGTGTCGAAGTCGGCGAGTTTGAAGGCCCCCGCCACGCCTTCCTGCGCCAGGGTCAGCGCCGCGCTGTTGCCCACCGACAGGCCGATGACGCCGATCCGCTTGTCCAGCAGCCGGCGCTGCTCGGGCCGGTCGATCTTGCCGCGGTTGCGGTCGGTGCGGACCAGGCGGAACTCCTCGCGCGGCAGGACGTGCACCAGGCGGCCGGACCAGGGGTACCAGGCCCACGTGCCGTAGTCCCAGGGCTGCCCGCCTTCCAGCTGGTCCCGGCGGGCCGCGGCCAGCGCCGCGTCGTCGAGGGTGCGGCCGGGGTCGCGGGCCCGGATCAGTTCTTCCAGCTGGGCTTCGATGGTGTCGGCGACTTCGCGGACGGCGCCGGTGTTCAGGAGCGCGGCCAGCGCGACGCGGTCGTCGTGCTTGGCGGGCTGGAACAGCAACGGCTTCCAGCGGTGCGGGTCGGACGGGCCGATCGCGGTGAGGCGGCGGGGCGGGGCCTGTCCGGAGACCGGTCCGCGCACCGGGACCGGGATGGTGAATGAGGGCTCTGCTTCGGGGTGGGCGCCGAGGCTGAGCAGACCGGACACCTCGTCGAGGCCGGCGTCCTCCAGCAGGTCGTAGCGGAACAGCAGGCGGTAGTCGTCGACCAGGGCGGCGTGCTCGCCGGCGCCCTCGGCGGACCGGTGCAGCAGGATGACGACGTCCTCGGTGTACTGCTCGGCGTAGCGCCGGGTGCCGGGGACCGGGTGGAAGCCGAAGCGCGCGTGGAAGCGGTCCTGGCCGTCGGCGGTGCCGGAGGTGCCGATCATCGCGGCCGCGCCGAGTTCGTGCGCGGCGGCGACGGCCAGGGCGTTGAGGTGCAGGCCGAGGCCGAGCTTGCGGGCCCGGTGCTCGACGACCAGGCGGCTGTGTTCGAAGACGGTCTCGGGGGCCAGGCGCTCGGCGCGCAGGAGCTCGTCGTAGCGGGCGGCGCCGAGGAATTCCCTGGACTGGTAAAGGGAAGCCGTCGCGGGTGTCAGGAGACGGACATACCCCAGCGGCGGTCCGTGCACGCCGTCGCGGCCGCGCCGGGCCGCGAAGTGCCAGGCGCCGTGGTCCTGCGGCTGGGCGTCGGGCTGGGCGTCGGGGTGGTCGCCAGGGTTGTCGCCGAGGTTGTCGCCGGGGTGGCCGCCGGCGTGGCTGCGGAAGGCCGGGCGGCGGCCCTGGTCGAACAGGATCCGGGCACGCAGATGCCGTATCTCCTGGAGCGCTTCGGGGGCCGCGTCCGGGTCGGCCGGGGCGCGGAAGGCGGTGAAGATCCACGGGGAGTCCATGATCGCCCACGATGGGATGGCGAACATGGCGGAGACAAGCCGAAGATGCACCTTACGGGTGAATTGTGCGCGAAAGTCCTATGTGAGTCCGGTCCGTCCCCCCGACAATCGAGCGTGTGAACACACGCGCGGCAGTCGTCCAGGGGGTGGGCGGGTGCGTGCCGCCCCGCTCCGTCGACAACAACGAACTGAGTACCCGGCTGGACACCACGGACGAGTGGATCCGGGAGCGGCTCGGGATCGCCCGGCGCCATGTCGCCGACGGGATCTCCACGGTCGACCTGGCCGTCGAGGCCGGTGCCCGGGCCCTGGAGATGGCCGGGGGCAGGTTCGGGGCGCTGGACGTGGTGCTGCTGGCGACCACGACCCCGGACCGATTATGCCCGGCGTCGGCGCCGGAGGTGGCCTCGCGGCTGGGGTACACGGGGATCGCGGCGTTCGACGTCAACGCGGTGTGCGCGGGGTTCGTGCACGCCCTGGCCACGGGGAACGCGCTGATCAGGGGGCACATGGCGGACCGGGTGCTGGTGATCGGCGCGGACGTGTTCACCACCCTGGTCGATCCCGGGGACCGGCTCACCGCCTCGATCTTCGGCGACGGCGCCGGGGCCCTGGTGCTGCGGGCCGGCACGCCGGACGAGCCGGGCGCGGTGCGGGCCTTCGACCTGGGCAGCGACGGTTCGGCGGTGGCCGCGGTGGAGGTGCCCGGCGGCGGGGCGCGGGACCGGCTGGGGATGCCGCTGGCGAATCAGCGGCCGTATCTGGTGATGGACGGCCCGGTGGTCTTCCAGCGCGCGGTGCGCGAGATGACGGCGTCCTCGAAGCGGGTGCTGGACAAGGCGGGGTGGGACGTGGAGTCGGTGCGGCGGTTCGTCCCGCACCAGGCGAACATCCGGATCATCCACGACGTGGCGGGGAAGCTGGGGATCGGGCCGGAGCGCGTGGTGGCGAACATCGAGGACGTCGGGAACACGGTCGCGGCGTCGATCCCGCTGGCGCTGGCCGACGCGCACGACACCGGCCGGCTGGCCGCCGGGGACCGGGTGCTGATGACCTCGATCGGGGCCGGGCTGGCCTGGGGGTCGGCGGTGCTGACCTGGCCGGAGCTGCACGGGAAGGCCCGGCTGTGAGCCTTCTTCAGCACCCTGTCTTCAGCACGTCGTCCGGACCGCGGGACCGGCTCAGATCCCGGACCTGAGCGCGACCATCCGCTGCTCGAAGGGCACGACGTCCTCGAACTCGTCACGGCGCCGGCGGGCGGCGGCCGGAGCACCGGCCATCAGGTCCGCCAGTTCGCTTCCCGAGCGCTCGATGCGCTCGAACAGCGCGCCCTCCCCGGCCGAAGCCCAGTCCTCGGACGCGGCGAAGACCGCGGTCGGGACGATGAACGCGCGCAGGTAGGCGAACATCGGGCGCAGCGCGTGGTCCAGTGCGAGCGAGTGCCGTGCGGTGCCGCCGGTCGCGGCTATCAAGGTCGGCTTGCCGGTGAGCGCGTCCTTGTCCAGGACGTCGAAGAACGACTTGAACAGGCCGCTGTAGCTGGCGGTGTAGATCGGGCTGACGGCGATCAGGCCGTCGGCGCCCTCCACGGCGTCCAGCGCGGCGCGCAGCTTCGCGCCCGGGAAGCCGGCCACCATCGCGCCGGCGATGTCCAGCGCGAGGTCGCGCAGTTCCAGGACCTCGACGAGCACCTGGCGGCCGCGCTCGCCGAGCCGCGCGCGGGCCGCGTCGGCGAGCCGGTCGGCCAGGATGCGCGCGGTCGAGGGCTGGCCCAGGCCGGCGGTGACGGCGACCAGGCGCAGCACGTCGCCGGCCGGGGCGGGCCGCGGCGGGCCCGGGTGGGCCAGCGCCGGGAGCAGGGCGCTGCTGCTGGTCGGGTCCGCGG
>NZ_JAACYW010000385.1 GCF_015356825.1 Catenulispora rubra | reverse complement strand
CCCGACCATCGCCCTCCTCACCGGCGTCCTAGTCCTTCTCCTCGCCGCCCTCGTCTCCAGCCTCGGCGGCGCGGCGGGCCTCCCGGTCGCCGGCACCGCCAAGGCGCTCCTGGACAAGCTCCCCTTCGTCGACATCCACACCGGCCTCGGCCCAGTCCAGCAGAGTGTGCTCGACCAGATCCGCCTACCGCGCGTCGTCCTCGCGACGCTCGTCGGTGCGTTGCTTGCGCAGGCTGGCGCCGCGTATCAGGGTGTCTTCCGCAATCCGCTGTCCGACTCCGGGACCATCGGGGCCTCCGCCGGGGCCGGCATGGCCGCGACCCTCGTCATCGTTTACGGCGGCGGGCCCGAGCACACCGTCGCCGGGATCGGCGCCGTGCCGCTCGCGGCGTTCGTCGGGGCGCTCGGCGGGGTGTTCGCGAGCTACGTGCTCGGCACGGTCGTGGGCCGCGGGGGCACCGCCTCCCTCATCCTCGCCGGGGTCGCCGTCAGCTCGTTCGTTGGGGCGGTGCAGGCGTTCGTCATGCAGCGGAGCACCGCGGACGTGCGGCAGGTGTACTCGTGGCTGTTCGGGAGTTTCGCCGCCGCCGACTGGTCGCTGGTGCGGTTGGCGCTGCCGTACGCCGTCATCAGCGTCCTGATCGTCACCGTGCACGCCCGCCATCTCGACGTCCTCGCGCTCGGCGACGACGAGGCCGCCACCCTCGGCCTGCATCCTGTGCGCACGCGCGTGATCGTGCTGGCCGCCGCGTCGCTGGCGACCGCGACCGCGGTGGCCGTCAGCGGCATCATCGGCTTCGTCGGGCTGGTGGTGCCGCACGTCGTGCGCCGCGTCGCCGGGCCCGGGCACCGCTTGCTGCTGCCGATGAGCCTGCTGGTCGGCGGGGCCTTCCTGGTTCTGGCCGATCTGCTGGCGCGCACCGTGCTGGCGCCCGCCGAGCTGCCGATCGGGGTCGTCACCTCGTTCGTCGGGGCGCCGTTCTTCCTGGTCATCCTGCGGGCCACGCGGGAGCGCGACCGGTGAGCGCGGTCAAGGCCGCGGGGGTGCGGGTGCGGCTGGACCGCAGGCCGATCCTGCACGGCGTCGACCTCGCCGTGGCCTCCGGAGCCTGGCACGCCGTCCTCGGCCCGAACGGCGCGGGCAAGTCCACGCTGCTCAAGGCGATCGTCGGCATCCTGCCGCACGAGGGCGACATCCGGGTCGGCGGCGAGGCCGTCGCGAAGCTCTCCGCCAAACACCGCGCCCGCCTCATCGCCTACGTCCCACAGCAGCCGCAGCTCCCCGGCGACATGACCGTCTCCGAGTACGTATTGCTCGGCCGCACGCCGCACCTGGGCTACCTCGGCGTCGAGTCCCGGACCGACCGCGCGGTCGCTGAGAGCGCGCTGGAGCGCCTGGACCTCGCCGGCTTCTCCGGCCGGCGGCTCGGCGCGATGTCCGGGGGCGAACGCCAGCGCGTCGTCCTGGCCCGCGCGCTGGCCCAGCAGGCCGGCGTCCTGCTGCTCGACGAGCCGACCACCGCCCTGGACCTCGGCCACCAGCAGCAGGTCCTGGACCTGGTCGACGAACTGCGCGCGACCGAGGGCCTGACCGTCATCAGCACCCTGCACGACCTCAGCCTCGCCGCGCAGTACGCCGACGAGCTGACTCTTCTCGTCGAAGGCGCGGTCGCAGCCTGCGGCACAGCCCGCGAAGTCCTTACAGAGCAACGAATCGCCGAGAACTATGGAGCTCGCGTGAGAGTCTTCGACGACGGCGAAGGACGACCTGTCATCCACCTGATCCGCGAAAAACACCACGGCTACGGCGAATAAGCAACCTGAGGTACGTCGTAGCAGTTCGTGTCCATATCCGGTACCCGCGTCACCCAGCCGCCCCGCCCGCCGTTCGCAGAGTCCTGCCACTGCGCGACGTTGAAGCACGCGTGCGTCGTCCCCGTCGGCGCCCTCACATCGAAAGCCGCCGGCGTGATGATCCCGTGCGCGTCATAGGGCTTCCCCGAGTTCATGAACTTCTCGACGCACACCCGCGTCACATCGGCCCCGCACGAAGCCACCGCGTCAGTGAGCCACTGCGCCGACGCCCACCCGTCGATCTCCCACTCCGACAGCTTCCCCTCGCGGTCCGGGAAGTACTTCGCCATCGCGTCCCGGAACGCCTTCACCGCCGGGTTCGCCGTGTCCTCGTAGTTGGCGTCAGAAGCGTTGGCGTACAACAGGTTCCGGCAATTCGGCGCGTCCTTGTACGTCGCGGCGACCGTGGCGTCCCAACTCTGCACCGTCGTCATCTTCGCCACGATCGGCACCCCGGCGTCCTCGATCGCCTTGCACAGCCTGGCGTTCCCGTCCGTGTCGATGGTGTCGAAGACGACGTCCACACCCTTGTTCTTCATGTCCAGCGCCGCGGAGTTGAAGTCGGCCAACGCGATGTCCAACTGCTCCGGGACGACCGTCAACCCCTCCTTGCGCAGCGCCTCGGCCTCATAGGAGGCATACCGTGCCGAGTCCGCCTGGTTGTACGAGACGAGTCCGGCGACGTGCGCGTGCAACACCGTCTTCGCGTAGTGCTCGGCCTCGGTCGAGGAGTACAGCTTCCCCTGCCACCCGATGCTCTTGCCGTCGCGCGGATAGTCGCTGCCGTAGATCGAGTACAGGTGCGCGTACTGGTCGTAGGCGTTGCTGATCGGCTCGCCGCCGACGTCCGGCACGTCCTTGGCCGAGACGTAGGACGCGCCGTCGTACTGGAAGGCCGAGTTGCCGGCGAACGCGAACACCTTGTCCTGGTCGATCAGCGTGTGAGCGCACGACACGTTCGTCCCGCCGACCCCCTGGTCGTCGCACGTCACGAAGGTGATCTGCCGACCGCCGACCCCGCCGGCGGCGTTCAGCGCCTTGAAGAAGGCCTGCGCGCCGTACATCGGGCCGGAGAACGTGTCCGGCCCGAGCAGCGAGTCCACCGAGTCGATCATCCCGATCTTGATCGAGGTCGCTGTGACGCCGACATCACTGGCCGGGTTCGCTGAGGAGGCGCCGGACGTTCCCGGCACACCCGGACCCTGCGAGGTGAAAGCCGAATCCGGCAGTCGAGTGCCGCACGCCGCGGTCCCCAGCAGCGCGGTCCCGAGCAGGGTCAGACCCGCTCCGAGCCCGAAGATCCGTCGCATCGGCCCTCCCGAGAGCTCGAACTGCCCGGCGCTCAGCCCGCGTCAGGGAACGGCGACCGTCCCGCCGCTGGTCCCGCTGCTCTGCGCGCCGCCGCTCTGCGTCGTGTCGGTGTCGGTCACCGGCGGCGGCACCGGACCCCCGCTGCCGCCGGGGATCACCACGCTGGTCCCGCCCGAGTGGTTCGAGTGCGCCACCGCGGCGATGCCGGCCACCATGCTGAAGCCCGCGACGCACAGCACGCCGGCCGCCAGGCCCGTCCGCACCCGCTGCCGGTGCCGGATGTGCCCGCCGAGGACCTCCACGGTCGCCATCACGTCGTCGACGTCCGGCAGCGCCGGTTCCCCGGCGGTGAAGGCGGTCTCCATCAGACCGCGCATCGCGTCCTCGCCCGCGGACGCGTCCACCGCGTTCATCCGTGTCCTCCCTTCGCCGGCTCCGCCCTCATCGTTCAGACCGCCTGGTGTACAGACGAGTCGAGCAGCCCTTTGAGTTTCGCCAACGCGCGCGCGGTGTCCGACTTCACGGTGTTGGCCTTCATCCCGAGCGCCTCGGCGGTGGCCTCGACGCTCATATCGTCCCAGAACCGCAGTGCCACGACGGCCCGCTGGCGCGGCGAGAGCTGCTTGAGCGCGGCCATCAGCGCCATCCGGGTCTCGATCTCCGGGCCCTCGGTGCCGGAGTCCGGAAGCTCCGCCGTGACCAGCTCGTGGTTGCGGCGCTTGCGGGACTCGTCGATGTACGTGCGGACCAGGACCTGGCGCGCGTAGGAGTCGACGGCCTCCACGGCGCGCACGCGCGTCCACGCCACGAACAGCTTGGCCAGCGTCTGCTGTGTCAGGTCCTGGGCCTGGTGCCAGTCGCCGCACAGCAGATACGCGGTCCGACGCAGCGCGCCCTGGCGGGCCGCGACGAACTCGCGGAAATCCTCGGTTCCCGACCGCATCCGTTATCAGTGGCCTTCACAAGTGTCGGCAGCTTGCTGGAACTGCACAGTGCTTGGACTGCTCAGGTGGCGCTGGGCCTCGTCGGTGGTTCCCAGTCGATCGGGGAAGCGTGCGGGTGCTTTCAGCTGTTGGTGCCCACGACCGAGGCCGTCAGCTGGCCGAGCACGGCCGTGGCGGCGGCGGCCGCGGGTTTGGTGTCCGAGCCTTCTTCCAGGTCGTAATACCCGGCGTCGTTCCCGGCACTCCCGCGAGTGTAGGTCAGGACGACATACCGTCCCCGGCGTTGTGCGACCGCGGAAATCGTGACATGGGTGTGGGTGTCGGTGAACACGAACACCCCCTGGGAGTTGACCCAGGACGGCTCGACCGCGCCGCCGCCGCCGACGATCTCGTCCTTGTCGCCGTCCTTGGGCCCGCCGCAGCCGGGTGCGTTCGGGTCGATCGCGCCCATGCCCGATACGGCGGCCTGGGCCGCGTCGGCGGTCTGGTAGGCGATCGCGGTGCTGACGACCCAGTGCACCGGGTTCCCGTCGGCGCCGACCGTCGAGGAGGAGCTGCTGCTGGACCCGGTCGAGGTCGGGGTCGACGAGGAGCCGCTCTTGTGGTTGTAGCCGTTGCTGTGGCTCGACGAGGAGGAGGACGTCGTGGACGCCGGCGTCGTCGGCGGATCGCCGGGCAGCGGGCCGGCCATGAAGAACGAGGTGACCGGCTGCAGCGACTTCTTCGAGGTGTCGATCATGTTCTGCGTGCAGGCCCACGTCTGCTTGAGCAGGAGCTTCGCGGTGTCCGCGGCCGGCCACGTCTTCCACTGGCTGTCAGTGGCGAATGCGCTGTCCAACTCCTGGGTATTGAGCTGCAAGGAGTTGAGGACCTGGACGTCGTTCTCGTTGGCGTTCGCGTTCGCCACAGACTGCGACTGCGCGGAGCTCGAAGCCGCGGAGCCGCCCCCGGAGGAGCTACTGGAACACGCACTCATAGCGAGCGCGGCGAGCACCGACGCCGCGCCGGCAGCGGTGCTGCGCGAAAACCGCCGAGATATCCGCATGTCCGCGGGGCCTCCCCTGCCGATTACAACTGATGTTCCAGGTGCTCAAGTTCTCGGCACTCTACACTGCGGACTTTTCTGTTGAAGAGGCCTTCAGGCGCGGGTCTACAACGCTTCTACAACACTGTGACCTCAAGCTCACCGGCTGCATACGCGCGGCGTACTTCCTTCTTGTCGAACTTGCCGACGGAGGTCTTGGGGACGGCGTTGAGGAAGGTCCATCGCTCAGGAAGCTGCCACTTCGGGATGAGCCCGGACAGGTACTCACGAAGTTCCTCCGGCGCGGCCTCGGCGCCCTCGCGGAGCACCACGGCGGCCAGCGGCCGCTCCTGCCAGCGCTCGTCCGGGACCCCGACCACGGTCGCCTCGGCCACGGCGGCGTGCGCCATCAGGTGGTTCTCCAGTTCGACCGAGGAGATCCACTCGCCGCCGGACTTGATGACGTCCTTCTCCCGGTCGGTCAGCGTCAGGTAGCCGTCGGGGGTGATCGTGCCGACGTCGCCGGTGCGCAGCCAGCCGTCGTGGAAGCGCTCGGGGTCCTCGTCGCCGTAGTAGGAGGCGGTGATCCAGGGCCCGCGGACCTCCAGCTCGCCGACCGCCTCGCCGTCGTTGGGGACGATCGTGCCGTCCGGGCCGGCCAGCCGGGCCTGCACCCCGGCCGGGAAGCGGCCCTGGGTGACCCGGTAGGACCAGGCCACCTCGCCCTCGGTGCCGGCCGGCGGCTGGGAGACGCAGCCCAGCGGGGAGGTCTCGGTCATGCCCCAGGCGTGGATGATGCGCATGTCGTAGCGCTCTTCGAAGGCGCTCATCAGCGCCGGCGGCACCGCCGAGCCGCCGACCACCGCGCGCTTGAGCGTCGGGATCTTCTCGCCGCTGGCGTCCAGGTGGTTGAGCACGTCGTTCCAGATCGTCGGCACCGCGCCGGCGAAGTCCGCGCCGGAGGCGTGGATCGCCCGCACCAGCGCCGGGGCCTGCAGGAACCGGTCCGGCATGACCAGGGTCGCGCCGGACATCAACGCCGCGTAGGGGATTCCCCAGGCCATCGCGTGGAACATCGGGACGATGGTCAGGACCCGGTTCGCCTCGGTGAGCTGGAACGACTGCGGCATCGTGACCTGCATCGAGTGCAGGTAGACCGAGCGGTGGCTGTAGACCACGCCCTTGGGGTTGCCGGTGGTGCCGGAGGTGTAGCACATCGCCGCGGCGTCGGTCTCGACGAAGTCGGGCCAGTCGTAGGTCGTGGGTTTCCCGGCCAGGAGTTCCTCGTACCGGTGGATCTGCTTGCCGGCGGGCTCCAGCGGCGCCGGGTCGCCCTCGCCGACGATCACCACGTGCTCGACCGTCCTGAACCCCGGCAGCACCCGGGCCAGCAGCGGGATCAGGCTGCCGTCGACCACCACCACCTTGTCCTCGGCGTGGTTGGCGATGTACGTGATCTGATCCGGGAAGAGCCGGATGTTCAGGGTGTGGAGCACGGCGCCCATGGACGGGACGGCGAAGTACGCCTCCAGGTGCTCCTGGTTGTTCCACATGAACGTGGCGACCCGTTCGTCGCCGCGGAT
This sequence comes from Catenulispora rubra, assembly GCF_015356825.1. Lineage (GTDB taxonomy): Bacteria > Actinomycetota > Actinomycetes > Streptomycetales > Catenulisporaceae > Catenulispora > Catenulispora rubra. The sequence goes on along the minus strand of NZ_JAACYW010000385.1, from coordinate 2,698 downwards.
CCCGAGGTCGTCGTGCAGGGCGTGGGCCAGCTGCGCGGCGCGCCCGCCGACCTCGGCGAACGTGGCGGTGCGCAGGCCGTCGGCGGTGACGGTGTGCACCTTCGACCGGGAATAGACGGTCGAGGCGAACCTCAGGAGCGTCGGGATTCCTAGCGGGGTCTCCTGCATGGTCGAGCGCATCGCTGACCTCCTGAGGGGTTGAGGTTACCGGGCGGTACACCGGTCAGTCTGCATCGACCCTGGCGGATTTCGGAAGGGGTTCGCCGGCAGGCGGGCGAAGTGGCGCGGGGATGGCGACGCGGGCGTCGCGTAATGCCCCGTCCGTCCGGAGTTTGGCAAGGGCTCGTGAAGCCGTTGACTTCACCGTGCCGACTGAGATCCCCATTACCTCGGCGGTCTCCGCTTCGGAGAGGTCTTCGTAATAACGCAGGACGACCACCGCGCGCTGGCGGCGCGGCAGCTGCGCCAGCGACTTCCAGACCGTCGAGCGCAGCTCGATCTCCGCCGGCCGCGTATCCTCCCAGACCTGCTCGGGCAGCTGGTCGGTGGGGTATTCCTCGACCCGGCGCTTGCGCCACCAGGAGGTCTGGGTGTTCACCAGGACGCGCCGCACGTAGCCGTCGAGCGCGCCCTTGTCCTGGATGCGGGCCCAGGACAGATAGGTCTTGGCCAGCGCGGTCTGCAGCAGGTCCTCGGCGTCGGCGCGGTTCCCGGTCAGCAGATAGGCGACGCGCAAGAGGGCCCCGGACCGCTCAGTGACATAGCGAGAGAACTCCTCGTCTCTGTCCGCCGTCACGCGACAACGTTATGCCGAGGGGGCGCTGAGATGACAATCGAGGGTCGCCCTGCCACAGCCCGGATCTGGATGTTGTGGGCAGGCCACAGAAATCACGGCTTGTTCTTAGTGGATGCCCTACCGCTGAGCCCCAGTATTGAGTACCGTTTGCGCAACGATCCCACCACATCAGTGGACATTGATCACACACAGCACTGCGGACACAGCGGCAACGGGGGCCGCCTCAATTCCGCTCTTTAGAGCCGAGGCGGGCGATACATGGTGACTTCGAGCAGGGTTCCGGACTCGCAGTCCGGAGAACGGTCAGGCAGCCGATGAGCGTCGCCTACGGCGAGCAGCAGAGGAACAGCTCGGCCTTGAGCGCGTCCGGGGCCGGCGGCCAGCGTGAGATCGAGCACCAGTACCACGTCGTGCTGCAGGACTCCCTGGGCCACCCGGCGCTGGGCTTCCGCGAGGGCACCTGGTTCCGGATCACCGTGTCCGGTCCGCAGCCGCTCCAGCTGCGCGGGGCGATCCGCACCTGTCCGCACGCCGCCGGCTCGATCGTGCAGATCGCGTGCTGGTGGATGCGGGAGAACCCGATGCAGCCGCGGTCCCTGGACCTGGCCACCGAGCTGGCGCTGACGGTCGGCGAGCTGGTGCGGGTGTGCCCGGCCGACGGGCTCGGGACGACCTCGATGGACCTGCTGCCGATGGCGATGGCCGCGGTGGCGCAGAGCGGGCCGCCGGTGACTCCGGCCCCGGCGCTGCCCAGCGCGTCGAGCGGGTACGCGTCGAGCGGGTACTCCACGTCCGGGTCGGGTTTCGGGTCCACGCCGGCGCTGGGCTCGTCCGCGTCGAGCTCGGCGGGCTCCTCCGACGCCTTCGGCTCCGGTTCCGCGTTCGGCTCGCAGAGCGCCCTGGGTAGCTCGGGGTCGTACAGCAGCTCCGGGTCGTACGCCACGAGCAACGACGCCCTGTACGGAAGCGCGGCGAGTTCGACCTCTGCGACCGGCTACGGCGCGTCCGGCTCGAGCGGCGGCTACGGCCAGACGAGCGGGTACGGCTCGTCGAACGGCTACGAGACCGCGAACGGGTCGAGCGCCGCATCGAGCGGCACCTACGGCTCGACCAGCGCTTACGGCTCGTCGTCCACGGACGCCTATAGCTCCGGATCGAGCACGTACGGCTCTACTACGGGCTCTGCGACCGGCTACAGCTCCACGTCCAGCTCCGGTGGCTACGGCTCGTCGAGCTCCACGAGTTCCACGAGCGCCTACGGGGCCAGCCCGTACGCGAACCTCTCGAACCCGCTGACCGACCCCTTGGAACAGACCTCGTACTCGTCCGCGTCGGATCCGCTGGGTCAGAGCGCTTACTCGACCGGTTCGTACGCTGCGAGCAGTTCATACGACTCGGCCCAGACCTCCTACCTCCCGGTCACCACCGGCGCGAGCGCGGCGGAGAGCGGCTGGTTCGAGCCCGCGGACGGGACCGGCACCGGCGGGTTCCCGGCCGTGCCGCCGGCTCCGGTGATGGGCCGTCCGGCGCCGCCCAAGCCGGCACCGCCCGCGCCGAAGCCGTATTCGAGCTCGAACCCGGGTTCGGGTGCCGGGCGCGGCGGCTACGGAGGCGGCGCGACGCCGCAGGCCGCGCTGCCGCCGGCGAGCCGTCCCCGGGAGAGCGGCGCCGACTGGGAGCCCCGCGCGGCCGCGCCGCGCCGTCCGGGCCCCAACGGCTCCCACGGCTCCAGCGGCTCCAGCAACTCGTCGCTCCAGCCTCGTCCGCAGCAGTCGGCCGCCCCGCGTCCGGTCCCCGGTGTTCCCGGCGCGTCCGGCCAGCAGCCGCGTCCGCCTCGTCCCCCGCAGCCCCGCGACGGCTACGGCCGCCCCGCCGAGCCGCAGGACCCGGGCCGCTCCAGCG
>NZ_JAACYW010000384.1 GCF_015356825.1 Catenulispora rubra | reverse complement strand
GGGGGACGGAGCTCGCATCCGGCGGGGATGGTGGGCCGCCATCGGCTGTGGCAGCAGGCTCATTCGGCAGATGCGCTCCAGAACAGCGCGCTGGAGCTGAGGCCTTGCGATCGGCCGCCGCCCGCGCACCCGAATCAACACCAGCTCGCGCGAAAGCTCTCCGGCCAGCACCATCCGGTCCTGCCTTGCTATCGGCCGCCGCCCGCGCACGCGAATCAGCGCCGCCTGCTCCCGCCTTGCCATCGGCCGCCGGCCGCGCACTCGGACCAGCGCCGGGTCTCGTGGAGGCTCCCGGACCAATGCCATCGGGTGTTGATGGGCGGCCAGCCGCACCCGAGTCATCCCCGTCAGGTTCGGCCGCGTCGGCCCTCGCGTCAGCCTTCAACGCCGGCTCGCCCCGACGCCCGGCGCCGCCGCCGGAGTCGTGCTGCGCCGAAGCAGGCCGCTGACGCGCCGGTGAGGCCGGCGAGTGCGGCCGCGGTGCCTTCCCAGCGGGACAGTGACTCCGCGTGCAGGGTGCTGTGGCCCGTCGCGCAGGCTTGGGGGCCGGTGTCTCCTCCGCCGGCGTCGCGGGCGCAGACCGTCGTCGTCAGTTGCTGGTGGTGTCCGCGGTGGACTGTGCCGGCCTGGGTCGCGTGGTCCAGGGGGCGGGCTTCGAGGTGGTGTCCGGTGGCGCCGGTGGTGGTTATGTGGGCGGTGCCGTGGGCGGGGATGGCGAGGGTCCAGGTCAGGTGGCGTCCGGTGCGGTGCGGCGTGGGGGTGGCGCCGGTGTAGTCCAGGCTGGCCGGGAGTTGCTGCGTGATCACGGCGTCGGGGACGGCGCGGTCACTGGTGTTCCGGACCACGATCGCGTACGACACGTCCTGGCCGCCGTCGGCCTGCGCGCCGCTGGCCTGCACCGACAGCGCCACAGACAGCGGCGCCGGGTGCCCGCCGTCGCCGGGTGCGGACACCGGCGTGAGCAGGATGGCTGCCGCCGCCAGCCCGATCATCAGGCCTCCGAGTCTCGATCAGTAGCCGCTTCCCGAACCCCTCAGAAGTCGAACATCGCGCGCCGCGCGTCGCACCCGGAGACGGGCCGCCGCTAGGCCGCCGGGGAGCACCGCCACCCGTTCGGCCCAGCCTCGCCTCCCGGCCGGGCAGGCGGGTGCTGACGACAATGGGCGCATGTGGCACGACATGTTCGTCACCGGCATCTCCTACGGCGAGAAGACCATCCGCACCGTCCTCGTCTACGCCGCGATCGTGATCCTGCTGCGGCTGGCCGGGAAGCGGGAGCTGGCGCAGCTCAACACACTGGATCTGTCCGTGGTGCTGCTGCTGTCGAACGTGGTGCAGAACGCGGTGATCGGCAACGACAACTCGCTGGTCGGCGGCGTGTACGGGGCGACGGTCCTGATCGCGGTGAACGCGCTGTTCGTCCGCCTGCAGGCGTACCTCAGCGACCGGGCGCCGCGGTTCGAGCGGGTGCTGGAGGGCAGTCCCAGCGTGCTGATCCGGGACGGCAAGCTGCAGATCAAGACGCTGCGGCGGCTGGCGCTGCGGCCGGCGGACGTGATCGCCTCGTCGCGGAAGCAGGGCGCGGAGCACGTACGGGACGTGCGGGAGATGGTGATCGCGCCGGGCGGCGGGATGCTGATCGAGCTGAAGGAGAGCGAGGAGGGGGCGGATCGGCAGGACGTGGAGAACATCCGTGCGGATCTGGCGCGGATTCAGGAGCGGCTGGACATGTTGCTGCTCCAGCGCGGGTCGTAGGGCCACCCGAAACCACCCGCTCGGCCATCCGCCCGACCGACCATCCCGACCGCCCGCCCGACCACTCACCCGAGCACCCACCCGACCATCCGCCGAATCATCCGATCGGGGCACCGGCACGCCGGTGCTGGCGTGTCACGGCCGCCGCGCCGCACGCCGCCGGAAATCATGGTGCCCACTTCGGGCGCGCTCCGCGCGGGTCCGGTCGGCGAGGAGGAGGTCGTGATGCATTCCGTGCTCGCCTCGGTGGTGGCCATGCACGGCGGCAGGTCGTGGTGGAACCGCCCGATGGTGTGGGCGTCGCTGGCCGCGATCGCCTCCGGGGGGTGGCTGGCCGTGCGGCGTTCGCAGAAGCGCGCGGAGCGGGAGACCGCCGCCGACGAGGAGGCCGCCGCCGCGGGCCTGGTGGAGGACCGCGACCGGATCGACGAGGCGATGAACCGGCTCGGGCGCGACTGGCAGCCGGGGAATCCGACCAATCCGGGGCCGTAGCCGGGCCACACCCGCAGCCAGGTCACAGCCGTAGCCAGGTCACACCTACGGCGCAGCCCCACGCGCCCGGCGCACCGTCGCGTGATCTCGTCGGCATCGAGGATGCCGCCAGGGCCGCCGACACGCAAAGGAACCGCCGTGACCGCCACCACCCCGGAGAAGAAGAACGCCTCGCGTCCCAAGAACGGCGGCGCCAAGAACGCCGATGCCAAGAATGCCGGTGCCAAGAACGGCAGTCCCAAGAACGGCACCCCGCGCAAGCGCGTCCCCTCCACCGTCAAGTCAGCGGGCGTCACCCGCACCACCATCCAGCGCTGGTCGTCGCTGAGCCCGTTCGAGCTCAAGGGCGAGCTGATCGAGCTGGCGGCGGACACCCACAAGAAGTCCGCCGCGCAGCTGCTCAACGCCGGGCGCGGCAACCCCAACTGGATAGCCACCGGCCCCCGCGAGGCCTACCTGGCGCTCGGCGCGTTCGCGCTGGAGGAGTCGCGGCGGGTCTGGACCATGGACAACCTCGGCGGCATGCCGGAGGTGGCCGGGAGCGCGGTCCGGTTCGACCGCTTCTGCCTGTCGAACCCGGGCATGACCGGCGTGCGGCTGCTGCGCGACATGGTCGACTACGGCGTCACCGAGCTGAAGTTCGACGCCGACGCGTGGATCGGCGAGCTCACCAAGGCCTGGATCGGCGACCACTACCCCGACCCGCCGCGCGTGCTGGACCACTGCCAGGAGGTGGTGCGCGCGTATCTGGCCGCTGAGATGTACGGCGGCGAGACGCCCGGCGCGGTCGACGTCTTCCCCACCGAGGGCGGCACGGCGGCGATGTGCTACCTGTTCGACACGCTGGTCACCAACGGCATCCTGCACCGGGGCGACACGATCGCCCTGATGACGCCGATCTTCACCCCGTACATCGAGATCCCGGAGCTGGAGCGCTACTCCTTCGACGTGGTCCAGGTGAAGGCCGACATGATGACCGAGGAGGGCGTCCACATGTGGCGCTATCCCGACTCCGAGGTCGACAGGCTGGCCGATCCGGACGTCAAGGCCCTGATGCTGGTGAACCCGTCGAACCCGCCGTCGATGGCGTTGTCCGACCGGGTCCGCGACCGCATCGCGGGCATCGTCAAGACCAAGAACCCGAACCTGGCGATCATCACCGACGACGTCTACGGCACCTTCGTCCCCGGCTTCCGCTCGCTGGCCGCCGCCTGCCCGCGCAACACCGCGCTGGTCTACTCGTGGTCCAAGCACTACGGCGCCACCGGGCACCGGCTCGGCGTGATCGCGGTGGCCGAGGACAACGTCTTCGACCAGCTGCTCGCCAAGCTCCCGAAGGCGAAGAAGGAGGAGCTGAACGAGCGTTACAGCTCCCTGACTCTGGACCCTGAGAAGACGAAGTTCGTCGACCGGCTGGTCGCCGACAGCCGCGCGGTGGCGCTGAACCACACCGCCGGCCTGTCCACGCCGCAGCAGACGATGATGATGCTGTTCTCCCTGTTCGACCTGCTGCCCGAGGGCCAGGAGTACAAGGAGCTGCTGCGGACAATCGTGCACCGCAGGCTGGACCTGCTGATGGAGGGCATCGGCGTCCACCACATCAGCGACGACCCGGGGCGCGCCTGCTACTACGTCGAGCTCGACATCCTGGCGGAGGCCGAGGCTTTCGAGAGCAGGGAGTTCGCCGAGTATCTGGAGAAGGACTACGAGCCGACCGACGTGGTGTTCCGGCTCGCGCATCAGGCCTCTGTGGTGCTGCTGAACGGCGGCGGGTTCGACGGGCCGGAGTGGTCGGTGCGGGTGTCGCTGGCGAACCTGGACGACTTGGACTACCTGAAGATCGGGCACCATCTGCACTCGATCATGGAGGAGTACAGGGAAGAGTGGCTGAAGACGAAGAAGTGAGCTGCAAGATCCTTTGCCGCGGGCCGCATGGCTATCCTTCTTGGCCATGGCAACCGAACCCAGCGACTACGTCAAGCACCTCCCCATCGGCCGGGAGATCCCGTTCAACGCCGACGGCATCCCGGGTTGGGAGATCTTCCCCTTCGAAGGGGATCTGCGGGTGAAGAAGCTCGAACCGCCGGTGCTCCCGGAGCCGGCGCGGAACGGCGCCCCGGGCGGGACCCCGTGCCGGCCGTGTTCGTGGCAGGACTCCGACTACATCTGGACCGACGAGCACTGGCGTCTGCGCACGTTCCCCGAGGCGGCGATCCCGGCGCTGGTGATGCTGGAGCCGCGGGAGCACTGCGACCTGGCCGACCTGCCTGCCGAGCGGGCGGCGGAGCTCGGCGCGCTGTTCCAGCGGGTCGAGCGTGCGGTGCTCGGCCTCGGCGGGATCGCGCGGGTGCACGTGGCCAGGTTCGGCGACGGTGGCGACCATCTGCACTGGTGGTTCTCGGCACGTCCCGAGGGGATGCTGCAGATGCGCGGATCGTGCCTGCTGATTTGGGAGGACGTCCTGCCGAAGGTCGAGACCGAGCGGTGGGCCGAGACGAACCGTCGGATCGCCGTGGCCATGGCGGCGGACGGCGGAACAGCGCATGTCTGACAACGACGAGCAGAAATTCAACGGACCGGGCCCCGGCTTGTGCGCGGTGTGCCGGCACGTTCACCGCAACGAAACCCGGAAGGGGACGGTCTACTGGCGGTGCACGCGCGCGGCGACCGACCCCCGGTTCCCGAAATATCCGCGACTGCCGGTGCTCACTTGCCCGGGCTTTGAGCGGGAACGTTCGGAGCCGGCGCCAGACTAGAGGCCCGCACCACGAGCTCCGGCTGGAACACCAGCTCGCGGTGCACGTGCTCCCCCGCCGCCGCGCCGCTCTCCTCCAGCAGGATCTCGGCGGCGGCCCGCCCGACGCGGGCCGCCGGGCGCCGGATCGAGGTCAGCGGCACCACGGCCGCCGCCGCGACCTCCAGGTCGTCGTAGCCGACGATCGCCACGTCGCGCGGCACCGACACGCCGGCCGCGAACAGGCCCTGGAGCATGCCCAGGGCGATCAGGTCGTTGCCGCAGAAGACCCCGGTCGGACGCTCCGGCAGGCCGAGCATCCGGGCCGCAGCGTCGCGTCCGGAGGCGACGTCGCCGTGCGCGCAGGCGGGCAGGACGACCAGTTCCACCCCGACGCCGCCCGCGCCGCCATTTCTGCTGCTCACGCCGCCATTCCCGCCGCTGCCGCGTTCGCCCGCGCCGCCACCACTGCGGCCAGCACCGGCGATGCCACCACCGCCACCAACTTCGCGCACGCCGCCGCCACCCCCAGCCTCCGCGACTGCCGACCGCGCCCCCTCCAGCCGGTCCCGATACTGCGGCAGCTCCATCGGCCCGGCGACGTAAGCGATCCGCCGGTGCCCGGCCGCGATCAGGTGCGCCACCGCCATCGCGCCGCCGGCGACGTCGTCGACCAGCACGCGGCAGCCGATCCCGCCCGGTATGTCGCGGTCGACCAGCACGTACGGGATCCGCGCGCGCCCGAACTGTGCCAGTGTCGCGCCGCTGACGTCGGCCGGGGTCACCAGGACGCCGCGGACCCGCTGTTGGGCCAGCATCGCCAGGTGCGTGGCCTCGCTGGCGGCGCTGGAGGCGCTGTCCATCACCAGGACGCCGAGGTCCGCCGCGCGCGCCGCGCCCTCGGCGCCGCGCAGGACGCCGACGAAGAACGGGTCCGCCAGGTCCAGGGCGAGGAGCGCCAGCACCTGGCTGCTGCCGGCGCGCAGCAGCCGGGCGCTCTCGCTGCGCACGAAGCCCAGCTCCGCGATCGCCGCCTGCACCCGGGCGCGGGTGCCCGGGGCCACCGCGTCGGGGCGGTTCAGCACGTTCGACACCGTGCCGACCGACACCCCGGCCAGCTGGGCCACATCCCGCATGCCCGCGCTCTTCGTCACGCACGCCCCTTGTATCCCGGTCCGCCCCGTGGCCGTGCCGAGGAGGCTAAACGGCCGCGCTCGGCGGAGTCAACATGCTGTTTCGAGCACCGTACCGGGCGGTCTAGACCGCCTGTGCTTCTTGTGGCACAGTCGGAACCGGGACGGCTACGGGTCCTGCACCGGCCGTCAGGGGGCGCCAGTCCCGTTGGAACGTTTCAAGGACCGGCGGCGGTGGAGGCTGCGCCGTATGCCTGACCCTTCGCATCGTTATGGTTGCGCTTCAAGGTCAACCCTTGACGTCGGATTATCCGGGTTCTAAGTTCCACGCAACGTGGAATTGAAACGTTCCACCGCCAGGCGGAGAGGCGAGACCCACCATGACCGACGAGGCGCTGGTCCTCGGACTCGACGTCGGCGGAACGTCGACGCGGGTCCTGGCGGTCACGCCGCACGGCGTCAGGCGGGGTGCCGGTCGCGCGTCCGGGGGCAATCCGACCGGCCTGGGTCCCGAGCGCGCCGCGGCCGCGCTGGCCGAGGCCGTCGACCAGGCCATGACCGGCCTGAACCCCGCGGACGTCCGGCACGTCGTGCTCGGTCTGGCCGGCGGCGGGGTCCTGCCCTCCGGCGAGGACATGCCCGGCCGCGAGGCGTTCACCGGAGTCTGGGACAGCGTCGGCGTCACCTGTCCGGTCGACTACGAGCCCGACGCGCTGATCGCGTTCGTGGCCGGCACCGACGCCCCCGAGGGCTCGCTGGTCCTCTCCGGCACCGGCGCGGTGGCGATCGCGGTGAAGGACCGCGCGATGGCCGAGCGCTCCGACGGCCACGGCTGGCTGCTCGGCGACCGCGGCTCCGGCTTCTGGCTGGGCCGGCAGATGGTCCTGGCGGCGATGGCAGCCCTGGACGGCGACGGGCCGGAGACCGCGCTCACCGATCTCGTCATCGAATCGTTGCGGTTGCACGACACCCGGCCGGGTACCGATTCAGCGACCGGTACCGATGCAGCGACCGGCGCCGACGGGAGCACGCCGGTCCCGATTCCTCCCACAAGTCCGCCGACCCCGCCGACACAGCCGACCGCCCGCGACCTGGTCGCCGCCGTCATGGCCGAACCCCCGACGGCCCTGGCACGCCTGGCCCCGCTGCTGTCCACAGCCTGCGCGGACGGCGATCCGGTAGCCGAGGCCATCGCCGACCGCGCCGCCGAGCACCTGACCGCGACCCTGTCCACGGTGCGCGGGCCCGACACCGCGACGCCGATCGTCCTGGCCGGCAGCGTCCTGACCAACCCGACACCGGTCGCCGAGCGCGTGCGGCGGACGCTGCGCGCGCGCTGGCCGGCCGCCGAAGTACTCCCCGCACTGGACGGCGCGGCGGCCGCCGCGTGGCTGGCCCTGGCCCGTATCGGACCGGTGCCGACCCCCGAGGTCCGTGAGCGATTGTTTTCGATACCTACCGCCAGCTAGCAAAATCTCATAACCTACCGAGCAACTCGAGCAACAACAGAGCACGACCGAGCATCACGCACCGCGCATCATGGAGAACCACGCAACACCGAGCACCACGCACTGAGCACCGAGCACCGAGCACCACCCGCGTCACCAGCGCAGCACCGTACGGACGAGCACTCGCATCACCTGAGCACACCGCACGAGCGCACCTCCCTCAAGCCGGAACCCCCCGGCGCACCGCTTCTCGTCGATCAGGAGAACCACAGTGTCAGAACACGGTTTGCCCGCCGACGTCTCCCGCCGGCAGATGTTGGTCCGCTCAGCCGCGATCGCGGCCATGGTCGGCCCCGGCTCGGCCCTGGCGGCCGGGTGCGCGGCCGGCAGCGGCAGCAGCAAGACCAACAGCTCCACCACGTCGACCGGGGCGGCGAACTCCTCGGACCCGAAGAACCCGTTCGGGGTGAAGGCCTCCGACCCGCTGGACGTCTACATCTTCAAGGGCGGCTACGGCGATGACTACGCCAAGTCGTTCGAGTCGATGTACTCCCAGAAGTTCTCCGGCTCCCAGGTCTCGCACCACAGCGGCCAGAACCTCACCGGCGACCTGCAGCCCCGGTTCAACGCCGGCAGCCCGCCGGACGTCATCGACGACTCCGGCGCCCAGCAGCTGAAGCTGGACGTGCTGAACTCCAGCGGCCAGCTGACCAACCTGGACCAGCTGCTGAAGGCACCGTCGATCGACGACCCGAGCAAGACGGTCAAGGACACCCTGCTGGGCGGCACCGTCGAGATGGGCCTGCTCGGGCAGAGCATGTTCTCGTTGAACTACGCGTTCACCGTCTTCGGCCTGTGGTACTCCACCACGCTGTTCAAGAAGAACAACTGGCAGATCCCCACCACGTGGGCCGACTTCATGACGCTGTGCGCGACCATCAAGGCCAGCGGCATGGCCCCGTTCGCGCACCAGGGCAAGTACCCGTACTACATGATGGTCCCGCTGATGGACATGGTCGCCAAGAACGGCGGCCCGGACGCCCAGACCGCCATCGACAACCTGGAGCCGAACGCCTGGAAGTCCGACGCGGTCAAGAACAGCGTCGAGGCCATCTACATGCTGGTGGACAAGGGCTACATGCTCCCGGGCACCGAGGGCCTGACCCACATCCAGTCCCAGACGCTGTGGAACCAGAACAAGGCCGCGGTCATCCCCTGCGGGTCGTGGCTGGAGAACGAGCAGCTGAAGGCCACGCCGGCGGACTTCGGCATGGCGGTGTTCGCCATGCCCTCGCTCACCGGCGACAAGATGCCGCAGACCGCCATCCGGGCCGGTGCCGGCGAGCCGTTCATCGTGCCGAGCAAGGCCAAGAACAAGGCCGGCGGCCTGGAGTTCCTGCGCATCATGTGCTCGAAGGCCGGCGGGGCGTCGTTCGCGCAGAACGCCAACTCGCTGTCGGTCGTGAAGGACTCGATCACCCCGGACATCGCCGCCAAGCTCAAGCCCGGCACCAAGTCCAGCAACGACCTCTACCAGGCCGCCAACGGCCAGGTCATCTCCTGGTACTACCTCAACTGGTACTCCCAGATGGAGAAGGACCTCGAGGACGCGATGGGCCAGCTGATGGCCAACAAGATCAAGCCGGCCGAGTTCATCAGCCGCGCGCAGACCGCGGCCGACAAGTGCGCCGCCGACTCCTCGGTGCAGAAGTTCAAGCGGCCGACCACGGCCTGACCCCGACCGGCCTCGACTGGTCTCGACCGGTCTCGACCGACCCGACCGGCTCCGGCCGGCCTCGACCAACCCGACCGACCCGACCGCGCCGTGGACGCCGGCCCCGACCGGCGTCCAC
>NZ_JAACYW010000383.1 GCF_015356825.1 Catenulispora rubra | reverse complement strand
CGGGCTTCGGCGGCGTGCCGGGTACCTGGGCACTGCCGGAGTCGGACTTCGCGCACCGGGCGTCGATGATCACCAAGTCCGAAGTCCGCGCCCTGGCCTTGAGCAGACTCGCCCCGCGCCCCGGCCGGACCGGTTCGGCCGGACGCACGGTGCCGACCTCCAGAGCGTTCTGCGGAACGGCGGTCCCCTCGCCGGCCCGCACCCGGAACCATTCGGACTCGATCGCGTTGAAGATCGAGGTGTTGTGCGCCGCCGGGTCCATCGGGATCGACTCGATCGGCGCGGTGAGCGGGTCCGGGTAGTCGGCGTAGTTGGTGCCGGAGGACGACAGCGGGTCCGGCGCGCCGGGGCCGGCGAGCGGTTCGCCGACCGGGGGAGCGTAGCCGGTGGCGTCGCCCATGGGGTTGCCGAGCGGGTTGCCCATCGGGTTGCCGAGCGGCGTGTGGAAGCCCGAGCCGGACAGGTCGGCGACGGTCTGCTCGCCGTACTGCGGGGCTTCGTACTGCGGGGTGTCGTACTGCGGCGGCTGGTACTGCGACGGCGGGTACTGCGGGTTGTCGAAGCCGGAGCCGGTCAGCGGCTCGCCGACCGGGCGGCGGCCGAAGGAGGGCGCGTCGTTGCCGTAGCCGGTGCCGGTGTTCGGCGGAGCCTCGGGCGCCGCCGCGAACGGGTTCCTGAGGCCTGCCATCGGGTCGTTCGGGTCGTTGTCCGCCGGGGCGTTCGGGTTGAACGCCGCGGGGGCTTCGAAGCCGGGGCCGGTCAGCGGTTCGCCCATCGGGCGGCGTCCGAAGGAAGGCCCGTCGTTGGCGTACCCGGTTCCGGACGGAGCGGCCGGCTGACCGAACTGCGGCGCCTCGAAGGCGGGACCGCTGTACAGCTCGCCGGACTGCTGTCCGGCGGCCGGTGCCGCCGGGCCCTGGCCCTGCTGACCCTGGCCCTGGTTGCCGAACCCGCTGTCCAGGTGCCCGCCGAACGGCGTCATGCGCACCTCGCCGGGGGCGGCGTAGGGGTCGCCCGCCGCGAGTTCGGCGCCGAGGTCGTTGTTCAGGCCGCTGGCCGACAGCGAGTCGGTGTTGGTGCTGAAGCCGCCCGAGGACGAGCCCAGCGAGGGCTGGCCGGGGGTGGCGAAGGGGCCGGCCGGCGGCGGGAGGAGCAGGTCGTCGCGCTCATCCTGCTGGGTTTCGCGGTACGCCGCGAACTCGCCGGTGTGCTCCATGTCCGGGATGTTCGGGAGCAGGTCGTCGAAGCTGGAGGAGAAGTTCAGCGGCGCGGGCTGGGCCGGCGGGGCCGGGGGCGGCGGCATCGCCGGACCCCCGTCGCCGACCCGGAAGTCCAGCCGCATGTCGTCGCTGCCCGCACTGATCCGGAACTGGCCGGTGTTCTCCTGATTCGCCGGCGGGGCGGGCGGGCCGCTGGGCGCCTGGTTCGGACGGAAGTCGTACGTCGCCGTCCCGTCCAGCGCCTCGGCCAGCCGGCCGTCCAGTTCCGGTTCCGGCAGCACGAACTCCGGACGCTGGAAGGCGCCGCTGCTGCCCGGGTCGCCGGGGTCGCCCTCGCGGATGACCGGGCTCACGCCGTGCGTCATGGCCTCGGTCTCGGCGAGCAGTTCGGCGAGTCCGGGCGGGGTGGCGTCGGTGTTGCGGTACGGCGGGGCCGCCGGGCTCACGTCCTCCCAGCCGTCCCCTTCGCCGCCGCCGACCGGGGCCCGCTCGCCGCCGAACGGCGGCAGCGGGGCCGGGGCCTGCGCCGGCGGGCCCTGCTGCAGGTCCGCGCCCGGGGCCAGCTCGCGCTGCTCGGCCCGCACCGCGCCGGCCGGGCGCCGGGGCAGGCCGGTCGAGGTGAGCTGCGGCAGCTGGCCGGTGTCGGCGATGTCGCCGAAGGTGCCGCGGTTGCCGCCGACCGCCGGGGCGTCGGACAGGTTGCCGGCCAGCAGTGCGGCCGGGACCAGCACCAGGGCGGTGATGCCGCCGGTGGCCGAGCGGCGCAGCCGCACCTGGATGCCGTGCCGGGTGGCCAGCCGGCCGACCACGAACAGGCCCATGCGGCGGGAGATGGCGACGTCCACGACCGGCGGGTTGGCCAGCCGCTCGTTGGAGTCGTCCAGTTCCTCCGGGGTCATGCCGATGCCGGAGTCCTCGATCTCCAGCATCACGCCGCCGGTGTTCAGCAGGTTGCCGGTGACCGAGACCTTCGTCTCCGGCGCGGAGAACGACGTCGCGTTCTCCAGCAGCTCGGCGACCAGGTGGACGACGTCGTTCACGGCGCGGCCGGCGACCTCGACGGTCGGCAGGTCGCGCAGCGTGACCCGCTCGTACTGCTCCACCTCGGAGGCCGCGGCGCGCAGCACGTCGATCAGCGGCACCGGCTGGGACCAGCGGCGACCCGGCTCTTCACCGGCGAGGACCAGCAGGTTCTCACCGTTGCGGCGCATACGGGTCGCGAGGTGGTCCAGCTTGAACAGCGAGGCGAGCTGGTCCGGGTCCTGCTCGGCGTTCTCCAGCTCGTCGATCAGCCGCAGCTGGCGCTGCACCAGCGACTGCGAGCGCCGGGAGAGGTTGGTGAACATCGCGTTGACGTTGTTCCGCAGCATGGCCTGCTCGGTGGCCAGCCGGACCGCCTCGCGGTGCACCTCGTCGAACGCGCGGGCCACCTGGCCCACCTCGTCGGTACTGGACAGGGCGATCGGCGAGATCGGTTCGATCGGTTCGCTGCCGTCCGCGTCGCGCAGGCGGCGGACCATCTCCGGCAGTCGGTTGCCGGCGATCTCCAGGGCGGTGTTCTGCAGGACTCGCAGCGGGCGTACCAGCGAGCGCGCGATAAGCGCGGTGGCGACCGACACCACGAGCAGGACGCCGATGATGATGCCGATGTTCAGGTACATGGTGTTGCGGGCGCTGTTGGCCAGCGAGTCCGCGCGCTGCACCAGGGCTGCGGCCTGTTGGGTACGGACCTGCTTGTACCGGTCGAGCAGCGCGTTGTACTGCGTGTAGACGCTGCCGGGGACCAGCTGGTCGCCGTTGTCGCTGGCGCCGTTGTTGGACAGCTTGTCGTCGATCGTCGTCAGGTACTGGTTCGCCCCGGTGTAGGACTCGCCGACGTCCACCGTGTCGCTCAGCGACTGCTGCATCGGCGCGATGGCGACGGTCTTGAACTCCGAGCGGGTGGAGGTCAGGTCCGAGATCAGCCCCTGCAGCCGGGCCAGGTTGTCCTGGTTCTGGTTGGGGTCGATGCTGACGGCCAGCGTGGTGAGGAAGCCGCGCTCGCGCGAGGTGGTCTCGGTCATCTTGCCCAGGTCCGCCAGCGACCGGGCGTCGTTGATCAGCTGCTGGTCACCGGCGTCGGCGGCGACGAACTCGTAGAGCCCGTCGAGGCTGTCCAGCACCTTGTTGTACTGGTCGAACACGCTCACCGGGTTGGAGTACGCGCCGTCCACGGCCTGGTGCAGCGCCGGGACGCCGGTCATGTTGGCCTTGGCGTCGGCGATCGCGGCCAGCGTGTCCGCCGGGTAGGACCCGTCGATCTTGTTCAGCACCGGCTGCATCACGGCGGTCGCGCGGTCGGTGGCCTTGCGCTGCGTGGCCATGCTGGTGGTCAGGTTGGTCAGGGTGGCCGAGTCGGCGTTGCCGGTCGGGGCCCGGAACGCCATCATCTCGATGCTGATGTCGCGCTCGTCCTGCAGCGCGTCGATCAGGTCCGACAGCGGGCTGGCCGCGGCGGCCATGGTCTTGGCGTGGTCGTAGGTCTGCACGTTGCCGACCTGCTGCACGATCCGGGCCGCGGCGCCGAAGATGGTGGCCACCAGCGGCACGATGACCAGGACGACCAGTCGGGTGCGGACGCGCCAGTTGCGGGGGGCGAAGCGGTTCGCGGACGCGGTGGGCGGCGGGGGAGGGGGCGTGTGCCCGCCGCTGCCCTCGGTCTCCTGCGATGTGGGGACCGGCCGTTGTCCTGGCAGCACTCCATCCCGGGCCCCGCGCGGAAGCTCTCCGGGAGCAGTGCGGCCGGCGGCCGCGTCGGATATGGATCCGCCGGGCGGCGGCGCGCCGGCACCGCGCTCCGGGAAAGGAGCCGGCGGACGGCGCGGGGACACGGGTCGAGTCTGCACTGGCCCTCACAGCTTTCTTTGCGACCGGGCCGCTACTGCGGCGGGTGGGGCGCCACACATGGCTCGCGGTCTCTAGGTTTCAAGCAACGCATTCCAGCACAGGAGAGCGAGCGAGGCCAAGGGCGGGGGTTGACAGAGGGGCGATTAGATGCGTTATAGGGGGATAAGCCGGGCGATGACTCCGCGCATGTGCGTATCCTTACTCGTGCATTAGTGCTAGTCGATCTCAACGGTGACGTAGGGGGCCCGGCGGCCCATGTATTACGATGCGCCGACCGGCTTCATCGAAACCTTTGCAGGGGGCAGCGCAGTGCGATCAGCCAAACCCCGAGCCCGTTCGCGCAGGACCTCGGCGATCGTCCTTTGCGTGGTGCTCACCGCGTCCGCCGGTGCCGCCGCGGCGTGCAGCAGCAGCACGTCCACGGCCTCGGCGTCGGCCGCGATGCCGGCCCACGGCGCGTTGGAGCAACATCAGCTCCGAATAGGCATCCCCAAGGGCGAAATAGGCGCGCTCCCGATCTACACCGGCGTCGACAAGGGCTATTTCAAAGATCAGGGGATCGACGTCACGATCGACGATTCCTACAAGAGCTACCAGGACGCCCTCCAGGGGCTCAACGACGGCAAGGTCGACCTGGTCTACGACGACTACGTGCACGCGATCCTGGCCCAGTCCAACGGCGCGTTCCGGCTGCAGCTGGTCGCCGAGGGCTACACCGCCGGCGACGGCAGCGTGCAGCTGCTCAGCAAGGTCACCGGCATGAAGAACGCGCAGGAGATCAAGAACGTCTTCGGCGCCGCCGGCGGCTTCCTGGTCCCCACCTCGGGCACCAACGACACCAACGACGCCTACACAGTCCCGACGATCATGCTCATGACCTCGCTCCCGGACCTGGCCAACAGCTTCCGGATCAAGCAGGCCAACTCCGCGGCGCACCTGAAGTCGATGGTCCCCACCGACCTGGCCGTGAAGCTGACCGGCAGCGCGGACGCCAACCTGGCGGCCGTCATCCCCGAGCCGTACTACAGCTACGCGACGAACAACAACAAGCTGGTCGGGCTGATGGACCTGACCCGCGGCGCGACCCAGGCGATGCCGATGGGCGGCTACTTCGCCAAGCAGGACTTCGCCGTGGAGAAGACCAACCTGTTCAAGGCCTTCACCGGGGCCCTGAACCAGGCCAAGAACTCCACTTCGCAGCGCGCCACGGCGATGACCGAGATGCAGGCGCACTACGGCACGATGGCCAACTCCACGGTCGCCGCCAGCATCAGCTTCGGCACGTTCCCGACCACGGTGAACGTCGACCGCGTGGACCGCGTCCTGACCCTGATGCAGGGTCTGGACCTGGCTCCGTATTTCAACATCGACACGATGATGCCGCCGGACGCGCTGCGCAGCCGTACCGGGAGCTGACCGGCCGACCGCGGTCTTCACTCCCGCGGTCCGTACCGTCCGCACCGTCCGCACCGGCGTCGTCACAGGTCAGGCGCCGGTAGGCTCGGACGGTGAGCGATGAGATGGAGAGCGTACGGTTCCGCTCGGACATGACCGTGGAACTGGTGAAGGCCTCGGCCTCCGACAACGACGTCCTGTGGGCGGCCCGGGTCTCGACCAAGGGCGAGCAGTCCCTGGACGAGGTCGGTACCGATCCCGCGCGCTCCGGCGGCTTGATCAACTACCTGATGCGGGACCGGCACGGCTCGCCCTTCGAGCACTCCACGATGACCTTCCTGGTCGCCGCGCCGATTTTTGTTTTCCGAGAATTCATGCGGCACCGCGTCTGGTCCTACAACGAGGAGAGCGGGCGCTACCGCAAGCTGGACCCGGTGTTCTACGTACCCGGACCGGAGCGGAAGCTGGTGCAGGAGGGCAGGCCCGGCAAGTACGTGTTCGTCCCGGGCACCGACGAGCAGCACAAGACGGTCCAGGACACGGTCCGCCGGTCCTGCGAGGCGAGTTACGCGGCGTACCTGGAGATGTTGGACGCAGGTATCGCGCGCGAAGTGGCCCGGACTGTGCTTCCGGTCGGCATCTACTCCTCGATGTACGCCACGTGCAATGCGCGTGCGCTGATGCACTTCCTGTCGTTGCGGACGAAGCACGAGGAAGCGACGTTCCCGTCGTTCCCGCAGCGCGAGATCGAGATGGTCGCCGAGAAGATGGAAGAACACTTCGCCGAACTGATGCCGCTGACTTACGCGGCGTGGCAGGCGAATGGTCGGGTCGCACCTTAATAGTGTTGAGGAGATAGGGACTCCTGGCCCCGGAAGGTGACAGCGGGCACTGCTTCTATAGACCGCGCCAATCCTTCTCAGTCGCGAAGTGCTCACTCTCAGTAGTCCTAAAGAGTGAAAAACGACCGGCGGCGCGGCCGGACCCGTAACGCGCCCCGTGCGCGTCTGTTAACCACGGTGGACCCCGTCCCCACCGGACCCCCGAGCGGTGGAGACGGGGTCTGTCCATTCAGCTCGGCTACCTGATTCACGTAAGCAAAGCCAGCTATTCGATCACCTGCACGGCCCGGTACCGTTGTGCCATGCCCGAGAACGCGCACCTCGCCGAATCCGCCCCCGACCTGTGGTCCACCGGGGCGCCCTTCGGTCGGCTGATCACCGCGATGATCACGCCCTTCCACCCGGACGGATCCCTGGACCTGGACGGTGCGCAGAAACTGGCCGCCCACCTGGTCGAGGCGGGCAACGACGGCCTGGTGGTCTCCGGCACCACCGGCGAGGCGCCGACCACCTCGGACACGGAGCAGGCGGAGCTGCTCCGGGCGGTCCGCGAGGCGGTCGGGGACCGGATCTCGGTGATCGCCGGCGTCGGCACCAACAACACCGAGCACACGCTCGCGCTGGCCCGGCAGGCCGAGGCCCTCGCCGACGCGCTCCTGGTCGTCACCCCGTACTACAACAAGCCGACCCAGGAAGGCCTCTTCCGGCACTTCACCGCGGTCGCCGACCACACCACGCGCCCCGTCGTCCTCTACGACATCCCGCACCGCGCCGGCATCGCCATCGAGACCGACACCCTCAAGCGGCTGGCCGAGCACGACATGATCGTCGCGGTGAAGGACGCCAAGGGCGACCTGGCCGCCGGGTCCGAGGTCATCGCGGCCACCGGATTGGCCTACTATTCAGGGGACGACCCGCTGACCCTGCCCTGGCTCTCGGTCGGGGCGGTCGGCGTGGTGAGCATGTCGGCGCACCTCGCGGCGCCGCGCATCCGCGCGATGATCGCCGCGTATCTGGCCGGCGACGTGCTCGAAGCCGCGCGCCTGCACGCCGAACTGCTGCCGGTCCACGCCGGTGTGACAAGTCTGCCAGGTGTGATCTCCCTCAAGGCGGCAATGAACATGCTGGGACTGCCCGGCGGCCCGGTGCGGCTGCCCCTGGTCGAGGCGACCGAGGAGCAGCAGGCCCGGCTCAAGACGTATCTCGCCCAAGGCGGCGTGAAGATCTAGCAAGGAGCGGACCAGAGGTCCGCGGAACACAAAGGAAAACTGCATGAGCCATCCGCATCCGGAACTCTCCGGACCCCCGCCGCTGCCGCGAGGCGCGCTGCGAGTGACCCCGCTCGGCGGACTCGGAGAGATCGGTCGCAACATGACCGTCTTCGAGTACGGCGGCAAACTGCTCATCGTCGACTGCGGCGTCCTCTTCCCGGAGGAGGCCCAGCCCGGCGTCGACCTGATCCTGCCGGATTTCAGCTCCATCCGGGACCGGCTGGACGACGTGGTCGGCGTCGTGCTGACGCATGCCCACGAGGACCACATCGGGGGTGTGCCGTACCTGCTCAAGGAGTCCGGCGACATCCCCCTGGTGGGCAGCAAGCTGACGCTGGCGCTGGTCGAGGCCAAGCTCGCCGAGCACCGGATCCGGCCCTACTCGCTGCAGGTCGTCGAGGGCGACGTGGAGCAGATCGGGCCGTTCGAGTGCCGCTTCGTGGCGGTCAACCACTCCATCCCGGACGCCATGGCCGTGGCGATCAAGACCCCGGCCGGCACGGTGTTCCACACCGGCGACTTCAAGATGGACCAGCTGCCGCTGGACGACCGGCTGACCGACCTGGCGACCATCGCCGAGCTCGGCAAGTCCGGCATCGACCTGCTGCTGTCGGACTCCACCAACGCCGAGGTGCCGGGCTTCGTCACCTCCGAGCGCGAGATCACGCCGGTGCTGGACCGGGTGTTCGGCCGGGCCAAGGGGCGCATCATCGTGGCCTCCTTCGCCTCGCACGTGCACCGCGTCCAGCAGGTCTGCGACGTGGCCGCCGCGCACGGCCGCAAGGTGGCGCTGGTCGGCCGGTCCATGGTCCGCAACATGGCCGTGGCCCGCGACCTGGGCTACCTGAAGGTGCCGGCGGACCTGATCATCGATCTGAAGGAGATCGACGATCTGCCCGACGACAGGGTGGTGCTGATGTGCACCGGGTCGCAGGGCGAGCCGATGGCCGCGCTGTCCCGCATGGCCAACCGCGACCACCAGGTGCGCATCACCGGCGAGGACACCGTGATCCTGGCGTCCTCGCTGATCCCCGGTAACGAGAACGCGGTGAACCGGGTGATCAACGGGCTGACCCGCTGGGGCGCGACGGTCGTGCACAAGGGCAACGCCATGGTGCACGTCTCCGGGCACGCCGCGGCCGGTGAGCTGCTGTACTTCTTCAACCTGGCCAAGCCGCGCAACTTCATGCCGGTGCACGGCGAGTGGCGGCACCTGCGCGCCGCGGCCGACCTGGCGATGAAGACCGGCGTCCCGGCGGACCGCGTGGTGATCGCCGAGGACGGCGTGACCGTGGACCTCGTCGACGGCGTCGCGCGCA
Organism: Catenulispora rubra; assembly: GCF_015356825.1. GTDB lineage: Bacteria > Actinomycetota > Actinomycetes > Streptomycetales > Catenulisporaceae > Catenulispora > Catenulispora rubra. Next base: position 570 of record NZ_JAACYW010000383.1, on the reverse strand, counting down.
TCACCGGCAAGGTCGACGCCGGCTACGTCTACGTCGACGGCAGCTCGGTGGGCTCGGTGACCGAGGCCTCGCTGAAGGACCGGCGGATCCTCGGGGACGAGGGCTTCGTGTCGGTGTTCGTCGCGGTCTCGGCCGACACCGGCGGCATCGTCACCGGCCCGGTCATCACCGCCCGCGGCTTCGGTCTGGACGACCAGACGCTGGAGCAGGCCAAGCCGCTGATCGTGGCGGCGCTGGCGGACGCGGCGGCCGAGGGCATCGGCGACACCCACCAGCTCCAGCAGCTGGTGCGCCGCTCCGTCGGGCGCTGGGTGTCGAACACCACGCGGCGCCGGCCGATGATCCTGCCGGTGGTCGTCGAAGTCTGATCCGCGCGGTTCCACCGGCCTTCGAAGGCTGTCACGGGCCATCCTTTCGCCGCAGAGGCGAAAGGATGGCCCGCCGCTTTCCCAGGAGCTGTAATGGACACCGGGACGAGGCGGGGCCTTCGTGGGGCGGAGCCCGCCGTCTCGGCCCGGGGGAACCCAAGCAACACGGCACCTCACCGGGGGTCAGGGGCGGGGGTTCACA
>NZ_JAACYW010000382.1 GCF_015356825.1 Catenulispora rubra | reverse complement strand
ATCTGCGGGGGTTGGCGGAGTTGGTTCTGTAGCCGGGGCGGCGAGGCGCTGGAGGAGCAGAGCGATCCGTCCTGAGGCGCCCCACCTGCTGCGCATCACGAGCGCCATTGTCTGCAGCCGACCACGGGTGTCGGCTGACACCTCGTCCAGCTCAACCGCGTTGACGAAGAGGCCGAGACAGAGTGCGTGGAAGGTGAGTATCTCGTTCCGCGGCAGGTGCGACGGGACGTCCAGAAGCACGTTCACGAGATCGAGGATCGCGCTCTCAGAGTTCTTGGAGGTGTACGGCGCCACGAGCGCCGCGGTCAAAAGCGCGCTCGCCGTTGCGAGCCGCCCATCCGCCGTGTTGTAGACGGTGTTCGCGAGAGTCGGCAGGGCGTCAGCTATCGGCATCATGTTGTGCATGGCCATGTCCAGGCGCCGGTCGACGAGAAAGTTCGCCCGCCCTGCCATCGCGTCGTGGGAGTGCGAATCCCACTGGCCGCCGTTCTGCCATCGGGAACCGGCGAAGTGGTACGGCCACTTCATGTCGGGCTCGGCCGTGACGGCGCCGGGCTGTCCGAAGCGGACGACGATGTCTTGGTGCTCGCCCTTCCACGCACGCTCCACGGCCAGGCAGTCGGCGAGGCCGTTCCACCCCTCGCCGCGCACGCAGCTTCGCCACAGGTTCACGAACCGGCGCCACTGGTTGACGGCGCCGTAGCCCTTGTCCGGGTACATCGCCCGCATGCTGATGCTGCCCTCGGTCATGGCCATGAGGAGGAACAGGTTCGCGTGCCAGCTCCCGGCGCGCGTCACCACTTCCGTGACGACCGGCTGGTAGCCGGAATACGTGTGGTCGGTCCGCTCCATGAGGCTGTTGTGGAAAAGCGTCGTGACCACCTCGGCCATGGCGTCGCGGACCGCCGGGTCGCGCTGGGCTGTCAGCTCGGCCAGGAAATCGACGATCGGCGCCCGGGCGGCCAGGGCGTCGAACGACAACAGCGTGTAGAGCAGCGTGTCGTTGATCGTGGGGGACATCGCGTAGGCCGAGGCGAGGTGCTGCGCGGCGAGTTCGTCGAGCAGGAGGACGACGAGACGTGCGATGAGGTACTCGCTGAAGGTCGCGTGCAGGAACTCATACGTCTGCATCTCCTCGCCGTCACGCGTCGCGCGCACGTCGTGGATGAAGAAGAACCTGCCGATCATCTGCTGGCCCGCGGTGAGCGCCGAACGCATGGTGTTCTCGCTGCGCTCGGCCTTCCAGATGTTCAGATTGCCCAGGTCCGCGGTGACGCTCTCCGCGTCGATCCACTGAGCGCCCCGATTGAACATCGCGAAGGCGACTATCGACAGCCGGAGCAGCTCTTGCTCGATCCGGCGGTCCAGATCGGTGACATCCGGATCCTTCGTCAGCTCGCGGCGGGCGAAGTCCTTGAGGAGCTGTTCGTAAACCGTGCTCAGGCTGATATCGGGATCCAGTGAGCTCAACGCGTTGGCCGAGGCGTCGTACAAGGCCAGCATCAGCAGCAGGAGCGGCTGCTCGGCGAGCGTGCGGTAGCGGAGTACCGTCGCGAGGGACAACACGTTCACGCCACGGTCCGTGAGCGAGGGCTCGTTCGTCCGGTTCCAGATGTCGATCCAGGCGGCGATCTGCTCGTCGTCGAACGGCTCCAGGCGGATGATCGGGGTGTTGCCCGGAATCGTCGCCCGGTTGGCGACGGCGGTCCGGCTGGTGACGATCACCGCGACCGAGCGGCCCTGGTCGCGTTCGCGTTCCTGGAAGCGCTCGATCCGGAGGAGGAAGTCGGTCTGTGCCACGCCGGTGGCCTGGAGCAGCTCGTCGAAACCGTCCAGTATCACCACCGGGGTCAGGTTCGGGTCGGCGGTCGCGAATCGGGTCCATTGCACGCGCTCGCCGGTCTGTTCGCGGATCGCGGACTCGATGTAGTCCTGCAGATCGCCTTCGGCGTCGACGCGGCGCAGTTCGACGCGGATCGGCAGGAAGTACTCGGTTGGCAAGCGGGCCGCGAGGATGCGGGTGAGGACGGACTTGCCGGAGCCGGGTTGGCCGAGGATCAGCAGCGGTGTGCTCAGGGCGTACTCGGACATCAGGTAGGAACTCAGCAAACTGGGCAGGTCGTCGCGGAGGTCGAACTCGTTCCACTTCTGACTGTTGGGAAGCACCGTGAACGCGAGTCGGAAGCTGTGGTCGACGTACCCCTCACCGAGCGAGGGCACCGTGAGGTGGGAGTCCGGCCGGTCGGTGACGATGATCGGCTTCGCCAAGGCCGCTCGATGGGCGCGGACGACGGATTCCTGGTGCTGTTCCGGAGATTCGGCCGTCAGCGGGGCCAGAAGCTTTTCCAGATCGGCCAAGCCGGCGGCCAGCTGGTCGCGGGTCGCGGCGTGGGCTTGGAGGTTGACCCAGACGCCGAACTCGGGGCAGTCAGCAGACAGCCGCCTCAGATTCTCCTGATAGCGCGCTGCCGCCTCGCGGGGCACCCGGTCTGTCAGCAGTACGGCGAGACGGTCTTGCCGGGTCTCGTCGAGCGCGTCCCAGAACGCCAGCCCCGCCAGGAGGTCTTGCATATTTGCGGAAATGGTCGCGAAGATCCTCACCGAGGTGGCGTCCCACAATGGTGATCCGAAGCTCATCAGGCTCAGTTGCTTGTAGAGATCGCGCCAGCCAATGCCGGGGCCGGTCGTGAGAGTCAGCGATGCCTGCTCCGTGGCTGAGAACTGCGGCGCCTCAGCCTGTTGGAACTCGCGCATCGCCTCGCCGAGGGCATCGAAGTACGCAGTAATCCGTATGACCGTGTGCGCCGCATGAATCCGCTCGGTCCGCGTCAGCCGATCGACCCCGCGCAGCTTCTCCCCGAACTTGTCGAGCACCTTCGCGAGCAGCCGCAGTGCCTGCTCCCGAGCCTCGAAGAGGTCGAACACCCCCGCTCCGAGCAGCATCGTGGCGCTCGCCTCGTCGAGCAGCTTGACCAGCTGGTTCTCGCCGCCGGCCAGGAGGTTGACCGCGTCCATGTAACGCAAAGACCGCCGCATCCGACCATTCTGTCGGGGCGGCGGTCTTCCGGACACCTGAATCAGGGTTCTGGCTGGAGCCTCACGGGCTCGGCGGCGGCCCGTCCTGATCCGCCAGGAACCGCTCGAACTCCGCCGCGAGCTCGTCCGCGGTCGGCATCTTGCCGTCGTTGTCGCTCAGCAGGTTCTTGCGGTCCGTCACGTTGAACGCGTCGTACTGCCGCTCCAGGGCTCGCACCACGTCCTCGACCTCCGAGGACTCCTGGACCTGGCGGTCGATGTCCTCCGACGCTCGGCGGGCCGCGTCGCGGAGTTCGACGTCGGGCAGGATCAGGCCTGTCGCCTCGGAGACTGCGCGCAGGAGGCGGATCGCAGCTTGCGGATACAGGGATGACGCGAGGTAGTGCGGGACGTGGACCGCGAACCCTGCGGCGTCGTGGCCCCACTCGCCGAGGCGGTACTCCAGCAGGGATGCCGCGCTGCTGGGGACCTGGAGGCGGTCCAGGACGGGCTGGTCCGTGGTGTCGACCAGGCCGGGGTTGGTGGCGTGGGCGGTGATGCCGAGGGGGCGCGTGTGGGGGATGCCCATGGGGATGCCGTGCATGCCGACGGTGATGCTGACGTCGAAGTGCTCGACCAGGCTGCGGACGGCCAGGGCGAACAGTTCCCACTCGCGGTCTGGTTCCAGGCCGTCCAGGAGCAGGAAGCGCTTGCCCGCCCCGTCGGTGAGCAGGTGCAGGTCCAGGGCCGGGTCTTCGTAGTGGTCGTAGTGGTCCTTGTCGAAGGTCATCGTGGGGCGCCGGCTGCGGTAGTCGATGAGCCGGTCCACGTCGAAGGACGCCACCAGCCGGTGGTCGAACTGGTCCAGCAGGTGCTCGGAGGCCAGGCGGCCGGCGCCGCCGGCGTCCATGAAGCCCTCCATCTGGTGCAGCAACACGACGCCGGCCAGGCCCGGTGTGCCGGGCGCCAGCTCGTAGAGAGCCTTCGGATCCTTGCGCGCGACCACTGTGAAGCACCCCATCCGTCTCGTCGTGGCTGTCCGGCGGTTCACGTCCAGCCTAACGAAGAGCGGCGAATCGGTGGTGATCTATTCCGTCTCGGTGCACAAAGTTGCGGCTTTAGTGTGCCGCCAGTGCTGAGTTGCGGCGGCCTTCAGGACGCCGAGCGCCGGATCCGACCTGCGTACCGCGCCTCCAGGGCGTCGTTGTGGGCGTCGCTGCCAGTGGCGTTCGCCGAAAGGTACATCGGCGCCTCGACACCGCGCTCGGCCAGCAGCCGCACCGCCTCGGCGATCACCATCTGCGCCAGCACCGCGTTGCCGACCGAGGAGATCCCGCACACGTTCGCGCCGAAGGACGGCAGCGGCAGCACCGCGTCCCCGTACGGCGCGCCGTTGTCCAGCACGACATCCGCGAAGTCCTTCAGCACCTTGCCGGATGAGTGGCGCGAAGTGATGCGCGACGTGTGATCCAGCGAGGTGATGGCGATCAGCTTGTGCCCCAGGGACGTGACGTGCTCGGCCATCTCCACGATCACGCCGTTCCCGCCCGAGTTCGACGCGATCACGAACACGTCCTGCGGCTCCACCGGCGCCAGCTCGTAAATCCGCTTAGCCAGCCCCTCCCGCCGCTCGACCTTGGGATCGTTGAGCAGGTCCACCGGCTCCCCGCCGAACAGGATCAGGTCGCGCAGCGCCAGCTTGTTGCTCGGCACGAACCCGCCGGCACGCCCCGACACCTCCATCGCCAGCGCCTCGGAGTGCCCGGTCCCGAAGGCCTGCAGCACGCCCTCAGCGGCGATCGAGTCCGCGATCAGGGCCCCGGCCGCCACGACCGCGTCCGTCTGGGTCTTCTCGATGTGCTCCAGGACCCGGCGCACCTCGGCGAGGTACCCGGTCGGCGACAGCTCCGGCGGCAGGGACTCCATGGGCTTCTCCCTCGATGCGATGCGATGCGATGCGATGCGATGCGGCGTGATGCGGCGTGGTGCGGCGTGAGGCAATCCGGCGTGACGCGGTTCGGCCATGTGGTCTACACCACAAAGATCCGGCTCCATCAAAGCAGATCGGCGCTCGTCGTACGAGGGGTCGCGCGACCGGTTTGCGCGAACGGCCCGCCGACTGGGAGCATGGAGGTATCGAAGGGGAGTACTCCTCAATCGGACGGGCCGTCATCACGGAGCCCCCGGCTCCCGGTCCCCCGGCCTGACCTGCGGTTCCGCGGGTTTCAGGTGGAGAAGACTTTCGGCGCTTGTGCACGTCCTGACAACGCCGGAGGAGTCCCGCCATGCACGTCACCCTGACCGTCTGGATCGCCACGATCGCCGCCTTGGCCGTGGCCGTCGGCCTGGACCTGTGGCACGGCATCCGGTACCCGCACGCCATCAAGACCCGCGAGGCCGCCGTCTGGGTCACCGGCATCGTCGCGGCGAGCATCCTGTTCGGCGCCGGCGTCTGGTACTTCACCGGCCACCGCTACGGCAGCGAGTTCTTCGCCGGCTGGATCACCGAGTACAGCCTCAGCGTCGACAACCTGTTCGTCTTCGTCATCATCCTGACCAAGCTCCGCGTCCCGCGCGCCTACCAGTCCCAGGTGCTGCTGTGGGGCGTGGTGATGGCGCTGGTGCTGCGCGGCATCTTCATCGGCGTCGGCAGCGCCGTGATCAACCAGTTCAGCTGGATCTTCTACGTCTTCGGCGCCTTCCTGGTCTACACCGCGGTGAAGCTGGCCACCGGGCACGGCGGCGAGGAGGAGTTCAAGGAGAACCGCCTGCTGCGCCGGGTGCGCAAGGCTGTCCGCACCACCGACGACTACGACGGCGCGCGGCTGGTCAGCCACGTCGACGGCCACCGCCGCTTCACCCCGATGCTGATCGTCATGGTCGCCATCGGCTCCACCGACCTGCTCTTCGCCCTGGACTCGATCCCGGCCATCTTCGGTCTGACCAAGGAGCCGTACATCGTCTTCACCGCCAACGCCTTCGCGCTGCTGGGCCTGCGCCAGCTGTACTTCCTGCTCGGCGCGCTGATGGACCGGCTGGTGCACCTGTCCTACGGCCTGTCGGTGATCCTGGGCTTCATCGGCGTGAAGATGGTCTTCGAGGCGCTGCACGGCTCCGGGGTCGAGCACGTCGGACCGGTCACCGTGCCGACCATCGGCATCGCCGCCTCGCTCGGCGTCATCATCGGCGTGCTGGCGGTCACCACGGTGACCAGCCTGTGGAGCACGCGGCGCGCACAGGCCGAGGAGGGGTCCGCGCAGGAGCCTGAGGAAGGGACCAAGGGCGAATCCGAGGAACTGCCGGAGCAGCAGCCCCAAGGGTGAAAACCCCTGCTGGCGTCCCGGTTTTCACAGGTGTCCACTGAATGTGGCATGCTGCCGCGCGCATGTCTCGTCTTCGATCCTGTCCAGACCCAGGGGGGTCAATGAACGGCTTCGTGAAATTCGTCGTGCGCGGCAACGTGGTGGGGCTCGCCGTCGGCGTGGTCATCGGCGCCGCGTTCGCGGCCATGGTCACCTCGTTCACCGGCGCGTTCCTCACACCGCTGATCGGCTGGGCGACCGGCGGCATCGGCGACTACAGCAAGAAGGTCTTCACGCTCGGCAAGACGACGTTCCCCTACGGGACGTTCATCAACGCGAGCATCAGCTTCCTGCTCACCGCCGCGACGCTGTACTTCCTCATCGTGCTGCCGGTGAACAAGCTCACCGAGGAGCTGAACCCGCACCACGACCTGTCGCACGCCAAGCGCGCCTGCCCGGAGTGCCTGCAGCAGATCCCGGCCCGGGCCCGCCGTTGCAGCTTCTGCACCACGACGGTCTCCCCGATCCTCGACGAGGACTCCCCGGCGCTCACCGACGAGATCCCCGGTGAGATCCCGCTGCACACCGAGCTGCCGGAGATGAAGCTGCCGGAATCGGCGCCTGCCTCGTCCTCGGCCGCGGCGTCCGGGGCCGAGGCCAAGCCGGCGTCCGGTGCCGTGGCCGCCGGGGCGTAGCGAGTCTCCCGCTCATGCGGCGACCAATAAGGTCGCCGCATGAGCTACTTGCAGGGACCGCTGTTCGTCGTCACGGCGATCATCGCGGTGGTCGTGCTGGCCTCGATCGTGCGGCGCCTGCTGGGCGTCCGGTTCTCGGCCACCCGGCTGGTCCTGGCCGCCGCGATCTCCTGGAGCATGTCGGCGCCGATCCTGACCGCGATGCTCGGTCCCAAGCTGCCCGACGGTTCCCTGGCCGATTCCAGGAAGCCGCTGCTGCTGGTCCTGGCCCTGTTGGTGATCCTGTTGCCCAGCATGGTGTTCCTGGTGGTCGCCGAGGCGCTGGCGCCCAGCGGCAGCCTGCCGACGCCGCTGGAGTGGATCAGGGGCCTGCGACAGCGGGTGGCGCGCTCGCGCCGCTACTGGCGGTTCACCATGATCCTGATGCGCCACGGCCTCGGACCGTACCTGCGGGGCCGGCGTCCGCAGGCGAACATCGGCCGGTCGTTGCGCGGCGCGCTGAACGAGGGCGGGCTGACGTTCATCAAGTTCGGGCAGATCCTGTCCACCCGGCGCGACCTGCTGCCGGCCGAGGTGGTCGACGAGTTGTCGCTGTTGCAGCACGAGGCGGCATTCGTGCCGTGGCCGGAGATCGAGGCCGTCCTGGTCGCCGAGTACGGCGCCGTCGAGTCGGTCTTCGACCGCTTCGACCGGGAGCCGATGGCCGCGGCGTCGGTCGCGCAGGTGCACTCCGCGCGGCTGGTCTCCGGCGAGGAGGTGGTGGTCAAGGTGCGCCGGCCCGGCGTGACCACCGTCGTGGAGCGGGATCTGGACATCATCCGGCGGCTGGCCCGGACGCTGGAGCGGCGCACGTCGTGGGCCCGGTCGCTGGGTGCGGTGTCGCTCGCCTCGGGGTTCGCGGTCGCGCTGCGCGAGGAGCTGGACTTCCGGATCGAGGCGCGGAACCTGGCGGCGGTCGCGGTGACGCGGGTCAAGGGCGTGGCGGTGCCGAAGGCGTTCACCGAGCATTCGTCGAAGCGGGTGCTGGTGATGGAGCGGTTCGAGGGCGTGCCGCTGAGGCGCGCGCTGCCGCAGTTGGCCGAACGCGAGATCTCGTCACGGGAACTGGCCGAGCGGCTGCTGGACTACCTGCTGCGGCAGGTGATGATCGACGGTGTCTTCCACGCCGATCCGCATCCCGGCAACATCCTGCTGCTGACCGACGGCCGGCTCGGGATGCTCGACTTCGGGTCCGTGGGGCGGCTGGACTCCTCGCTGAGGTCGTCGATGCAGCGGCTGCTGGCCGCCGTCGACGCGGGGGATCCGCTGTATCTGTGTGATGCGGTGCTGGAGGTGATGACGGCGCCGGAGGAGATCGACGAGGTCGCGTTGGAGCGGGACCTGGGACGGTTCACCGCGCGGCATCTGCGCAGCGACTCAGGGTTCGACGTCGCCATGTTCACCGATCTGTTCCGGATCGCCAGCTCGTACGGGTTGGCGGTCCCGGCCGAGGTCGCGGCGGTGTTCCGGGCGCTGGGGACGCTGGAGGGGACGCTCACCGAGCTGGCGCGCGACTTCGACATCGTCACCGAGGCGCGCAAGCTGGCCGGCGGGTACGCGGCCGAGCGGCTGACGCCGTCGGCGCTCAAGCACGAGGCGGTGACCGAGCTGGCGGCGCTGGTGCCGATGCTGCGGCGGCTGCCGCGCCGGGTGGACCGGCTGGTCGGGGCGCTGGAGGGCGGGAAGCTGAGCGTGAACGTGCGGTTGTTCGCCGATCGGCGGGACCGGGACGTGGTGACCGGGCTGGTGCATCAGGTGCTGATCACGGTGATCGCGGCGACGTCCGGGCTGATGGGGGTGTTGTTGGTCGGGCGGCAGAAGGGGCCGATGGTCGGCAAGGCGGTGAGCCTGTACCAGTTCCTCGGGTACAGCTTCCTGGCGGTGGCGAGTGTGTTGGCGTTGCGGGTTCTGGTGGTGGTCTTCCGGCGTCCGGAGGAGTGAGGCGGGTTCTCGCTGTATCACTGACAGTCGGTGTCAGTGACCCTGCCGACACTGGTCGGTATGGAACTCGCAAGCGCCACGCGGCGGGCCGAGCGGCTGCTCGTGCCGGCCGCCTTCGTGACCGCCCTGGGCAACAACGTGCAGCTGATCGCCGGGGCGCTGCTGATGCTCCGCAGCGACAAGACGATGTTGTCGGTCGGGCTGTTGTTCGTCGCGGTGGCCGTGCCGCAGGCGGTGCTCTCGCCGTACTTCGGGCGGCTGGCCGACCGGTACGACCGGCGTCGGCTGTGGATCGGATGCGATGTGACGTCGGCGGTGCTGGCGTTGGCGCTGCCGGTGTGGCTGACGCTCGGGGGCGCGAAGGGGCCGGGGGTGTATGCGGCGAACTTCGCGTTGGCGGTGGTGGCGGCGCTGTTCTTTCCGGTGAGCAACGCGATGGTCAAGGAGCGGGTGCGGGCTTCGCAGGTGCGGCGGTTCAACGCGAACTACGAGATGGCGACGCAGACCGGGATGTTGTTGTCGGCGACGGTCGGCGGGTTGCTGGTGCAGCGGTTGGGGGCTTCGCCGTTGTTGGTGTTCAACGCCGGGACGTTCTTGGTGTCGGCGGGGTTGGTGGCGGCTGTGGGGCGGCGTCCTTTGGAGGTCCTAGAGGTAGAGACAGGCGCTGATTCGGTTGTGGGCGCACGGATTTCTGTCGGCTCGGGCGCTTCACGGTCTGCGTCGCACGTCCCGCTCGTTCGGCTGATCGTCCTGTACGCGCAGGGCAGCGTGGTGGTGACGGTGTTC
>NZ_JAACYW010000381.1 GCF_015356825.1 Catenulispora rubra | reverse complement strand
GTCCCCGACACACACGACCATCCCGGCCCAGCCCGCTCTGGCGCACCCCCCGCGCCCCGGAGTCAAGACCTCTCTGTTCCTCCTCGTCATGATGATGCCGGCAGCCGGCGCCGCCGCGGTGCTCGCGGCGCGCCGGAAATAGACCCGCGGGAGCGGCGAATGTCCAATGTGATCAGTGGTCTGATCGTCGTGGCCGTGGCCGGCCTCATCGGCGCGCTCGGCCTTTTGGTGCGGGTCAAGGTGTTCCCGGGGAAGGAGGACGAAGAACGGGAGGACGTCGCGGGCTACGTGACGATGATGGTCGGCGTGATGTTCGCCCTGATCCTGGCCCTGGCCCTGGTATCGGTGTGGGAGGACAAGGACAGCGCCGAGGGCCATGTGGCGACCGAGGCGAGCAGCCTGCACGAGGCCTACCTGCTCGGCGCCGCGATGCTGCCCGCCGACCAGGCGAAGATCCAGGCGGCGGCCACGGCCTACTCCGACTACGTCGTCCACACCGAGTTTCCGGCCATGCGCGCCGGCAAGGAGGTCGGCGACGACGGCTGGCAGCTGCTGACGAACCTACGCACCTCGTTCCTGAACGCCGACGCCACGACCCCGGCCCGCCAGGCCGTGCTCTCCGACGCCACGACACAACTCAGCAACCTGGCCGACGCACGCCGCGGCCGCCTGGACGACACCGAGAAACGCATGCCGTCAGTGCTCTGGGTCGGCTTGGTCCTCGGCGGTCTGCTGACCGTCGCGCTCACCTTCATCTACGGCATCGAACAACGCTTCACCCACATCGGCATGGTGATGGGACTGGCCGCGCTGATCGGGTTCATGCTGATCCTGGTCTACAACCTGGACAACCCCTTCAACCAGGGCGTCGGGGCGAATACCGGGCCGTTCACCAGGTACTTCTCATGACCGGATCCTTTATCAGGAATCGATGACGATCCGGGGCGGTGACCGAACCTGGTCAACTGACCCAGTCGATTGTTCGGAAACTCTTCCGCAACGTGTTACTCGGTAGTAGCGTGCGCCGCGCCACACATCCCGGAAGGAGACCGAGCATGCACATCCGTGCCCGAACGATGGCCGCGGCGGTGACCGCGCTGGTAGTGGGCGGGGCCCTCGCGGTTCCCGCGGTGACCGCTTCGGCGGCCTCCGCCGGAGCCGTGAGGGCGAAGGCGGCGGCCGTCTCCGCCTCCGGCGCCGCCGACTACTGCCTCGGCCAGTGCAACGACATCCTGCCGCCGGGCGAGAACGGCAGCGCCACGACCGCGCAGATCCTGTGGTTCAAGGCCACCGGCAACCGGCCGGCGAACACCGACGACCAGCTCGGCAAATACGCAAGCCTGGTGGACGGGTACACCGGCCTGACCAACGGCACGCTGGGCAACTTCTTCAACAACTCCTCCTTCGGCGTCCCGGCCAACCAGGTCAGCAGCACCCTGAGTCCCGGCGGCCGCAGCGACGTCACCATCACCCGCGACCAGCAGGACATCCCGCACATCTACGGCACCACCCGCTCGGGGGGCGAATACGGGGCCGGATACGCCGCGGGCCAGGACCGGCTGTGGATGATGGACGTCTTCCGGCACGTCGGCCGCGGCGAGCTGAGCGGATTCGCCGGCGGCGCGGCCGGCAACCGGCAGCTGGAGCAGAACTTCTTCCTCAACGGCGCCTACACCGAGCCCGATCTGCAGGCCCAGGTCGACCGCGTGAAGAACAGCGGCCCGCGCGGCGCGCAGGCCTACCAGGACATGGCCGACTACCTGGCCGGCCTGAACCAGTACATCGCCGACGTGAAGGCCGGGGACGACTTCCCGGGCGAGTACGACCTCACCGGCAACGCCAACGTCTTCACCGGCGACGGCATCCAGAACTTCCAGCCCACCGACCTGGTGGCGATCGGCACGGTCATCGGCGCGCTGTTCGGCGCCGGCGGCGGCGACCAGGTCGCCTCCGCGCTGGTCAAGGAGGCCGCCGAGGCCAAGTACGGAGTCGCGCAGGGCGACGCGGTCTGGAACTCCTTCCGCGAGGAGAACGACCCCGAGGCCAACCTGACGCTGCACAACGGCCAGTCGTTCCCGTTCAACGGCACCCCGGCGAACCCCTCCGGCGTGGCGATGCCCGACCCGGGCTCGGTGACGCCACAGCAGATCGTCTTCGACCCCACCGGTTCGGCCGCCTCCAGCACCACCGCCGCGACGACCGCCACCGGCTCGGCCGCGGCGAAGTCGGCGACGTCCAAGGCCAACCTCAAGGCCAACCCGGCGCTGGGCAAGCAGACGAACTCGATGGGGAACGGCGTCCTGCCGGCCGGTCTGTTCCAGACCAAGCGCGGCATGTCCAACGCCCTGGTCGTCTCAGGTCAGTACACTGACACCGGCAACCCGGTCGCCGTCTTCGGCCCGCAGACCGGCTACTTCGCCCCGCAGCTGCTCATGCTGGAGGAGATTCAGGCTCCTGGCATCAGTGCCCGCGGCGCCGCCTTCGCCGGCCTGAACTTCTACGTCGAGCTCGGCCGCGGCGCCGACTACTCCTGGAGCGCCACCTCGGCCGGCCAGGACATCATCGACACCTTCGCCGTGACGCTGTGCAACACCGACGGCACGCCGGCCACCAAGGACTCCACCGCCTACCTCTACAACGGCGTCTGCACACCGATGCAGCAGATCGAGCGGGACGACTCCTGGAGCCCGACCATCGCCGACAGCACGCCGGCCGGTTCGTACAAACTCATCGCGTTCCGGACCAACTTCGGCATCGTGCAGGCGCGCGCCACAGTCGGCGGTAAACCCGTCGCGTACACCTCGTTGCGCTCCACGTACCAACACGAGGTCGACACCATCGTCGGCTTCCAGATGTTCAACGATCCCAGCGTGGTGACCGGCCCGGCCGGCTTCCAGCAGGCGGCCTCGAACATCACCTACACGTTCAACTGGTTCTACGTCGACTCCCAGCACACGGCCTACTACAACTCGGGCCTGAACCCGACGCGGCCGGCCAACGACGACCCGAACCTGCCGATCGCCGCCGACGCCGCACACCAGTGGCTGAACTGGGATCCGAGCACGAACACGGTCGCCAACACCCCGTTCGCGGCGCATCCGAACTCCGTCGACCAGAACTACTACGAGTCGTGGAACAACAAGATCGCGCTGAACTACACGACCTCCGGCTTCGGCGACGGCTCGATCTACCGCAGCAACCTGCTCGACGAGCGTATCCAGGGCCTGATCAACTCCGGCACCAAGGTTACCCGGGCCTCGCTGGCCCAGGCGATGGAGGACGCGGCCCTCACCGACCTGCGCGGTGAGAAGCTGCTGCCGGAGATCCTGCAGATCGTCGGCACGCCGACCGATCCCACGCAGGCCAGTGCCGTGGCCGAGCTGAAGACCTGGCTCGCCGACGGCGTCAAGCGCAAGGAGACCTCGGCCGGCAGCAAGACCTACGCCGACTCCGACGCCATCCGGATCATGGACGCCTGGTGGCCGCTGCTGGTGCAGGCCGAGTTCCAGCCCGGCCTGGGCGGCGGCCTGTACTCGGCGATGACCGGCGTGCTCTCGGTCGACGACTCCCCGTACGGGGGCTCCGAGGCCGGCGTGTCGCACAAGGGCTCGTCGTTCCAGTCCGGTTGGTACTCCTACGTCGACAAGGACCTGCGTACCGTGCTGGGCCAGTCGGTCCAGGGCCCGCTGGCGCAGACCTACTGCGGCGGCGGCAACCTGACGCAGTGCCGCACGGCGCTGCTGTCCGCGCTGTCCACGGCGATCGCCACCCCGGCGGGCTCCGTCTACCCGGCCGACTCCGTCTGCTCCGCCGGCGACCAGTGGTGCGCCGACTCCATCCAGCAGCACCCGCTGGGCGGCATCACCGACAACCAGAGCAACTGGCAGAACCGCCCGACCTTCCAGCAGGTCGTGCAGTACCCGGCTCACCGCGGGGCGAACGTCGCCGACCTGGCGACGCAGAGCACTGCGACCGCCTCCAGCAGCCAGTCGGGGTACCCGGCGAGCAACGCGGTGACCGGCAACGGCGCCAACCGCTGGGCCAGCAACTGGGACGACAACGAGTGGCTGCAGGTGGACCTCGGCTCGGTCCGCCAGGTCGGACGCGTGATGCTCAACTGGGAGGCCGCGTACGGCAAGGCGTACGACATCGAGGTCTCCACTGACGGCACGCACTGGCAGACCGTCTACTCCACGGCCAGCGGCCACGGCGGCCAGGAGGTCGACCGGTTCCCGGCCACCACCGCGCGCTACGTTCGGATGCAGGGTGTCCAACGCGGGACCGGTTGGGGTTACTCTCTGTACCAGTTCCAGGTCTACGCCCTGTAACCACCAGGACCAGCACCACTGAAACCCCACCTGGCCTCGCCCGGACCGCCTCGCGGTCCGGGCGAGGCCGGTCGGGGCGCCGAGCACATAGGGATGGATCACCGCATGCCGCGCATAGCCGTCGACGAACGCCGCGAACTCCTCGTCGAGGCGGCGATCCGGGTGATGGTGCGCGACGGCGTGGCCAAGGCCACCACGCGGTCGATCGTCGCGGAGGCCGGCATGGCCCTGGCCACGTTCCACTACAGCTTCCGCTCCAAGCAGGAACTACTGGAGAACGTCATCGAGACCATCACCGCGCACACCCTCGACCTAGCCGTCGAAGTCCTGGTCGGCGACGGCAGCGCCGAGGACAAGGTGCGCTCGGCACTGGACACGTACTGGAGCCACGTGCTCGCCAACCCGGGGGAGCACCGCGTCACCTACGAGCTGACGCAGTACGCGCTACGGCACCCGGGCCTCGCCACGATCGCGAAACGGCAGTACGAGGCCTACATCGCCGCGGCCTCGACCCTGATCGAGTCGCTGGACGTGGCCTGGAAGGCGCCGACGCCGGTCATCGCGCGCTACCTGATCTCGGTCATGGACGGCATGACGCTGCTGTGGCTGAACGAGGGCGACGACGCCTCGTGCCGGGCGGCGCTGGATCTGACGGGGGATCACCTGGTGAGCTTGATTGACGCAGGGGACTGACAGGCTCTCCTGCTGTAGCGGCGGTTCGGGGCGGTGGTCCGGCGTTCAGCGGGCCCAGATCGCGAAGGTGTATCCCCGGGCCTTCAGGGCCTTGAGGATCCCGCCGAGCGCCGCGACGGTCTGGCTGCGGTCGCCGCCGCCGTCTAATTCGCCCATAAGGCCCTGTAGTTCCCTCTGCTGTGCTTCCGCTAGGAGCGCTCGCGGAGTGCCTGCCGCGCGACCAACGACGCATGCAGCTCGCCCAAGTCCTCGGTGCGGTGCGCCGACAGCCCTGTCAGCTCGCTGATACGGCGCAGTCGGTAGTCGACGGTGTTGGGGTGGACGTGCAGCGCGTTGGCGGTCGTCCGCCGGTCGCGGTCCAGGTGCAGGTATGTCTGCAACGTCGTCAGCAGCTCCGGCTTGCCCGCCAGCGGCTCCAGCCGGGCCGCGAGCGCCGACAGCGCGGCCGACGGACGGCTGAGCTGGTAGTCCAGCAGCACGTCTTCGAGCCGGTACAATCCCGGCGGACGCCCCGTCGCACGAGCCAGATCGACGATCTCGGCCGTGTGTGCGACCGCCGTCGGCACCTCTGCGACGTCGGCGACGGCCACTGCCGCCGTCAGCGGAGCCCCGGCGGTGTCGGCCGCGTCGGCAATCAGGGCTCGAAGTTCATCGTGGTCCAGGACTGCCGTGTCGTCGTCGAGCGGCATCAGGACCGTGCCACGATCCGACCGGAACGCCGTCAGGCACGGCTGCTGCGAGAAAGCGTCCAGCGCCTCCCGCACGCGCCGGATCTTTCGACGTGCCGCGACGCCGGGAGCGGCCGCGTCCTCGTCGGGATGGCGTTCGAGATGCAGCGTCAGCACGGCGTAGCGAGGTGCCGCTTGCCCGGTCCCGTCCGGCTCCGTCCCGGAGAGTAACGCCGCCATTAACGCATGCCGACCGCTGTGTTCCTCGCTGTCGATCGCCCGCCGCGCGGCCAGGTAGCTTTCCGTGACCGAGCACAGGATCCGGCGCTGGATGTCCAGCAGCATCTCCAGCAGCTCGCGCAGGTCGGTGTGATCGGCGGGCGTGGCCCCGGCCGACATCTGGGACCACACCATGGAGATGCCGAGCTGGTACGCCGCCAGGATCGCGTCCAGCGGCACGCCTTCCTCGGCGCGGCGCTGGGCCGAACGTCGCTGAGCAGCCAGCTCGGTCTCGTCCGGGACGCGCCGCGCCTCGACCGCGTCGGCGAACATCCGCACCGACTGCTGCACGATCTCTGCGATGTCCCCGGCGACTTCCTCGCCGGGCAGCGTCGCGTAGACCGGCAGCTCGTCGAGCAGGCGGGCCAGGACGCGGCGCGACAGGTCCGGTGCCATCGCCCGCAGGTCGGCGGCGACCGGCCGGCCCCCGATGCGCAACGCGTCCGGGCGCCCCGGAGCCGTCAGCCGCCGTTCATCCGCACCGCCTTGACGCGCCCCCGGATCCTCGACGGCTTTGTGACGCGTCACAGAATCCCCCGCCGAAGTCTGGGTCACCGTCCAGTTAATCAGTGCCCGAAGAGTCTGCATGATGACAGGCGAGAGCGTCCATCCGCCCGCTCAGCGTGCAGAAGCCCGGAGGAGAAACCCACCGTGAAAGCGTCTCGCACCGTCAAGGCCGTCGCAGGGCTCTGCGCTCTGCTCAGCGCGGTCTTCGCCACCGCCGCGACCTCGGCCACGGCCCAGGCCACGGCTCAGGCCACGGCCCAGCCCGGCACGACCCCGCAGGTCTACGTCGCGCTCGGCGACTCGATGGCCTCCGGGCCGCTGATCCCGAACCCCACCGGCGAGCTCGCCTGCGCCCGCTCCACCCACAACTACGCGCACGACATGGCCGCCGCCATCGGCATCCCGGTGCTGCGCGACGTGACGTGCAGCGGCGCCAGCACCTTCCATATGACCAACCCGCAGCCGCTGTCGATCGCCGGAGTGCCCGCCGGCACCGCGCCGCCGCAGTTCGACGCCCTGACCCCGGACACCACGCTGGTCACGCTCACCATCGGCGGCAACGACGTCGGCCTGGTCGGCGTCGCGCAGAACTGCGAGCAGCTGAACCCCTTCGCCGCACCATGCGAGGGCAAGTACGTGGTCAACGGCATCGACTCGGTCGCCGCGCGCACCGACGCCTTCGCTCCGAAGCTGGCCGCCGTCCTCGCCGGAATCCACCAGCGCTCGCCCCAGGCCCGCGTCCTGGTCACCGGATACGGGCTCTACATCAAGGCCGGCGGCTGCTGGCCGTTCGAACCGCTGCTGGGCTCCGACGCCACCTGGCTGCAAAGCGAGGTCGACTACCTGAACAGCACCATCGCCACCACCGCCGCCGCCAACGGCGCGACCTACATAGACGTGCGCACCCCCAGCGCCGGCCACGACTCCTGCCAGGGCGAAGGCTCGCGCTGGGTCGAGGGCTACCTGCCGCTGTCCCTGGCCGCACCGCTGCACCCGAACCAGTCCGGCGAAGCGGCTTACGCGCGCATCATCGGCGCCGTGGTCGCGAACGGCTGAGCCGCCGTGATCACACGTCCACGTTCGAGAAAGGACACCTGCCTCATGAAGCACCGTCCGTGGTCGTGGCGCGTCGCCGTGACCACCGCGCTGCTCGCCCTGTTCCCCCTGGCCTCCGCCTCCGCCGCGGGCTGGACCCGGCTACCGGGCTACCAGACCTGGACGCTGGTGACCGCGCTGGAGCGCGGCCAGGGCGTCTCGACCGACGGCACCTACTACTACTTCTCCGGCACCTACTCCCTGGACAAGGCCACCGTCAACGGCATCAACGACGTCACGTCGAACGCCACGGCCATCCCCTCCCAGCTGTCCTCGCAGTACGGCTCCAACCACATCGGCGACAACGACTACTACGGCGGCTACGTCATCACCGGCATCGAGGACGGCAGCGCCTACCAGCACCCGCTGCTGGCGCTGTTCAACGCCTCGAACCTGAGCTACACCGGCCGGTACGTGCAGCTGCCGCTGAACCTGATGCCCGGCGGCGTCCCGTGGGTGGCCGTCGACGCCGCGGCCGGCCTGGTCTACACCGCGCCGTGGAACCAGAGTGCCGCCGACGGCAGCGACCACCTGGTCGTCTACAGCCTCCATGACCTGCTGACCCTCCCGGCCGGCGCCGCCCTGCCGGTCCTGCGCACCGTGAAGCTGTCGCAGCCGCTGAGCCGCATCCAGGGCGCGAAGGTGTGGCGCGGACAGCTGTGGGCCTCGGCCGACATCGCGGGCAACAAGTCGGTCTGGACGATCGACCCCACCACCGGCGCCACCGCCGAGCAGTTCACCCAGGACGTCCAGCCCAACGACGAGGTCGAGGGCCTGGTGGCGCTGGACCTCGGCCCCTCCGGCGGGCAGCTGCACATTCTGAACGTCGGGTCCGGATGGAAGTCGATCTTCTTGTACTTCCAGCACTACGCGCTGAACTAGCTCTGGTGCAGATCGCATGAGACCGCGGCGGCGGAGGTTCCCCAGCCTCCGCCGCTGCGGTTGACTCGAACCATGAGCGAATCAGAGATCTGGTTTCAGGACCCGTACGCCGCCTTCGCCCAGGGCCGCCAGAGTGCGGGCCCCGCTTTCGTCCCGGCGGTCGGTGCGTGGGTGGTCGCGCGGCACGACGACGTGCTGGAGGTGCTGCGGCGCGCCGATGTGTTCTCCTCGTCCAACACCCTGCCGCGCGACGAGATGCTGCCGGAAGCGGTGCGGGCTGAGTTGGCCGACAGCATCGGCGGCCGGCCGGTCGTGGTGAACTCCGACGGCGCCGCGCACCGGCGTTACCGTGCGCCGTTGCTCGCCGGGCTCACGCCGGCGCGGGTGGAGCAGGTGACGCCGTTCATCGGGCAGCGGGCGGCGGAGCTGGTCGAGGGCTTCGCCGGGGACGGCCACGTCGAGTTCGTCAGCCGCTACACGGCCGTCCTGGCCAGCGAGACGATCGGCCGGCTGATCGGGTTGGAGCCCGAGGAGGTCGCGCAGGCGGTCCACGGCACCACGCAGGCGCTGATCATGTACTTCTTCCCGGTCGGCGACGAGCAGAAAGCCAAGGCCGCGCGGAAGTTCGCCGAGATGCGGGCGATGATCGACGCGCACGTCCGGCGCCGGCACGCCGAGCCACGCGACGACCTGTCCAGCGTGCTGCTCGGCGCGCTCGTTCCCGACGACGATGGCGAGCTCACCCTCGACCAGCGCCACGAAGTCGCCTCGAACGTCCTGAACCTGTTCATCGCCGCCTTCATCACCGCCACCCCGCTGCTCGGCACGATGGTTCTCAATCTGCTGCGACACCGCGAGCAGTGGGAACTGCTGTGTGCGAAGCCTGAGTTGATCCCGGCGGCCGTCGAGGAGGCCACGCGCTACGACACCTCCATGCAGAGCGTCCGCCGCATCACCACCGCCCCGGTGACGCTGGCTGGCGTCGAGATCCCGGCCGGCGCGACACTGCTGGTGGCGCTCGCCTCCGCGAACCGCGACGCGGAGGTCCACGACCAGCCCGACACCTTCGACATCACCCGGCCGACCAGCTCGGGCGCGGGATCAGGCGCGGCGAACCACGTCTCCTTCGGCCACGGCCCGCACGCGTGCGTCGGCGCGCAGCTGTTCCGCGAGGAAGCACGCGCGACGCTGCGGGCCCTGACCCAGCGCCTGCCGAACCTGCGACTCGCACCGCAGGAGACGGGGACGATGGGCCGCAGCGTCGTGCCGCGTGACGGCTCGCTCCAGGAGCTGAAGCTGGTGTGGTAGCTGCGAAAGTCGGCGGTCATGCTTTGGGTGTGGGTGCGGGTGGCTGGTGTCGGGTGGGTGTGG
>NZ_JAACYW010000380.1 GCF_015356825.1 Catenulispora rubra | reverse complement strand
CCCCGTTACCCGGGGCGCATCGTCGCCGAGCTCGATTTGATTGCCCGGCTCCTCCTCACCCCGTTACCCGGGGCGCATCGTCGCCGAGCTAGGTTGGGCCGGTGCGGGGCAATCCGATAGCCTTAGCTGCCAGCCCTGGTGGTTGGTTGGTCCGAGTGGCGGAATGGCAGACGCGCTAGCTTGAGGTGCTAGTGCCCGTTAAGGGTGTGGGGGTTCAAGTCCCCCCTCGGACACACTTTTACCCCACAATGGGCTGCTTTCGGGCAGCCCTTTTTGGCACCCAAGCTCAGAGTCCTGCCGTCCCGGGCGCTGGTCGTGCCTCCTATCACCTGCCTCGGATACGTGCAGGGTGCCGCATCGATATCGATGCGGCGGGGAGTCCCTCCTCCTTCCTCACGAGCAGTGGGCGACCGCGGGTGGGCGGTCGGTCAGACGGTGATGCGCACAGGCTGGCTGGTTTCGGTCTCCAGCGTCCGAGTTCTGGAGTCGTAGCGCAGCACTAGCCCGCGCTGGCGTAGATAATCGATCACCTCCTGCGGATCGAGCGGGATGGGGTGCCCGGCGACGCTGGCAGTGGCGCCGACGGTAATCGCTGCTGTGCGGCTCGTGGCGGTGAGCCGCGTATACAGAAGCGGAAGCTTCGCCAGGACGGCATTCTCCGGCAGGTACGCGCTCCTCGGCCGATCCGGATCGGCGTTACGGGCGCTGGTGTGTCCGTGCCGGCAGCGGTAGCCGGGGGTAGCGTGCACCCAGTGCCCTTCGAACGCCCGGCCGCAGATCGCGCAGCGCAGCAGGCCCGCGAGTGCGTATTCGTGCCGGGCGCCTTCGCGCGCAGCGCACATGCCCTGCACCGCGATGAAGTCCGCCTCCGACACCAGCACCGGATGCACGACCCGCTCGGAGATCACCCACTCATCGGGGCTGTTCCAGCACACCACCTCGCGCTCACCCAGCCCCGGATTGTCTGGATCAACCAGGACCCGGACCGTCTGCACGCGGTTCCACACCATGCGGCCGGTATAGACCGGGTTAGCCAGGATCTCCTGCACTGTACGGACCGTCCATGCAGCACCGGATCGGTGCGGGTTGGACTTGGGATCGACTGCGGAAGGGCAGCTGATCCCGACGTCGTTTAGCGCACGCGTGATCCGGGCGACGCTGTGCCCGGCCATCCGGGACTCGAAGATCCAGCCGACGATCGGCCCAGTGTCCGGGTCCGTGTCCAGCCGATGCAGGCGCCGACCCCAGCGGGCATCAGCCTTGTTCGGATGCGGCCCGGCGTCGACCAGCCGGTAGCCGTACGGGACCCGTCCGCCGACCCACCGGCCCTGCGTTCGGACCTGCGCACTCATCGCGCTCTTGGACCGGGCCCGCGCGCGGATGATCTCGCGCTTGGACAGGATCCCCAGCAGAGTCATCAGCTCGTCCAGATCGCTGATCGCCGCATCGAGGGCGCCGCCGACCTCCGGCAGCCACAGCCGCACCCCGGCCTCGGCCAGGACCGGCCCGACATGGGAGAACTGGTTGGCGAAGAAGGCCCGCTCGTGCGAGCCGATCACCACCGCGTCAAAGCCACGATCCGGCGACCGCACAGCGGCCAGTAGCGCCGCCGCTCCGGGACGGTTCGGCCAGGCGACACTGCGGCTTCGGCCCACATCGGAGTACTCGGCCACGACCCGGCCGGCCCCGCTAATCGTCGCCGAGGCCCGGTCCAGCTGCCACTGCCGCGAGCTGGCAGAGTCCTGGTGGTCCTCGGTCGACACCCGCCAGTAGAACGCGAACCGCAAGCCAGCCGGCTCGGCTGGCATCCGTCGTCGGGATTGTCCCTGGGACCAGCTAACCAAGTCCGAGCATTCCGCCGCGGCTCCAGCGATCGTCGTCGGTGAGTTCATCATCGCGGTCGCCAGTGCCGTGGGCGCCAACGGGAACAGCGCCAACGCCTCGTCGTTCGATCGCCAAGGAGACATGCACTTCACCAACATCACCGGTCAGCGGACTCAGAGACTCTCACTGCTGGTGTCCCGCACCAGTGCGGCTTCCGCAAGCAGGTGAGTCGGCGGCGCCGGGCGGCGATGCCCTGGCGCAATCCGTGACCGCGTCATGAATGACCGAAGGGCCTTCACCTGTGAGTTTCGGTAGCGGACGATCACGCACGGTGCGACTGCGATCACTGTCGCCGCCGTGGTGCACCAGTTATACGGCTGCGACGGCTGATGACCGTCCGGCAACCCCGACGCTGGTCGGGGTGGTTCGCATGATGTTCGCCCCGCAGCGCAAGGGCCGAGCGGACGCCTGGACCTCAGAACTGGTGCGGGTGCTGCACGATGCTCTGGCCGACCGGATCGCGCTGGTCGCAAATCAGCTCCAGCATCCGGATCCGGGACGTCGGGTGGACGCGCTGCGCATGGGCAGTCGGCTGATCGGCCGCTGACGCGGACCGTTCGAGGGTCTGGTCCGGCTCATCGGCGGCCATCTGGATGCGCCCGAGCATCCGGTCCGCTATATGGCGGCTCTGGCGCTACAGGACACCTACGACCTGGCCGCCCCGGCCGCCGACGCCCTGGCCTCGCAGGTACTCGCCCTGGGTCCCGCTGCCTGGTGCGACCCGGAGCGGAAGGTCCAGGACCCGTACCGGATGATGCTGCTGGCGCTTGCCCGTCTGGGTGACCCGCGCGCGGTGCCGGGAATAGCGGCAGCACTGGCCGACGGCGGCGAAGCGTCGATGCTCGCCCAGACGCTCGGGCAGTCCCGCGACTACCGGCACAAGTTCGAGCCCGGCCTCCTCGAGCAGCTCGCAGCAGTACCCGCCGAGATCGACCGCGACGGGCAGAACCACGTCGACAAGCTGCTCTCCGCTGTTCGGCAACTCGGCACGACCGAGGCGGTTCCCGACACGATCCGCATCCTCGATGCCGCTCGCGAGCATGAGAATCGACGGGTGATACAAAGCGCACTGCACGCTCTCAAAGCATGCGTAACGGCGGCGCAGCCGGCCATGCCGCAGGTGCGCCGACTCGCAGGCCATTCCGACGTGTATGTCGCACTGCTCGCCATTGAGACCGCCTGGATTCTTTGGCCGTCTGCACCCGAGGCGGCGTCGTTGGCCCGGACTGCGGATAGGAAACCGACGCGTTGCTGGTCGACGTCGGAGCGGGAAGGGAACTGCGAGCCGAGGTTACGGGCCCGAGCTCGGGGCTTCCTTTGTGCGATCGTCGCGAACGACATCCCGAACCGTTTCCTTTCCAGCAGCCGCCATCGCCGCAGATGGGAGCCTTCACGCGACTCAGGCCGGCCGGAACGAATCGTTTCACCTAATGGAAAACACCTAGCATGTCTAGGGACGACCTTCGATCCAGATCCAGCAATCCGCCTTGGCCCCTAGTGAACTTCTATATGTTGGATTCAAACCGTGGAATCGAGGCGTAGTGAAGCTTCCGGAGAAGATCGCAGCGTTCTGCCGCGAGCTGAACCATGATGAACTGCTGATGCTCGCGGAGGCCGAAGGTATGGCGGACGTCCTGCAAAGGGCGATGCAGCGTGTTCTCGGGGGCGACATCGGACCACTGTTGGAAGGTGATCTTAACGCGTTGCATGTGATGGTCACGCGGGTTGATCCACAGGGGTTGTTCTCGTCGTCCAGACAATATTCGCCGGTGCGCGGCGGTTCAGGCTCGTCCGGTGCCGAGTGGTGGGAATGCCCTGGCGGGCTGTGTGCCGGTCGGGGGCTGGTGCGGTCTGGGCATTCCGCGCCGCGGTGTGGGGTTGACGGCCGATCGCTTGTGGCTCGGGCTGTATGAACGCCTTTCTCGGTGAGATCGGGAAGCGATTTGCAGAACGGTGGGCGACGCTTTTGGCGGTGCCCGGTTTGCTCTACCTCGCCGCCACGACGGCGGCATACGTCCTGGGACAACATCACCCATTCGCGTTGCGCAGGTTGCTGACACAGGTCACGGATTGGGCGAAGGACCCGACGTTTCGCTCGGTCGGCGTTGTCGTCCTGGTGGTCGTCCTGATCCTCGCCGGCTCAGTCGGAGCCGGTCTCGCCGCGGGCGTTCTCGGATGGTGGTATGGACTTTTCTTGGTGCTGCCTGGTCGCAGAGGGCCGACCAAGCTGCTGGCGGATCGGCGCCGTGCACGCTCGCAGGCCGCTCGACACGCACTGGAAGCGGCACCTCGTGAGCAGGTGGAGGCGATCGCTCGTCGAGCGGACCGGATCAGTCTCGTCGAAGCTGACCTGCCGACGTGGATCGGTGACAGGCTCTGGGCATGCAGGGTTCGGGTGGACCGGGCATGCGGTCTTCATCTCGACTCGCTCTGGCCGAGACTGTGGCTGACGCTGCCTGATTCCGCGCGGGCCGAGGTGAGTGCGGCCCAGGAATCCCTCGCTGGATCGATCCGCCTGGGCGGCTGGGCAACGCTCTACCTGGTCCTTGCATGGTGGTGGTGGCCGGCCGCCTTGATCGCGCTCATCGTCGCGCTCACCTCGTGGACGCGGTCTCGGCAGGCTACGAGGGTGTACGCGGACCTTGTTGAATCCTGCGTTGATCTCTACGCAATAGACGTCGCGATCCAGATTGGTCTGGCGGACCAGCGGACTCAGGTGACCCCCGAGCTCGGCGAGAAGATGAATGCTCTCCTTCGCAAGAGCCGCTGGGACCATAGGTCACCACTGGCGGAGTGACTGTTCGAGTCCGAGGAACGGAAGGTTGACCGATGATTCCAGAGAACCTAGGCGGCCTGCGTCCGCTGGGGGACAGCTCCGGGTCCCAATGGGCTGCGAGTTCCCCGGACGAGTTCCGATTGAATCTTGACCCCGGCGAGGCGGTTCTCTTCACCGGTCACTGCAGGGCCACACAGATACAGCCGCGAGCGTGGCGACTTGCTGCGGGCTCCGTCATATGTGTGACGGACCGTCGCACCACGATGCTGGACGTACGTCAGGGCGGTCCGCGGGAGGTGGCGAGCGCGCAGCTGCGGCATGAGAGGTTGACGCGCGTTTCTCTGCGTAAGGTACGGGCTCTGATCGGGGTGGTCGACAGTTATCTGGATCTCACTGTGGCAGGCGCCGCAGGACTGATGGTCGTCGAACTGTTCGGTTCACAGGTGACGAATGAGGCCTTCGCGCACTGGTTCGCAGGCCTGGTGGCGAGCCATCGGCTGAAGATGATCGGAGGTCGTTCCGCAGAGGATGACGCGGCGTTGCAACGCTACATCCTCGGCCACCATGACACGCTGCCGCCCGTGGGCCGCACCAGATTCTTGACCTGGGCGTTCCCCGGAAGGGCGGACCTGCCGGGCTCGCACCGGGGCAACCTGCCCACGGCCTCGCAGCCCGGACCGAGCCGCTCTGTCTCCGCCCCGCCTCGCGAGGATCTCGATGATATGAGCGCGAAGGCCGTTGCCAAGGCCGAACGAGGCGGCCGCAGAAATCTCCGAGCGGCAATCCACCTGTTCCATGAGGTGGTGGCGGCGACCCCGAGGCAGGATGTGGACCGGCCGGGCCGCCTGTCAGACCTCGCTCTCGCACTGAACCTTCTTTTTGAAGAGACCTACGACCCTGCTGTGCGGGACGAGGCCATCGACGTTCTCCGCGAGGCCTGGAAGGCGACGCCGACCGACGATGCCGATCGCCTTGCGCGAGCCGTGAATCTCAGTACCGAACTACTCGCCAAGTTCGAGCTGGTTGACGATATGGCACTGCTCTACGAGGCAGATGCCACCTTACGAGAGACGGCTTCTGCCGTCATATCCGGCCATCCCGACCTCCCGGCTTTCCACGCCACATATGGCAACGTCCTTCAAAGCCTGTATGAGCAGACTGGCGATGCCGCGCACATCATGGGGGCGAACCAAGCCCATCGCTCAGCCCTCAAAGCGTTGGGTCATGGGAGTGACACTCGTGTAACCCACCTGGCCAGCCTGGGAGCCACTCTCAGTCTCAGCTTCGAGGCCACGGGGGACCTGGATCATCTACGGGAGTCTATCAAGGTGCAGCGGCACGTGCTCTCGCTGACCGCCCGCCATCCGTCTGACCTCACGACGCTGGTGAATCTGAGCCACGCGCTCCAACTCCTGGCCGAACGAACGGGTCAAACCGAGGCGCTCGTCGAAGCAGTGAAGCTCGCGAGAGACGCTCGGCGTCTGAGTCGCCGTGACGACACCACGGCAGCGAGTGGATCAGCCCTTGCCTCAGCGCTTACCGACCTCTTCGAGCTGACCGGCGATCTGCCCAGCCTTGTCGAAGCGGTGGAAACATGCCGTGAGGTGGTCGCCGCCTCACCCCGCAGAAATCTAGCCCGGGCAAGGGCACTCGGCAATCTCGCCAACACGGTCTCGACCCTCTATGAGCGAACACTCACTCCGGAAGCTCTTGAAGAAGCACGACAGGCCGGCCGTGAGGCGATCGACGAAGTGCCCCCGGATCATCCAGACCGTGCACAGATGGCGACGAACCACGGAGTGACCATGATGCTCCTCTACGAGCGAAGCTTGGAGTACGAGCATCTCGCGGAGGCTATAACAGCGCATCGGGAGGCACTTGGCGGCCTGCCCGCACACCATCCCGACCAGGCATCGGTGATGTCCAATCTAAGCGTTGCTCTCCGGGTGGCTTACGAGGCGTCAGGGGACGAGCAGTATGCAGAGGAAAGCGTTCGCATATCCCGGGAGGCGGCTGGCCTCACCCACCATGCCGATGCTGACCTGCCGGACAACCCTGATCACTTCGGCTATCTCTACAACCTCGGGACGACCTTCAAGTCCTGGGCTGACCGAACGGTCGACGATGAGGTCAGGGCACACAGACTGTCCCAGGCTCGGCAATCCTTCGCCGAGGCGGCCAAGCTCTCTAATGCGAAGGCGCGGTTCCGGCTTGCGGCTCTGCAGGGACTGGGCTGGGTGGCGATGAAACAGGGAGACAGCCAAGCCGCACTGACCGCTTATGAACGCACCGTGGAGCTCCTCCCACAGATCGCATCACCGCGTCTGCGACGTTCTGACCGGGAGCACGGACTGGGTCAACTGGCAGGTCTTGCTGCGGAAGCTGCATCGGCTGCCGTTGCCGCAGGCCGCCCTGACCGTGCCGTCGAGTTGCTCGAACAGGCCCGAGGCGTCCTATTGTCGGAGCGCTTGGAAGTCCGCGGCGGTCTGGCTGAATTGCGCCTTCACGCCCCTGAGCTCGCCGCGAAGCTCGCGTTTCTGCGTGACGAGTCCGATCGGCGAGACACAGTCTCTATATCGTCGACTCTTGACCGCCGCCAGCCCGAGCAAGAGTGGGCGGCCCTTCTTGAAGAGATCCGTACCCTCCCCGGGTTTGAGGAGTTCCTGCTGCCGGTGCCCGTTCTCCACTTGCAGCCGGAGGCCCTGGAGGGACCGATCGTCCTGGTCTACGTCAGTCCGTTCCGAGCCGATGCCTTGATCCTCACGCCCGATGTCGATGACCCAGTCAAGGTAGTGGAGCTCCGGGATCTGAGCCGAACGGAAGCCCTCGCCAACATCGATGTACTCCACAGCTCTGTGCCGGCAGTGTTCAGCGGCAGTTTGAGTGAACGGGCAGCCGCCCACACGGCGGTGGAAACGGTTCTGGGCTGGCTTTGGGAGGCTGTCACACGCCCCGTTCTCACCGCCCTAGGACTCATGGCACCACTCGGGGCGGATGAACTGCCGAGGATCTGGTGGTGCCCCATCGGCCAAATGGCCTTTCTGCCTCTGCACGCGGCCGGGCCTGCGGACAGAACAGACGATGCGTTGGACCGCGTGGTCTCTTCGTACACTCCGACCATCCGCGCCCTGGGACATGCTCGTCGGAGCCGCGTCACAAACGCTGCCGAGGCTCTGGTGATCGCGATGCCGGAGACCCCAGACCATTCGCCGCTTCCGGGCGCCGCTAAAGAGGTGGACCTCCTCGCTGCAGTCCTGCCGTCCACGACCGTCTTCACCGGTCGACAAGCCACTCACCAGGCTGTCGTCACCGCCTTGCCTCGCCACCGGATCGCTCATTTTTCTTGCCACGGTTACAGCGACTGGAGTGATCCGGCTGCCAGCCTCCTTGTCCTCCATGACCATCTCACGGCCCCATTGACGGTCATGAGCCTTTCCAGGCTCCATCTCGTCAACGCCGGCCTCGCCTTCCTTTCAGCGTGCAGTACGTCCCAGAGCAACCTCCGCCTGGCTGACGAAGCGGTCCACATCACCACTGCGCTCCAGATGGCTGGTTTCGCTCACGTCGTCGGCACACTGTGGACCGTCGACGATAAGTTTTCCCTCTACACATCCGAAGGTTTCTATAGAAGGCTGACCGAACACGTGCCGGCCGCGGCAGACATCACGGAATCAGCGCGTGCCCTCCACGCCACCATCCGAGAACTCCGCGATGCGCACCGTGCCCACCCTGCCCTGTGGGCCGCACACATTCATATAGGTCCCTGACCCGGTATCGCGCCGACTCAACCGACGTCGGCGTGGTGGGTGAAGCACCCCGGGTTCGCGCCGCGGCGACGGTTTTGACAGCCGGTCAGGGCCGGTCGCTTGACCCGCTGTCAGACCGGCGAGTACGGCGCGATCCCGGTACGGTTCGTGCTTCGACCGTGCCAGCGGTCATAGCACGGACCGCCTAGAAGACCCTCGCCGTAGTTTCGAGGGCCGCCATACAACGGCCCTCGAAACACACCTTCAAATGCTCACGTCATCAGCGAGTTCAGCTGACTCAATCCACCAGAATCGGTTTACAGCGAAGACGATTTGAGAGATACTCGAAGTGAGGTTAACAACCTCTGCACTCCGTGACTAGCCAGCTACGGATGGCGCTCGGTCGCCTACAAAAGTGGAGCGTCGAGCGATATCAATCCGACAAATGGCATATCCGGGAATGTGCGTAATTTTTGTGTCGGACCTCGGACACACTTTTACCCCATGTAGGGCTGCTTTCGGGCAGCCCTTTCTGGCGCCCGGGCTTCTTTTCGTGCCATTCCCGGCGCTGGTCGTGCCTCCTATCACCTCCCAGCGAATGCGTTCCTTGACGACGGCCGTCGTGCGACGGCGTGTCGTGCGTGGCCTGCTCCTCCTTTCTGGTCGTGCCTCTGACTGTTTGACGTGTCTCTCTGTTCAGATGGTGATGCGCACTGGGTGTTCGCTGCCGGTCTCCAGCGATGGAGCAAGGGCAGCTTCGCGAGCAGGCGGTCCTTGCGTAGGTAGGTGTTCCTCTGCCGTGGCGCGCTGGAGTCCATGGCGCTGGTGTGGCCGTGCCGGCAGCGGTAGCCGGCGATCTGGTTGGTCCAGTGCCCTTCGAACTTGCGCTCGCACAGCACGCAACACAGCAGACCCTTGAGCTGGTACTCGTGCTTCGCCTTGGTGCGCGCGGCGCGAAGGTCTTGGACGGCGATGAAGTCGGCCTCACTGACCAGCGCGGGATGCGTGCGCTTCTGCGAGATCACCCACTGTTCTGGGGTGTTGCGCCGTCGGACTTCGACTCGTCCGAGAGCGGCATTACCCGGGTCGGCCAGTTCGCGGTCGGTGCGGCTGCGGTTCCACACCGTGCGGCCGGTGTAGACCGGGTTCAACAGGATCTCCCGTACGGTGCCGAGCGTCTACGCCGCACCGGTCCGGTGCGGGTTGGACTCGGGATCTTCTGCCGACGGGCACGGGATCGCCTTGTCGTTGAGGGCCCTGGTGATCCCGGCCAGGCTCATCTCCTGCAGCCGCATCGTGAACATCCACCGCACGATCGGGGCCGTGGTCGGGTCCGTGCCGAACCGCTGCAACCGGACTCTGCGCCGGGCCAGGCGCCGGTTGGGATGAGTGTCCCCCGAGTTGCCGGAGGTTCAAGATCATGTGGTGATTGATCCCGTGAGAGGAACCGATCCGATGGCACCGCCGAGGAAGTACCCGCCGGAGTTGCGGGAACGCGCAGTCCAGATGTAT
>NZ_JAACYW010000038.1 GCF_015356825.1 Catenulispora rubra | reverse complement strand
GCGGGCGCGCTCCAGGTGACGCTGGCGGAGGCGGTGCCGGCGGTGGCGGCGGGAACTCCGGTGGCGGCTGGGGAGGAAACTCCAGCGGCGGCGGCAACTCCGGCAGCGGTGGCGGCGGGAACCAGGGCGGCGGCAACGACCCCTGGGCATCCGGCGGCGACGGCGGCTGGGGCGGCAACGACGAGCCCCCGTTCTAAAACGCCTGTTTTCCAGGACGCCTGTTCTTTCGGGACATCTGGCGTCCGGTCCCTCAAACGGACCCTTGAACTCGTAGTGAAGAAGTAACCAGGAGAGATCCCATGCCTAAGGCACCTCTCCGCAAGCCGAAGAAGAAGGTTTGCGGATTCTGCAAGGACAAGGTCGCGTACGTCGACTACAAGGACACCACGCTGCTCCGGAAGTTCATTTCGGACCGCGGGAAGATCCGTGCTCGCCGCGTGACCGGCAACTGCACCCAGCACCAGCGCGACGTCGCCGTGGCCGTGAAGAACAGCCGTGAGATGGCGCTGCTGCCCTACACCAGCACCACCCGCTAGGAAGGGGAGGAGAGATCATGGCTACGAAGCTCATCCTCACCCACGAGGTCGGCGGTCTCGGCGAGCCCGGCGACGTCGTCGAGGTCAAGGGCGGCTACGCCCGCAACTACCTCGTCCCGCGCGGCTACGCGATCGCGTGGACCCGCGGCGGCGAGAAGCAGATCGAGCTGATCCGCAAGGCCCGCAAGGTCCGCACGGTCCGCGACCTGGCCCACGCCACCGAGCTCAAGGGCGAGCTGGAGGGCCTGCGGGTCCGCCTGGCGACCCGGGCCGGCGAGTCCGGCCGGCTGTTCGGCGGCGTGACCGTCGCCGACGTGGCCGACGCGGTCAAGCGGGCCGGCGGCCCGGACGTGGACAAGCGGCGGATCGAGATCGGGAACCCGATCAAGACCGTCGGCTCCCACACCGTCTCGGTCCGGCTGCACCCCGAGGTGCAGGCGAAGGTGGAGATCACCGTCGTCGCCGCCTGAGAATCTTCTCCAACGCCTTTCCGGAGGTAATCCAGAAGGCTTGTGGAAGGCTCAACGGAACTGCTTAAAGGGACTGCTCCACCGCAGATCAAACGCGGTGGAGCAGTCCCTTTTGCATTCTGTTTGCCCAGTGCGCCGAGCACCTGGTTGACTTCGCTCATGCATGCCCCTTCCCGTCGCCAGTCGCTGCTGATCCTCGGCAGCCTGGGCCTGGCCGCCGTGGCCGGCGGCGCGTACATGCTGGAGAACCACGGCGGGAACAGCGACGACGGCGCGCCCGCCGGATACGGCAGCAAGGGCCGCGGCCACCACGGCGGCGGCGGCGACGTGAACGAGGGCCTGGAGGGCGGCTCGGACGCCCAGACCGGCGAGACCGTGCCCACCCTGGCGCTGGCGCTGTCGGACGACGGCGCCTGGCGGCCGGACGCCGACGGCTACCAGGCCGTGGACGACCGCGACCAGCGGATCAAGGGCTACGCGTCGTCGACCAGCGTGAACCTCGGGGAGTCGATCGACTTCCACGTCAGCGTGCGCCCGGCGAAGAGCTTCGTGATCAAGTTCTACCGGCTCGGGCGCAGCGCCGCCGGCAAGGGCTCGGAGCTGGTCTTCACCAGCCCCCGGATCACCGGGAAGGCGCAGCCGGCACTCAAGGTCGTCGAGCCGACCCGGACGGTCGTGGCGCCGTGGCAGTCCTCGTACACGCTGAACGTGCCCGCCGCGTGGCGGGGCGGTCTGTACGTCGCGACGCTGGAGAGCCAGGACAAGTACCGCAGCTGCGTGCCGTTCGTGGTGCGCGAGGACGGCAAGGGGGCGGACCTGCTGGTGGTACTGCCGTTCACCACGTACCAGGCGTACAACATGTACCCGGTGGACAAAGAGCTCGGGTCCAGCCTGTACAACGCGTACCTGCCCAACGGCAAGGAGGGCGGCGCGGACATCTGCTCGACCCGGGTCTCCTTCGACCGGCCGTACCACGAGGACGGGCTGCCCCGGCTGTTCGAGCTCGACCAGGCCTTCGCGCAGTGGGTCGAGGCGCAGCCGTACACGATCACGTACACGTCGAGCATCGACCTGCACGCCGGCCGGGTGGACCCGACGAAGTACAAGGCGATGGTCTTCTCAGGCCACGACGAGTACTGGTCGCCGCAGATGCGCACCGTTCTCCAGGCCGCGCTTACTAGGGGTGTCAGTGCCGCCTTCATGGCGGCGAACAACGTCTACTGGAACATCCGGCTGGACGCCTCCGACGCCGGCTCGGAGCACCGGCAGGTGACCTGCTACAAGCGGCACGCCGACCCGGCGGCGACCGGCGGGGTGGCGCCCACCGTGCTGTGGCGCGACCTGGGACAGCCCGAACAGCAGACGCTGGGGTCGATGTACACGGCGATCATCACCGACGCCAAGCCGCAGCCGCTGGTGGTGTCGACGACCGCGCACTGGTTCTGGGGCGGGACCGGGCTGAAGGACGGGCAGCAGATCCCGCACCTGGTGGCCGGGGAGGCGGACAAGGTGTTCCCGCACGTGAAGGGCGGGCCGGCGCCGACGATCCTGGCGCAGTCGCCGTTCACGGCGGAGGGGGACCGGAACAAGCCGGTCGCGGACACGCAGCAGACGGTGCTGTGTCAGTACCCGTCGGGGGCGTGGGTGTTCGACGCCGGGACGTTCCACTGGAACCACGGGTTGTCCACACCCGGGTTCGTGGACGAGCGGATCCAGCGGGCCACGCGGAACCTGCTCGACCGGATGACGGGGAAGACCGCCGCTTAGCGGGGTTGTCCTCGGAGCTGTCCCGGACTGTCCCCAGGCGGTCTCGCGGACTATCCCCGGGCGGTCTCCAGGCGGTCTCCAAGCGGTCCTCAGACGGCCCCGGAGAGTCCTGCGTCTAGCAAAGCTCCGGGGGTCCAGCAAGATTCTTCCGGGAAAATTTTTCTCCACAGCCGGTGGACGAATCAGCGACGCTCCCGTGCACGTCAGGGCTTCACGATCAGTCGCTGGTCGCATTATTCACAGGGACCTTCCACACTCTGTCCCCAGGTACATCGGCGTGTCTCCACAGCTTTCCCCGGTTTATCCACAGGTTATCCACAGGGGGTGTGGACGGCCGCCTCGACCGGCGGGGCCCGGTTCCGTACCGTGGGGGATACGAGCCTGTCGGACCCGTCCCGTACAAAGAAGAGACGAGGGTTTCGCGGGAGTGGCAACGCGGGCAAGGGAGGCGGGACATGAGCATCGACGACCTCCCATACACCGCCGACGAGGCCTACCAGGGCGGCTTCGAACGGACCCCGCCGCAGGACATCCCGGCGGAGCAGTCGGTGCTGGGCGGTATGCTGCTGTCCAAGGACGCCATCGCCGAGGTCATCGAGGTCATCAAGGCCGTCGACTTCTACAAGCCGGCCCACGAGGCGGTCTACGGGGCCATCCTCGAGCTCTACGGCCGCGGCGAGCCGGCCGACCCGGTGACCGTCGCGGCCCTGCTCACCAAGAAGGGCGACATCAACCGCATCGGCGGCGCGCCCTATCTGCACACCCTGATCAACTCGGTCCCCACCGCGGCGAACGCCGGCTACTACGCCGAGATCGTCAAGGAGCGCGCGGTCCTGCGCCGCCTGGTCGAGGCGGGCACCCGCATCGTCCAGATGGGCTACAGCACCGACGGCAGCGACGTCGAGCAGATCGTCGACGCCGCCCAGCAGGAGATGTACAACGTCACCGAGGCCCGCACCAGCGAGGACTACATCCCGCTGGCCGACGCCATGGAGGGCGCGCTCGACGAGATCGAGTCCATCTCCAACCGCTCGGGCCAGATGACCGGCGTCCCCACCGGCTTCCACGACCTGGACTCGCTGACCAACGGTCTGCACCCGGGGCAGATGGTGATCATCGCGGCGCGGCCGGCCATCGGGAAGTCGACGCTTGGACTGGATCTGGCCCGCAGCTGCTCCATCAAGAACGGCCTGACATCCGTCATCTTCTCCCTCGAGATGGGCCGCAACGAGATCATCATGCGCCTGCTCTCGGCCGAGGCCCGCGTCGCCCTGCACCACATGCGCAGCGGCACGATGACCGACGAGGACTGGGCCCGTCTGGCCCGCCGCATGGGGCCGGTGTCCGAGGCGCCGCTGTTCATCGACGACTCGCCGAACATGTCCATGATGGAGATCCGGGCCAAGGCGCGGCGACTGAAGCAGCGGCACGGCCTGCAGTTGGTGATCATCGACTACATGCAGCTGATGCAGCACAGCAGCACCAACTCCAAGCGGCCCGACAGCCGCCAGCAGGAGGTCTCGGAGATCTCCCGGTCCCTGAAGCTGCTGGCCAAGGAGCTCGAGGTCCCGGTCATCGCCATCAGCCAGCTGAACCGAGGCCCCGAACAGCGCACCGACAAGCGCCCGATGATGAGCGACCTGCGCGAGTCCGGCTCCCTGGAGCAGGACGCGGACGTCATCATCCTGCTGCACCGCGAGGACGCCTACGAGCGCGAGTCGCCGCGCGCCGGCGAGGCGGACCTGATCGTGGCCAAGCACCGTAACGGGCCGACGGCGAACATCACGGTGGCGTTCCAAGGTCATTACTCGCGGTTTGTGGACATGGCGCAGAGCTAGGCGGCTCTGTAGGTCATCAATAGGGCTGTCCAATTCTCACGATCTTGTCCACATCTCTGGCCAATCGGACATACCGGTGAGACGCTGCCCACGTGGGGCGGGTCGAAGTACGTAAGGCCACGAGCACGGTCCGCGCGAGGTACCGTGCCTGCGACGGTTCGTTCGTGGAATCCGAGTTGGATCGCCTCGTCGTCGATGAAGTGCTGGACGGTCTCCCGGTGCGGGAGTTCAGATCTTACGCAGGACAGCGCCACTATTCGGGTTGGTTCTTCTCCGCGACCATGGGGCGGCTGCTGGTCTACGAGAGCCTGCTGGAGCTGAGTCGGCTCCAGCTCGCCGATTTCGACCATGACACGGTCGGAATCCTGGGCCAACCGTTCCAGCTGATCGGTGCCGATGGGCGGCGGATCCGTCGCCACGTTCCCGACATCCTGCTCAGTGGCAGAGACGGCACAGTGACCGTCGTCGATGTGAAGCCGGCGTATCTGGTCGAGGACGAAAAGGTCGCGACCATCTTCGAATGGACACGGCTGCTGTGCGCAAGGCGCGGCTGGCGGTTCGAGGTTTACACCGGAGCCGCACGTTATCCGCTGGAGAACATCCGGTTCTTGTTGGGCTATCGACGCGCCGAGTTGGTTCGAGCGGACTTGATCCACTCAGTGCTCGATGCCGTCGGTCCGAGCTCCACCCTCGGGGAGGTCGAACGTCGTCTAAACGGTGTCGCACCTGCCGTGATCAGGCCGGTGATCCTGCACCTTCTGTGGACGCACCAGCTGACTACGAATCTCGGAGTCGTGTTGGGGAGCACGAGCGTGCTCGATGCGGACCGGAGGAATCGGCTGTGAACAACTCAGCCAGCATGCACGCTGACGCCTGGTTCGACCTCGATGGGGAGCGGGTCCAGATCGTGGAGCTACGCGGCCGCGACGTCACCTATCGTTGCGGTGACAGGTTCGCGGCCATCGGCTTGGCGCAGTTCCTGGCCCGAGCGAAGCCGGAGTTGACGGTTCCGGTGGACCCAGGTCTGCCGGTCGGAAGCATTCTTTCTGCGCTCACCCCCGCCCAGACCGAACAGGTGGCCGAGCGGGCCGGACACGTACGAGAGCTGTTGACCGGGTACAAGTCGGGGCACGCCGCGACGGCGCTTCCGAGCGAACCCCGCTCCGATTACGCAGGCACGGGCCTGATGACACGCTATGCCGCCAAGGCTGCCGAGCTCGGCGTCACGGAACGCACGGTGCGTCGGATGACTGCCGCCTATCTGCGTCACGGCGAGGCCGGCTTGGTGGATCTGGGATCGGTGACGGGGCGCGGAGCCAGCCTCGATCCTCGCTGGGAGGACGCAGCGCGGCAGATCATCGCCGAGGGTGTGTCGATCTCGAACCAGACCGACTCAGCACGCATTCTGCTAATCGAGACGCGCCTTGACGAGCTTTACGGGCCAGGCGTAGTCCCGCTCCCATCACGGGCCACGGCCTATCGTCACTTGGCGCGTCTGGCCAAGGGCACTGACACTCGTCAGCGGCCGGCCAAGTCGCGCCGATCGGTGGCTTCACGGCCCAAGGGCACCTATGGCCGGCTGCGGGCGAACCGCCCGGGCGAGTTCTTCATTCTGGACACCCAGAGCCTGGACGTATTCGCGATGGAGCCGGTGACGTTGCGCTGGCTTCCGGTCCAGCTCACCGTGGCTCTCGACCTGTTCAGCCGTTGCGTAGTCGCCGTTCGGGTGACGCCGGTGTCGACCAAGGCGGTCGATGTTGCGGGACTGCTCTATGAGGCGCTGATGCCGAGCCCGCCGCCTCTGTCTTGGGCCGATGAGGCGCGCTGGCCCTATCACGGGCTACCGACCCACTTGGTCTTCGACGAAGTCGAGCATCCAGATGAGGCACCGGCGGTCGGGCTTCCGGGCTGCCCCCCGCAAACGCTGGTCGTGGACCGCGGCAAGGTGTTCTTGTCTGCTCATGTCATCAGCGTCTGCACGCGGCTGGGGATCTCGATCCAACCCGCACGTCCGCGCCAGGGGTCGGACAAACCGACGGTGGAGCGCTTCTTCCGGACGCTGCGCGAAGGCCTGATCCAGTTCCTGCCTGCCTATAAGGGTCCTGACGTCTATAGCCGTGGCGAGAACGTCGAAGACGCGGCATTCTTGTTCATGCATGAGCTCGAGGACGTCATCCGAGAGTGGGTCGGCCTGGTCTATCACCGGCGGTCGCACTCCGGGCTGGCATTGGGGCAGTGGCCGCGCACGAGCCTTTCTCCGCACGAGATGTTCGAGATCGGCGTCGCCCGCGCCGGACTGCTGCGGATCTCGGCGAGTAACGACCTGCTCTACGACTTCCTGGACACCCGATGGTGCACGATCCAGCACTACGGCGTGGACGTCGAGGGGCTTCGCTACAACGGCGAGGCCCTGGACGACTATCGGGACACCGAACGCCCTTACGGTGGCCGTTACCCCGGTAAGTGGCCGGTCCGCTACAACCCCGACGACATCCGCACCGCCTACTTCCAACATCCTGTCACGGGCTGGCAGCCTTTGACCTGGGAGCACGCCCCGGGCATCGAGACACCATTCAGCCTGGAGGCGGCGACCTACTGTCGTCGCGTCGTATTGCGTCAGGGCCGCCAGGTCGATGCACGACAAGCGTTGGCCGAGTTGCTGGCCAGATGGAATGTCGGGAACGTCTTGGACCGCCGGGAGCGACGGATGGCTGCCCGACTGTCGGCCGAGCGTCCAGCACTACCCGACATCGACAACGCCCCGGCAATGGTCGAGATCCTGCCGACGCTGGTAGCTCTGGCCGCCGACGACGGTACCGGCCTCGGAACCGAGCCAGTGGCTTCTGCTGAGATCGAGTCTGACGATGACCAGTTCGACGAGGCAGGCGAGCACGACACCGAAGACGACGATCTGTTCGAGTTCCTGCAATGACCGGAACCGCCTACAGCCTGTCCCGCAAGAGCGGATGGCGCCGCTACGTCGACGATCCACCGCGTCCCAGACCGGAGAAGCTGAATCGGGAGCAACTTGCCGTTCTGGGCGAGGACGCGCTCGATGAGTACAACGAGAGCCGCAAGGACTGGCATGCCAACTTCGGCATCATGCGGACTCCGCAATTGGAGGAGGCACATGTCGCCCTAGAGGAGATCATCGACAGCAATCGGCAGGACCCCGACCGGATCCGGGTGCCTGCGGCCTTCGATGCGTTCCCCGGCATGGGGAAGACGACGATCGTCAATACCTACGCTCGCGACTTCGACCGGCGACAGCGCCGCCGGTTCGGCGAGACAACTGAGGACGGCCACGAACACCTGCCAGTGTTCCGGGTCGGGTTGAGCTCTACCACCACGTTGAAGTCGCTGAACCGCAGGATCTGCGCGTTCTATGGCCACCCCGGAGCTCAACGTGGGAGCGCCGAGCTACTGGGTGAGTATGCCCTGGACTGCGTGCTGTCTTGCGGCACCCGCCTCGGGGTGATCGACGACCTGCACTTCGTCAATCCACGTCGGCGCGACGGATCCGACGTGAGCAACCATCTCAAGTGGTTGTGCAGCGAGTTCCCGGTCACGTTCGTCTACGTGGGTGTCGGACTGAGGGAGAAGGGCTTCCTGAGCGACGGCTTGACCGGCCATAACGCCGCACAGGCACAGAATCCTCGACGCTGGACCGTCCTAGGCGTCAGCGCCTTCGACATCGCCGAGGAGCACGGCCGCGAGGACTGGCTCACGCTGATCAAATCCATCCAGAGCCGGATCGTCTTGGCCGAGCACCGCCGCGGCGATCTGACGGCGCTGAGCGACTACCTGTTCGAGCGAACTACAGGGCATATCGGTTCCTTGATGAGCCTTATCGTTCGCGGGTGCCGGCGGGCCATTCAGACCGGCGACGAGCGAATCAGTCACGACCTGCTCCAGCACGTCCAGATCGATGCCGCAGCGGAGGAAGCACGACAGCGCCTGGCAGCTTCATTGGCAGTGATGCGGTCGACAACGCGGTGAGCGGAACAGGCTCGGAGCAGCTCCAGGCGCTGCCGCTGCGGATCGCAATCGCCCCCGGAGAGAGCCTGGAGAGCTGGCTTGAAGCGCTTGCACGCCGCTATCGGATGACCTTGCGTGCATTCCTGCCCGCTTTGGGCCTCAACGCGCCGCGCACGCCTTACGGTCTCACCCTCGATCTCGACCAGGACTGCCTAAACCGGGTCGGGACACTGGCCGGCACTGATCCCGCCGTGCTGAACGGAACAGTTCTTGACCGCTTCCGACCGCTGGGTGTCGTGGGGGAATCCCGGCCGGGCTTCCCTCAAGGCTATTGGGACCGTTGGACGCGGGGCTCCGGAGCTCGGTTCTGTCCACGATGTCTGGCCGAAACGCAAGGTCGCTGGCAGATCGCGTGGTATCTGAACTGGTCGTTCCTGTGTCTGCGGCATCGGATCTTCCTCGCCTGGAGGTGCCCTGAATGCCACCGGGTTCGACGTTCGGGCGAAAACCGGTGGGACCGGCCTCCCGATGGATTGCGTTGCGCTCACCCGAGCAAGGACACGACGATTCGGGATCGGAGCCGTCAACGCTGCGGCGCTGACCTGTCGACGGCCCGGACGAGTTCGCTGGACGCCGCCCATCCGCTCCTCGGCGTCCAGAAGTCGATCCACCATCTGCTGGGGCTGGCCGGCCCTCAGCCCGACACGGTGGCAATGGCCGGGCTGTCTGTCCCCGCTCCAATCGCGGTCGGCAGCTTGTCGGCCGTCATGCGCTATTACGCCTCCAGGATGTATTTCCTGGACGAGGAGCGCTTGACCGAAGACTGGCTCAGAGAGGGACTTTCCGAGTTCCAATCGCGCCCGAAACCGCCAGGGGTCAGGTCGCCCGTCGCCACCTACGTGGCCATGGCAACTCGGCCGATGCACTTCGGACGAGCCGCCGCAGCAGCATACGAAATTCTCTCAGCTGGGAGTCTGGAGGCGGCCGGACAGCTCTTGGCTAAGATCCTGCCGCGGCCCGAGCTGGAGAACCCGGCGGCCCTCGATGAGCCTGACCCACAGCGCAGGCTCATCGAACAACACACCTACGACCCGGTGCTCGACGCAATCCTTCTGCGGCACCGTGCTCCGCTGATGCGGATCGCTGACCGAGTCGTCTATCGCACGGTCAATCCGATCCCTCGCTTACCGATGGTCAAACCGTTGCCTCCGCCTGACATGGAGCGTCGTCGCGAGTGGCCTCACGCACCCGACCGCCTGGCGTTCGTTCCCGCCAAGCTGGTCCCGCAGGCTGCGTGGCCTTCCGTGGTTGATCATCTGCGTCCGCCGCAGACCAAGGACACCGCAGCATTCCGAGCCGCGGTGGCGATGCTGATCGCGAAAGCCGGAAATGTGAACCAGTGGGGGCGCCTGGCGATGCAGCTGTCGTTGCCTGCGTCGATGGCCAGGACCATCTCGGCGGTCCTGCGTCGCCTTGCTCGCGAAGGCTGGCTTGACTCGGTTCTGATCGGAATCGACACCCTCGTCGAAGAGCTCAGCCTTAGCCCGCCGCCAATCGACTACGCCCGCCGGCGCTGGCTTTTCCGCGATCTTGAGTTTGTCGCTCCCGCACGATTTCAGCATGGCTGTCGAAAAGCCGGGATCATGGCAACGGAGCGGCGGCGGCGCTTTGCCACCATGTGCTTGTGGGAGATGCTCACCGAAGGCGACATCCGGCTGCACCCAGGTGTCCTTGCGCCTCACAGCCCCACGGACCGTTCCGCCTACCTTGCCTTCCGTGCGACCGACGCAATCGCGCTCACCACATTCTTCGCAGAAGAGGCAGAGCTACACCTGCTGCGCCACCGCATCGACGAGCCGTTGCGATGGCAGCCGTCGTTCAAGGACCCCGACGGACCGACG
This sequence comes from Catenulispora rubra, assembly GCF_015356825.1. Classification (GTDB taxonomy): domain Bacteria; phylum Actinomycetota; class Actinomycetes; order Streptomycetales; family Catenulisporaceae; genus Catenulispora; species Catenulispora rubra. The sequence goes on along the minus strand of NZ_JAACYW010000038.1, from coordinate 49,091 downwards.
TGGAACCTGCCTGAACCGGACCGTGACCGCCGTCTGAGCGGCTGGACGACGCACCAACGGGAACCCGGGCTTGGAAACGGCCCACGAGTGCACACCCCAAACTGGTACGTCTTCCTGGAAGATCTATTCGGTTATCCGTCGCTTCTGCACCTCTTTCGGGACCTCCATGCGCTGCGCTCCTTTCCCGAGCGCTACGACCGGAATGATGCCGACCTCGACTGGTACGGCTCAGCCCATAGCCCGGCCGACCTGCCCCGCTGGGCGACAACCCGGTTTGGCGTTCGCCTCCTTCACCTGGGGTCCGTCCGGCTGACAGTTGCCGGCGACGAACTGCTGGATGCATACCTTTACACCTTCGGCACCGCTTACGAGGATCCGTGGGAGGAGGTCGCCGTGACGTCTGCAAGCCCGGCTGTTAACGCAACCAGTGGCATCGACCAAGGCGAGGCGCATTCACCAGTTCAGCACCAGCGCACCACTGGATGAGATGGCCGCACACCACCCCGGCCGCGACCCTAGGCACGACTACTGCCACGATCGGTGCGTGGACTCGGTAGACGCGCTGCTGATACAGACTGACTGGTCGGAGCTTGACCACGCCTATGGGCCGGCCTCCGATGCCCCTTTCCAGTTGTTGGCATTGCTCGGCAAGGACGTTCAAACCCGCAGCGCTGCGGTTGCCTATCTGGACAGCTCAGTCCTGCACCAGGGCAGCATCTACTCGGCTACCGGTCCGGTCGCTCTTGTCGTCGCGGCGATGCTCGATGATCCGCGAACCATGGAGCTCGTGGAGAACGTCCTGCCTTGGGACACCGCACCACGCCCACTGCGCCTGGACCTGGTCGACTTCCTCGCCCGTGTCGCCGAGTCCTGCATGTTCGATGCCGTGGACGACGCAGCGCTGATCGCTGAGGCCCACCCTGCGGGGCGCGACGAAGCTGACCTCGAGCGGATGCGGGCCGAAACCAGAGCCTGGCTGCAGGACATCACCCGAGATGACACCTCGCCTCCTCCGAAGACACCGGCGGCCGCGATGCTGGACCGCGAGTTCCAGCAGACGATGCGCGCCCGGAACAAACTGGCCTGCCGGTCCACCGCGCCTGAGCTTCTCGCTGCGCTGACCTTGGTCTTCGACGACCCCGACGGCCGCATCAGAGTCAAGGCCTTGGAAGCGGCCGTCCACCTCAGCGGGCACCAAGACCTGGTCGAAGCGCAGTCAGCGCTGACCGAACGTCTCGAATCCACTGCCGGCGATTGCTCGGATCCCAGAGCGCGGGCGGCAGCAGCACGACTTCTGGGCATGCTGGGAGCCCGCCCGCAGGCCTTGCTTCTTGATGAACATCCCGGAGTCAGGGCCTGTGCCGCGCTGGCGCCCGAATTGGCGGACGATCCACGCGCCACACGCGCGATCCTAGACGCGCTGCTCACACCCACCGTGGCCGATCACTGGTTCGAGGGACACCTGCCGGGCCAGGAGGGCTGGCTGCGATTCGACCTGATCTGGGCAGCAGTCGAACGCGTCGACGACTTCGCGGAACTACTCCCCGCCGCGCTCGCCACGCTCCCCTTAGCCGGGATGTTCACCCTCGACAAGGACCTCGGTTCGTTCCTGACAGCGGCATTCCCACGTCTCCACCAGGATGGCGACAGATTCTCGGCAGCTCAGCGCACCTACCTATCCGCGCTGATCGATCGGGAGGACCTCTGGCGCGCCGCCAGCGCTCAGCCATGGTTCCGGAGGACGGGGCTACCACGGGACCGCGATACCTGCCGCGCCCTCGTCACCCCACTTCAGTGACGGACTGGACAGAACTGTGAGAAAGCGACTTGTGGACAAGGACTGAGATCCAGGACTCTTCCCAGCTCACAGCGTCGCCGTTGGACGAAGAGAACGAGGACCTACACTCGCCTAGGGTCGCGACGGTTTCCGCGCAGAACTCGGATCGATGTCCGTATACGAGCAGACCCCGGACGGCCCGGGGAGCCCGGCGCATCGCGCAGACTCCCTCACGACCCTCTATGCGCTCAGCAGGCTCAGTGACGTGCTTCTCCTGAGCTTTCAACCGGAGGCCGACCCGGCGTGGGACACGCCGTGGGAACACTGGCTCGACCTCGTCGGCACCGACTGGCCGGCCATCACCCGCGAGCAGTACCTGGAGCTGTTCACCGCGCTGGGGATGAGCCCGATCACCGATCTGCGCTTCGACCCGCTGCTCCACGAGATCGTCGAGATCGTCGAGGTCGACCAGGCCGACGACGCCGACGCGCCGATCACCGTCTCCGATCCGGTCTGGCCGGGACTGATGCTCGGGCAGATGGTCTTCGCCCGGGCCGGGGTGAAGGTCCGCGCCGGAGTCAACCACGCACAGCGCGGCATCGCCGACCGGTCCCCGCTGTACTGGACGTTCCTGCGTCGCCACCGCCCCGCGATCGACCTCTCGGGGGCCTGGGGCCGCTACTCCGAGTGGGACACCGACTTCCGCCGCGACTACCGCGCCGACCACGTCCAGCACCTGAACGTCGACGTCACCGGGGACGTCGAAGCGGACGACCCCCGAGACGGGGACCTGCCGCCCCTGCTCACCCGGTCAGAACGACGCGATCTCGTACGCCACCGCTGCCTGCTGCGCACCCCGGACAACCGGGCTGCCCTGGAGGCCACCGATCCCCACTGGGGGACGAACCTTTGGCCGTTCTACTGGGCGCTGACCGTTTCGCTTCCCGGAAATCACGCCGGCCTCGGGGGCCACTCATATCCGAGCTCGCGGGCGAATTCGGCGGAGCCGCCACAGATCTCGGCGTAGCCGCGCGGGTCGTTGTCGGTCAGTTCGGCTCCGAAGCGTCCCGCCTGCACTGAGGGGTCCTCGTCGGTGACCGTCAGGACCGTGCGGAACTGGAGCCATGGCGCATAGGCGGTCGGAGGCCGTGGGTGGAACAGCAGGACGTCGATCTCGTCAGGCTTCCAGGACGACGCGGTCTCAAGCTCGAACTGCCAACGGCCCAACCGCTCCGGATCGGCACGCAGCCAGTCGTCGAGCAGCCTGGCCACCGTCGCGCCGGATGGTCACGCACAGCGCACCGCAGCAGCGCCAGGTGCAATCGGCCTCGGCCAGCTCGACCTCGTGGGGTTCGTCGCCCGCACGCAGCCCGTCCGGCCGGAGCAGCAGCTCAGGCACATGGCCGGGTCCGGACTCGAAGGCGTCGGCGACGACGTCGCGGCCGTCGACGATCGGATGGACGACGGCGCTCACGACGATGACGCCGTTCCGTCCGGTCTCGCTGGAAACGCGGACGTCAACATGAAGGCTGCTCAGCACGGATCCCACGCTGAGATCCTTCCAGAGGCTCGGGCCGAGGAGCCATGTCATATCGGCTGTCAGGCGATAAGCAGGCAACTACAAAAGGCTGCCTCATCAAGGCCGAGCAAGTCGCGGTTGCGCTCGGCCCATCGGCCGGACGCCAGGTCGGCGCGGAGGGCGCGGACTGCCCGCTGTTCGGCGGCGGGGCCGACGCGGGACCAGACCGACATGCCGCGGCGGATGTGTTCGTCGAGGTAGGCGTCGGGGCGGCGCCAGTAGGCCTCGTAGAAGCCGTCGGTGCAGTTCCAGGGGATGCGTACGGGTTCGGCGCGGGCTGCGATCGCTGCGGCCAGCTCGGAGAGGGGAGGGCGGCCGGTCCAGAGGGCGGCGTGCTCAGGCAGGTAGTCGCGGGTCAGCCAGAAGCGGTCGGGGTCGCTGGCGTCGTGGGTGAACACCACCACGCGGCGGGCGACGCGGCGCAGCTCGCGCAGGCCGGCGATGGGGTCCTCCCAGTGGTCGATGGTCGCTAAGGCCATCGCGGCGTCGAAGGACTGGTCCTCGAACGGGAGGCTTTCCGCGCTGGCGGCGATGCACGGGGCCGCGCCGGCCGGGCGTTGGGCCCGCATGGTCGCCGACGGTTCCACCGCGGTGACGTCACGGTCCGGAGGCTCGTAGGACCCGGTGCCCGCGCCGACGTTCAGCACGGTCCGAGCATCGCCGAGCACCGCCCAGATCTGCGCGGCGATCCGAGCATCGGTACGGCGGGTCGCCGTGTAGGCCGCGCCGATGGTGTCGTACAGCTGTCCGCCTGACATCGAGCCTCCATCTATATGCGGGTACTGAAACTACCCCTGTAGTTCCTCCAGCTGGCGCAGCACCTGCGCGGCTGTCGCGTCGTCGAGTTCGGACCACGGCAGCGCGTGGCGGTCGAATTCGGGGCTCTCGCCGGTCGAGCTCAGCCAGACCGCGGTGATGAACTGAAGCTCGCTATAGCCCGGAGCCCCGGCCTGAATGCCCGGCTCCAGCTCCATGACCACGTGCCGACCGCCACCGACCGAACGCAGGCTGCGGTGCCAGCGTGGGCCCTCGGCCAGCGAAGCGGCGGCCAGGGGGCCACGCTGCCAGCCTCGAGCCCGGAGTGCGGCGATCGACCACGCGAAGAACGTGGTCTGGGGGATCAGGTAACCGAGTTGTGCCGGCTCCGGCGTGATGAAGGACCGGACGAGCAGTTTCGACGCGCGATCCCCGGCGGTCAGCCCCGGAAGCGGCCGCCCCAGTTGTTCGAACGGCTGCAGGATCTCGTAGTCGGCCACGACCTCGGACCACTCCCCCAGCGCCGCCCCCAAGTCCGCGGGGTGCGCGACGCCTACCTTCGCGCGAGGCGGGATCTCGTAATGCGCATCGCTGACATCTGCGTAGCTAAGGTCCTCGGCCACCCGGAACGACCCGAGCACGTTCTCCTGCTCGTCATAGACGCCCCAGACCAACCGCCGCACGAGACGCCGCATGACCGGGTGCCCCACCAAGTACGTGCCGAAATCCTCCGGCGACCACCGGCCCCGGCTGAGCATCGCCGACTCCAGCCGGTTGACCTGATCGACGGCGACCGTCCGAGCCGTCTTCTTGAGCTCCGCGAACTTCTTGTACGCCGCGTCCGCCAACTCCGGGTCATCGTTCTTGCCGGGCTTCGGCAACGCCTTCAACGGCTTGCCGGCCGCATCCGCGACCCACGGACGCAACAGCTCGTCGAATCCGACGACGAACCGACGCGCCCCGTAGTCCAACTCCAGCGAGCCCTCCGGCCCCAGACCGAGGTCCGGAACCACGCGGTCGGACAGCGCGCTCGCCGACAGGTCCATCGCCTCGGCGATGGAGTCGAACCGCTCCTGCGCCGCGCGCTTGATCCCGGCCAGCCGCCCCTTCGCCGCGTAGGCTCGCAGCGTCGTCAAAGCCCGGTCGCCGCCGGTCGCCGCCAGCACCCGGAACTCGTCCCCGACCGACTCGTCGCCGCTCTCGTTCATCTCCCGCAGCACCGGAAGCAGCCGCTCGACGGTGCTCTCGTCCCCGAACGCGCCGAGTGCGCGCAAACCGACCTCGCGCGATGCCTTGTACAGCGACCATGCGAACTCGGCCAGAGAGGCGGCGTCGCAGGCCTCTGTGACGATCGCCAATCCGGCGTACGACTCGTCCGGCTTGGAGATCATGAGCATGTCGACGACGGCTTGCGCAGCACTCTGCGGCAGCGTCGTCTGGCCGTCCTTCAACCGGATCGGGGCCAGTAGCGCAGCCCGAGCAGCTGGCGGCGGCTGGGGCATCGTGCGCGGGAAGACGCCGAGCCCGTCGTCGGCCAGCAGCTCCTTGACCGCCTGACCGGCCTCGGCACCGTAGGCGCGAGTCGCGACCGCCGGCACGTCGACGCCGACGGTTTCGACGACCCGCAGCGCGGCCTCAGCGCTGCGGCGGACCTTGCCGCGCTTCCCCAACGCCGCCGGCACCGCGCACCGCGCCGCCGTCTCGGGATGCCGACGCAGCCAGTTCATCGCCAAGCCCTGCACGCTGCGCAGTCGGCTCAAGCCGTCCACCATCAGCGCGACGACCTCCGGATTCGCGAACGGCACAAGTAACCGCGCACGCAGCGCGGGCCGACGCTCGATCGCCAGTACAGCCGGAAGCGCGAGGACTTCATACCGCGCGATGAAGGCCCGGGCCCGATCGTCGTCTGCCTTGATAGAGGGTCGCCATCCGTCGGCCAACAGCGGACGGACCAGGTCGTCGGGCCCGTGTGCGGCGAAGTAGAGCGCGGTCGAGGCGTCGGCCGCGTCATCAGGGATCTGCTTTACGAGGACCGACCAGCCCTCCTGCGGCGCCCAACCGGCGTCCTGCGGGCAGAGCCACTCCTCCCGTTCGCCGGGCAGCCAGACCACCTTGGTCTCGGCCGGCGGCGTGAGTCCTTCGACCACGATCGGCTGCGCCGGCTTACGTTTCCGGTCCCGCCACGGCGGCGCTGCGAGGATCGCAGGAAGCTGAGCCAGGAGCGCGGCTCCGTCCGGATCGTCGGGAAACAGTGCGCTGACCTGCTTGGCGCCGGCCGGGGTCAGATACGCCAGCTCGGAGCGAGCGAACTCGGGATCGGCGTGTACGACTGCGGTGAGGACGGCGACGGCGATCGAGGTCGGTTCAGCCTCGGCCAGGACTCGCAAGGCGCGTCGTGGGAATCGCGCCACGGCCTCGTGCAGGCGAGACAGGACCCTGGGATCCTCGGCTCGGTCCAGGAGAGCCGATATCGCCTCGGCGCGCGGAATCCGGGCGATCAGGTCCAGGATTCGTTCGTGGGCCGCGCACGGTTCGCCCGGTTCACAACGATGGCCGAGGTCGAGCCACGCGACCAGGAACGGCAAGGCGTCGGCGCCCGCGTAGGTCAGGAACGTGAGCTCGATGTCGAGGTCGCCGTCCCACTTCCAGGGCTGCACGCGAGCGGCCTCGCCGAGCGCGACAGCCTGCTGTGCGCTACGTATCCCGGGAAGGAGCGCGACGGCCGGAAGCAGTCCCTGCGTCGCGGCCTCCCTGTCGGACCGGCTCCAGTCGGCCTCCTCGGGGAACAGGAAGCTCGTCAGGGTTCGATGAAAGCCGGTGCGATCGTCCTCCCTCAGGCGGACGGCTGCGCGTTTGGCGTCGTCGTGATCCGGTCCTGGAACCCGGCGGCGGAGCTCCAGCAATCGCTTCAGCTGCGGCCAGTCGTCGAGCAGCATCGGCGGCTGATCGGCTGGCCGCAGGCGAACGAGTCCCGGCTCGTGGTCCAGAAGGCAGAAATGGGCGAACGCCTTCATCGCGAAGGCTAGATCCCGAGCGCATTCCCAGATCTCGACGTTCGCGACGTCATCAGGGTTCGAATACTCGCTGTCGCGAATCACCGTCGCGATCAGAGCGGCCTGCAATGGAGACTGAACTGCGAGGTCGAAGGCATCGACGCCGGACAGCGCCTCGGCCAACTCCGGATCGCTTTCGGGAGAGGTCCGTGCCTGCTCGATCAGGCGTAGCAGACCGGAATCCGGTTGCCGGCGCCGCGCCAGTACCCGCTCGGCACCACTGCGATCGATATCAGGGTGCTTACCGAACCCGAACCGGGAGCGGTCGACGATCCTCCGGCCGTCGTAGGCGGATGGCAGGGTGAACTCGTCCTCGGGATCCCGCCGCGCCGTGCCGAACTGATCGTCGCTCATAGCGCAGTAGTATGCCGCCGCTATTCAGGCGTTGCCGGTCCCGTCAGTTCAGCCAGGAGCGCGCGACCATGGCGTGTGAAGATCCGCGGGACCTCCCACCCCACGACGACGGGGCCGCGTACTCCGATGACGACGCGTTCCGTCTTGGTCAGGACCCCCGGGTCGGTGACCGGCTCGCCGATCCATTCGATCTGGTGGGACCGGCCGCGCGGGGGTCGACGTTCTCCGCGCCGCCCTTACCGACGCGGCTTCCGGCGACCATGCCGACGACGCCGAGGCCGGGCAACGCGCCCGCCGCGTATTCGCGCATGCCGCCTATGCGGGCCGCCGACGTGGCGTTGAGCACCTGTTCGTCGTCCTTGAGGCTGTGCTTCAGACGGCGCGTGGCTTTGCGCGTCAGACTCGACATCGGCCGCCTTCGTCAGAGGAACGGGTACCGCGCGGTGCGCGAATCAGGGTACAGCGATGCTCGATCCTTCGAAACATTGAGCGATGGCCCCGAGGTGAAGTTTCGGGGCCGTCGCGTCACACCGTCGCCAGGGCCTCGGTCGGCGGCAGGCGCGAGGCGCGCACCGCCGGATGGACCCCGGCGAGCACGCCGACGACGAGCGCCGCGCCGACGCCGCCGAGCACGGAGCCGATGGGGATGACGGCGGGCCAGTTGCGGGACATCGCGTAGCCGGCGGTGCCGAGGACGCCGACGGCGGCGCCGGCGAGGCCGCCGAGCAGACACAGCAGCACGGATTCGGTGAGGAACTGGCCGCGGATCTGGCGGCGGGTGGCGCCGAGGGCTCGGCGCAGGCCGATCTCCCTGCGGCGTTCGAGGACTGACACGATCATCGTGTTGGCCACGCCGACCGCTCCCACCAGCAGCGCCACGCCTGCCAGGCCGAGGAACAGGCCTGACAGCGCGGTCTCGGTCAGCTGCTTGGCCGCGAGGGCGGCCGAGGGCTGGCTGACCACGATCTGGCCCGGGTTCTGCGGGTAGACCGTCGCGGCGAGGACGGATTGGACCGCGTAGATCTGGGATTCCCGGACTCGCGCGTAGAGCTGCGTCGGGTGCTCGTCGAAGCTCAGGTAGTGGCGGGCCGCGTCCCAGCCGACGAGGACGGATTGCTGCACTTCGGGGGCCAGCGGGCTGGCGGCGAGGATGCCGACCACGGTGAAGGCCTGGGAGCCGATCCAGATCTGCGGGGCAGGCTGGCTCGGCGGGAGCTTGGTGATGCCGAGCCAAGTGGCGGCCACCGAGCCGAGGACGACGGTCGGGAAGGCCGCGTCCGAGGCGGTGAGGTAGTGCCCGGCAACGAGGTGCGCGCCGATCACCGCGGGGAGGTCGTAGCCCTCGGCGGCCAGGACGGTGACGCCGGAGCTGTCCTTGGCCGGGATGGCCGGCGAGCGGCGCACCTCGGCGCCGGTGTTGGCGACCTCGCTGACCTGCTCGACCGGCGGGATCCTGGCGACCATCGCACCGGCCGACTTCAGGACCGGCGGCAGGGTCTGGGTGTCCTGGTCCAGAACGGCCTGCGCACTGAGCAGGTTCGTACCGAGCGCCGAGAGCTGATCGGTGAGGGCGCGCTGGGAGGACGCCGGGATGCCGACGACCATGATCACGGTGGCGATGCCGATCGAGATGCCGAGGGAGGACAGGACGGCCCGCATCTTGCGGGTGCGGGGGCCGAGGAGGCCGAGGCCGAGGATGTCGGCGGGGTTGAGGCGGACGGTGCGGGGGGAGGAGCGGGCGGAGCGCTTAGGGTCCGGGCCGCGCTCGGAAGCATCCGGATCAAAGTGCTGCTCAGGCGCGACGTCTCGGGCGGCAAGCTCATCGCGGTCGGCGGCGGCGCAGGCAGCAGCAAAGGCGGCGCGCTCGGGGGCAGCGGAGTGGTCGGCATCGCGGGCGCCATGCTCGGAAGCCGCATCGCGGGCGGCATCCTCGGAGGCGTCCCCGTCAAAGCGCGTCACAACACCGCCCCCTGCTCCGCAGCGACCGGCGCGTGCAGCACCTCGTCGGCCTTGATTCGTCCGTCCAGGATCTCCACGCGGCGGGGCAGGGCGTCGGCGATCTGCCGGTCGTGGGTGATCAGGGCGATGGTGGTGCCGGCTTGGTTGAGGGTCCGGAGCAGCTGGAGGATCGCGCGGCCGTTGGCGGTGTCGAGTGCTCCCGTGGGCTCGTCGGCGAGGACCAGTGCTGGGTCGTTGACCAGTGCTCGGGCGATGGCTACGCGCTGCTTCTCGCCGCCGGAGAGTTGGTGCGGCTTGTGGTGCCGGCGGTGTGCGAGGCCGACCTTGTCCAGGGCGGTTTCGGCGAGGGCGCTGCGGGATCTGCGTGGCACGCCGGCGTAGAGGAGGCCGGTCGCCACGTTCTGGGCGGCGCTGAGCCCTTCGATGAGCTGGAACTGCTGGAACACGAATCCGATCTCTCTGGCGCGTAGGGCGGACAGCTCCCGGTCGTTCAGCGTCACCACGTCCTGATCCCGCACGGACACGGTCCCGCTGGAGGGCCGGTCCAGGGTCCCCATCAGGTTCAGCAGCGTGGACTTGCCGGAGCCGGAGGGCCCGACGATGGCGAGCAGTTCGCCGGCGTCGATGGTGAGGCTGGCGTCGTCCAGGGCCCGCACGCCGCCGGCATAGTCCTTGGTCGCGTGGTCCAGTCGCAGCACCGCACTCACGAGACGGTCACGACCTTCAGCCCCTCGGTGATCCCCTGCCCGGAGATCTGCACGAGCCCGTTCGCGAACAGCCCGGTCTGCACCCCGACGAGAATGCTCGTCTGGCCGGTCCCGGCAACCACCTGCACCGCGTAGCCGCCGCCCTGGACCGCGACCAAAGCCTCGACCGGCACAGCCAGGACGTTGTTCACAGAGCCCGTGGTGATGTTCACCCCGACCGAACCGGAATCCATCCCAGACAGCACCGACTGGTCGGCGACGTCGATGGTCATCGACGGTCCGGACGAGCCACCACCACTGCCGCCACTGCCACCGCCGCCAGAAGCGGAACCGGCCGCAGCCGCCGCACCGGGCGAGCTCAGCGCTGAAACGGTGCCCGTGGTCTGCTTACTGTTGGGCAGCGAAAGCGAGACCTTCAGCCCGCGAATCAGAACACTGGTATCGACCTGCCGCGGATCGACGGCGGCCGTGACATGCTTCGTCGTCGAGCTCAAACTCAGCAGATCCGCCGTGGCCGAAGCGCCGAGTTGGACGTCGAGCGAGCTGACGCGGACCGGCGCCGGCAGCACAGCCAGGTCCCCGATCGCCAACGTGCCGTTCGCCGTCAACCCCTTGCTCAGCTGCCACTTCTTGAGCGCGGCCTCAGTGCCCGAGGTGTACGCGTCACCGCTCGGCGCGACCTCATACCCAAGGGACCGCAGGTTCGCATTGACTTCGGCGACGTCCGGCCCCGGCGTGGCCTGCGCGTTGATCGCGCGGTAGAGCGGCGTGGCGCCGAGAAAGAGGATCACAGGCTGCGCGTCGACGCCGTACAGCGTCTGGCCTTGGCCCACGACCGCGCCGACGGCGGGCAGCCAGGTGACCGTCCCGCTCTTGCGTCCGGTGTAGGGCGTGGCGGTGCCGTACCCGAGGGTGCCCTGGAGGGTGACGCTGGTGGTCAGATTGGTGCGGGTGATGGCGGCCGTCTGCGGCGCGACGGGCTTGGCTTCAGGCGGAGGCGCGGGATGGAAACGCAGCATGTAGACCGCTGTGACGGCGACCGCGGACACGACCACGGCGACCAGCGCGGCGAGGAACCACTTACGCACCTCAGCTGCCGAGCCCTTGAGCGGCGACCTGCTTCTCGCAGTCCGGCGTGTCCTGCATGCCCAGGGTGATCGACTGGGAGTCGTTGTTGGGCCCGCCGAGGGACACCCCATACTGGCCTCCTTGCGGGGAGTCCGCCGAGACGTACTGGACGCCCTTGTCGCGCAAGCACTGCACGACCGCGTGGACGAACTCGGCGGCCTTCGGGTTACTGGCGTCGAGCTGCCACGGCGGCAACGGGTCCTCGGAGACGCAGGCGTTCTGCGCCTTCACCATGGCGGCCTGGTCCCGGAGGTTCTTCTCTTTGCTGTAGCCGTTCGTCGCCATGCACTGGCTGTACTGCGTGTAGAGCGAGTTGATCTGCGTGTTGGTCATGTCGAGCGTGATACGCGGCCGCGCAGCGGTGGCAGAGCCCCTCGTCCCCGCCGGGGCACTCGCGTTCGCGTTCGCGCTCGCCGAGCCGGAGCCGGAGGTGGCGACGGAAGCCGGCAGCGACGGCACTTGAGCCTGAGGCTGCTTGGCCGCGGTGGACGAGCACGCGGCAAGAGCCAGCGCGCATACGGCCACCACGCCGCCGGCGACAGGATGGGAAGACCAGGTATGGGTTTTCACAGCGCACGAGCCTGCCCAGCAAATGCGAAGAACTTGTGCGAACGCTATGCGAGTTCCTTCGTCACCGGCAGCTGGATGGTGAACGTCGCGCCGGTACCCGGCGTACTGGTCACGCTGACCTCGCCGCCGTGTGCCTCGACGAGTTGGCGCACGATGGCCAGTCCCAGTCCGCTGCCGCCAGTGCGGCGGTTGCGCGACTTGTCCGCGCGCCAGAAGCGGTCGAAGACGGAGGCCAGATCCTCTGCGGCAATTCCGGGCCCTGTGTCGGTCACCGCTATGCGGACGGTCTCGCCGGCCTGCTCGGCGCGGATCGTGATCCGCCCTTCCGGCGGAGTGTGCCGCTCGGCGTTGGCCACGAGGTTCCCGACGGCCTGCCGCAGCCGCATCGGGTCCGCCACGACCCGCAGATCCGGCGGCACCTCGACGGTCGCGCGTCCGCCGCCGGCCGCGGCGATGTGCCGGAGCAGCCCGCCGAGGTCGAGCTCCGCCGGCTCCAGGCGCAGCTGCCCGGCGTCGGCGAGGGCGAGGTCCCGCAGGTCATCGACCAGATGCTGGAGCAGCAGGGTCTCCTCCAGCAGCGAGGAGACCAGGTCGGTGTCCAGGTCGGCCACGCCGTCGTTGGCCGCGATCAACCAGCCCTTGATCGTGCTCAACGGCGTGCGCAGCTCGTGGGAGATGTCGTTGACCAGTGCCTTGCGTTGCCGGTCGGTCCGGGCGACGTGCTCGGCCATCTCGTTGAAGGCCGCGGTCAGCTCGGCGATCTCCCAGCGGGCGCTGGTCGCGGCGCGGGCCGTGCCGTCGCCGGCGCGCATGCGGCGCGTCGCCTCGGTGAGCGCGCGGACCGGACGGATCACGCGGTTCGCCAGCAGCATGGCGACGCCGACCGTGAGCAGCGCGACGAGGGTGGCGACTCCGGCGATGCGCCAGCTGTCGGCCGCCGACAGGCCGACGCTCGCCTGGCCGTTGGCGTTGCCGAGCGGCATGGCTTCCATGAACGCGGCCGGTGCGACGTACGGCCGCAGCTGGAGGCGCCGGGCGTTGAGCAGGCAGGTGCGGTCCTGCGCTTCATCGGCCGGCGGCGCGACGACGGTGACCTCGCCCGCGCCGGTCAGCGCCAGCTTCATCGGGGCGGCGGTGACACAGCCCTTCATCGACGCGCCGAGCTGGTTGAGCGCCGCTTGCTCGGTCGCGGTGGGCATGACCGAGGGGGAGTCCTCGAACCCGATGTAGCCGCCGCCCTGGCCCAGGATGTCGCGGCAGGACTCGGGGGCGCTGGCCAGCGGGACGCGCAGGTAGGGGCGGCCGCTGGGGACTTCGGCGATGCCGTCGTCCAGGCCGTTGTAGCGCAGACAGCCCGCTCCCTTCTCGACGAGCGCTTCCAGGTCGGAGTGTTCCTGGGTGGTGAGAAGGAAGGGACTGGTGACCTTGGGGTCGATGCCGTCCGGGAACCGGGTCGCGGCGAGCTCGTTGTCGACGGTCAGCGGATCGATGGCCACCAGCGGCTCCGCGCCGCGCGAGTCGGACGCCGTGGCGGGCGAGCTCTCGATCGGCCGGCCGCCGTCCGGGGTGACGACGATGCGGACGCCCAGTTCCTGCGACATGTCGGCGAGGACCGGGCCGACGGTGGACCAGGTGGTGTGGGTGGCGGCGTAGTCGACCACGGCTTCGTAGACCAGGGGATACGCCTGGCGGACGGTGTTCTCCTGCTGCGCGATCGAGGTGGTCGCGCCCTGGACCGAGAGCCAGGCTGTCGCGGCGACCGCGCCGGCCGCGACCAGGATGGTGCCGGCCAGGAGCCTGGTTCGCAGGCCGTACTTAGGCATCGTAGGCATCGGCGGAGTCGGCGGCGGAGGCATCGGTCACGTCAGTCATGCGATACCCGACGCCGTAGACCGTCTGCAGGAACACCGGATTGCGAGGGTCCGCCTCGATCTTGCGGCGCAGGTTCTTCACGTGCGCGTCGGCGGTGCGCTCGGTGACGAAACTGTCGGGCTCGTGCGCCTGGTCGAGGAGCTGGCGTCGGCTGAAGACCCGGCCGGGACTGGACATCAGGGTTTCGAGGAGACGGAATTCCGCCGGCGTGCACTCGATTCTGGTGCCGTCGAGCCGGACCTCGTGGCGGACCTGGTCGAGTGTCAGCGGCCCGACGCGCAGCGGGAGGACGACCGATCCGGCCGAGCCGACCGCACCGCCGGCGGCTTGCGCGCGCCGAAGCAGCGAGCGCACGCGGGCCATCAGCTCGCGCGGGTCGTAGGGCTTGGTGAGGTAGTCGTCGGCGCCGAGGTCGAAGCCTGCGAGCTTGTCCTCGGCCGCCGACCGGGCCGTCACCACGAGGATCGGCACGTCGTAGTCGCGCCGCAGGACGCGCAGCACGTCAAGACCGTCGAGCTCGGGCATCATCACGTCGAGGATCAGCAGATCGGGACGTCGGCTGCGCACCTGGTCGATCGCCGCGCGACCGTCGGCGACCACGAGGACCGCGTGGTCCTCGCGGGTCAGGTAACGGCGAACCAGCTCAGCCTGCTTCGCATCGTCCTCGGCGACCAGTACGAACGCACCCACGGCGTGAGACCCTACGCTGTCGCCGTCACGGCGACGGCTCCTCACGTTGAGGCAGGCACCAGCAGGAGCTTGCCGCGGGCGCGTCCGGACTGGCTGATCTCCAGCGCCGTGCGCCACTGGTCAAGTGGGAAGGTGCCGGCGATCGGGATGCCGAACGCACCGTCGGCGGCCAGCTTCGCGAACTCGGGGAAGTGGCCGTAGCGCTCTTCGTCGGTGAACGCCGCGCGGTCCTCGTGGAAGCTGTCGCGCACTCCGAGTTCTGCCGCGCCGGTCAGGTCGGAACAGGTCAGGACGCGGCGGGGGTCGCCGTCGGCGATGCGGACGAGATCGGGCAGCACGCCGTTCGCGGGCGCGGTGTCGAAGACGATGTCCACGGGAGCGTCTGTCAGGGCTTTGACGCGCTCCACCAGGCCGTCGCCGTACGGCGTGACCGTGGCGCCGAGATCCGTCAGTCGGGCGGCGTACGTCTCGCCGGCGGTGGCTATGACGCGGAGGCCGCGGACGAGCGCGATCTGCACGGCCGCGTAGCCGATCGTGGTTCCGGCGCCGTTGACCAGCAGCGTGCTGCCCGGCGTCAGTCCGAGGCGGGCCAGGTGCCAGTACGCGGTGCTCAGCGCCATCGGGAGCGCGGCCGCGTGGATCGCGTCCAGTCCTTCGGGGACGGCGAACCAGTGGTCCATCACCGCACGGTCCGCCGCGCCGGCGCTGGGCTGGCCGGCATAGTCGGCGGTGCCGAACACGAGGTCGCCGACCGCGACGTCCGTGAGTCCGTCGCCTACGGCTTCGACGATCCCTGCGACGTCGCAACCGACACCGCGGGGCAGCTCGCCGCCGAACAGGCCGCGGCACAGCGCCCAGTCGGCGGGAGCCAGGCCGCAGGCGTGCACGGCCACTCGGATGCGGCCGGGACCAGGCTCGGGGATCGGGGCGGTCTCCAGGGTCAGCACGTCGGAGGGCTCGCCGTACTCATGGAAGCGGACCGTGCGCATGGTGTCGGGTGCCGGGGTGTGGTCAGCCATGGGATCTCCAGATCGGGACGCGCCGAAGCAGCGGCAGAAGCTAAACGGAACATGCTCCGTTTCAACTCCGGCCTATACTAACCCGATGACCGCCGAAAGTGGAACGCGATCCGTTTAATCATGGACGCCACCCCGACCTCCCCCGCCCAGCAGCCGCTCCGCTCCGACGCGCTGCGCAACCGCGAGAGCGTGCTCGCCGCCGCCACGCGCGCGTTCGCCACGTCGGAGGCCGAGCCGTCCATGCGGGAGATCGCCCGCCAGGCCGGTGTCGGGGTCGCCACGGTCTACCGCCACTTCCCGACCAGGGAGGCGCTGGTCGACGCGGTCTACCGGGACCAGGTGGTACGGCTGACCGCCGGCGCGCACGACCTGCTCGGGGCGCACTCACCGGCGCGCGCGCTGCGCCTGTGGATGGACCTGTTCGCCGACTGGCTGGCCACCAAGCGCGGGATGACCGACACCCTGCTCGCCATGGTCGACTCCGGGGAGATCTCCCTGGCGCACACCCGCGGCGAGCTGTTGTCGGCCGTCGCCGCCATCCTCGACGCCGGGATCGCGGCCGGCGAGATCCGGGCCGACACCAGCGCCGAGGACGTCAGCGCCGCGGTGCTCGGCATCCTCGCGGTGTCCGCCGAACGCGGGAAGGCCGCGCAGGCACAGCGATTGCTCGACGTGCTGATGGACGGGCTCCGGCCACAACCCAGCTAGACCACAACCCGGCTAGACCTCAACCCGGCTAGCCCTCACAGCCCGAACTTGGCGCGCGCCTCGGACGTCACCGGCGTGAAGAAGTTCACCAGGTTGCCGTCGGGGTCGCGGACCAGCAGGGAGCGGTTGCCCCAGGGCATGGTCTTGGGCTCGGCGACGACGTCGGAGCCGGGGATCCCAGCGGCGAGTTGCTGCCACAGGTCATCGACGTCGTCCACCAGGAACTCGAGGATCACGCTGCGGTTGGCGGCCGGTGCGGCACTGCCGGCGGCGAACAACGGGACGGTGTCGGTGCTGCCGATGGCGAGGGTCGCGCCGGTGGGCCCGGCCAGCTCGGCGAAATCGGGGGTGAACCAGCTGGCGGCGCGGGCGGTGGCCTTCTCGTAGAAGGCGACCAGAGCGGTGATGTCGGCGGTGATGACGCGGGTCGATGCGAAGTTCATGATCTTCTCCTTGCGGGTCGTCGTACTCGCACCGTACGGCCGATACCGGACAGAATCGGTCCGGTATCGGCGCTAGTTTGGGAAGCGTGAATCGACCCGTCGGACGCGTACTGACGCTGCTGGAGCTGTTGCAGTCCGGTGGCGTGCGCCCGGCGGCCGAACTCGCCGACCGGCTCGGCGTCGACACCCGGACCGTGCGCCGCTACGTGGACCACCTGCTGAATCTGGACATCCCCGTCGAGTCGGTACGCGGCCGCTACGGCGGCTACCGGCTCGCCCGCGGCTTCCGGCTGCCGCCGCTGATGCTCGGCGACGACGAGGCGCTGGCGGTGCTTCTGGGCCTGCTCTCGGGGCGACGCAGCGGGCTGACGGCGACGCTGGGACCGGCCGGTGAGACGGCCGCCGCCAAGATCCGGCGGGTGCTGCCCGCGCGGCTGGCGGACCGGCTGGACAGCGTGCTCGAAAGCATCGCCTTCACCGGCGAGGAACCCGATCAGAGCGCTGCGCCGGATGCCACCGTGCTGCTCACGATCTCCGATGCCGTGACGAATCGGCGGCCGATCGCCATCGCCTACGGCGACCGCACAGACCGGACCGTGCATCCGTATGCCATCGTGAGCCACGGGAAGCGCTGGTATGTCAGGGCCCTGGATCCGGTGATCGGCGAGGAACGCACCTTCCGCCTGGACCGGATCCACGCCGTCCGGACAATGCCCGGCACGTTCGACCCGCCCGGCGACGATCCGGTACGCAGCCTCGTCACGGGATTCGCCACCGCGGAGTACCGCCACCAGGTCGCGCTTCGGATCCAAGGCACCGCCGAGCAGATCCGGACGCGGTTCCCAGCCAGTGTCGCGACCCTCCAACCGCTCGCCGACGAGGGCCGCCCCGGATGGCACCGCCTCGCCATCCGCGCCGAACGCCTCGACTGGCTCCCCGCCACGCTGGCCGCGCTCGACCTGCCCTTCGAGATCGAGCGTCCGGCCGAGCTCCGCGATCTTGTCCTGGCCCTCGCCGAACGCCTCGCGTCAAGGGCGCGCGGAGGCGCCTGAGAATTCAGATCAAGGCCGTCACCTGCCATTAACCCCGCAGCTTGGACCATCGCCCCGACAGAATCCACCGCGCCCCGCTACTGTCGACACGTGACTTCTGCGTTCAGCGATGCCTTCCTCCGTATGGCGGAGCCCCACGCGGCCTGGGGCATGCGCCAGATCGAGGAGTTCAACGAGTTCCTGCCGATCGGGCCGTGGACGGTGAACCTGGACGAGCGCCGGTACCGGCAGTCCGGGCGGGAGCTGCGGATCAGCGTGCTCGGCAGCTTCGACACCTCGGAGGGCTCCTGGCTGTGGGGCTGGGCCAACCCCGGGTTCGGGAAACTGCCGGTGGTGGCCGCGGCTGAGGCGCTGCGGGTGTTCGGGCAGGAGCACGACGTGCCGGAGTTCTCCGAGGAGCTGGTGGACCTGTCCGGCTTCGAAGACCCCCGATATGCCGCGGAGATGCTGGCTTTCGGGGCGATGGGGGTGCTGCGCGCCGACGGCTACATCGGTGTGCAGGCCAACGAGACCGGGCGGCTGTACATGGTGCCGGACGACCCGCAGGTGCCGGTGGCCGTGCCCGACCCGATAGCGCTGCCCCGACTGCTGATGCAGGGGGCGCAGTTCTTCAACCGCTCGGCGTACGAGGTCGTCGCCGGCTACTTCCACCACTTCGGCATCCCGTGGCGGCAGGAGGGCGACACGATCAGCGCCGAGCTGCCCGGCGGGGCGACCGCGTCGGTGCAGTTCGACCAGCAGGGCCGGGTCTCCGCGGTCTCGATGGGGTCGGTGACCAAGGAGTCGCTGGGGAACCACGCCAGCGGCTGAGCCGTGCGGCACCGGCGCCCGGCCGGGTGGCCGGACGCCGACGTCGCCCGGGTCACGCGGCGACCACCGCCGGGGCCACGGGATCCGACGCGGAACCGGCTCCGGACCCGCCGATCAAGTGCCGGGCGAAGAACCGGACGGCGCTGTCCGCCTCGAACCGCGGCAACTCCTTGTGCCGCCCCGCGTTGGCGTGCAACGTCTTCTCGGTCGAGGCGAAGGCGTCGAACAGCTCCAGGCCGGCCGAGCGCGGGATGTGCTCATCGTCCCATTGCAGGTCGAACTCGATGGGGATCGTGATCCTCCGCGCCGGCTCAACCAGGAAGTCGGGCCAGTGCTGGCCGAACACGGCAGCCGTGATCCGCGCGTCGGAGGCGACCAGCGGGACGCCGGTCGCCGTCCCCATGTTGATGCCCCAGTACCCGACCGGTCCGTCGCCGCCGATCTCCGGCAGCTCTTGGAGCGCGTCCAGGGTCATCCGCCATTCCGGCACGGCCTGCTCGGCCAGATAAGCGTTGTACCGCACGATGATCGGGCCCTCCGGCTCGCCGGCGTCGCGCGCCGCGAACATCGCGTCGAGCTCGCGCTCGTCGTGCTCGGTCCGCGGCCGGTCGCCGTGGCCGGGCGCGTCGATCGCGGCCACGTGGAACCCGCAGCCGAGCACCAGCCTGCGGGCACGCCCCGCGCCGGCCGGCGCCTTCTTGTGAATGCCGCCGCCGTGGCCGATCAGGACCAGGGGCGCGCGCTCGGGTCGGGAGTCCGGCGACCACAGGACACCGGGGACGTCGCCCACGGTGAAGTCGCGTTCGCGGACGCCGTCCGCGAAGAGATCACTGGTGAAAAGAAGTGAGGAAGACATGGCAGTCACCTTTCGGGAGCACTGAGATCCGGTGCTCCCGACGACTCCTGTGTCAGTCGCCTGCCCGTGACAGCACGGGGAGCACCCACGTCGATACCGCCTTCATGGGTCTCACCTCCTTTGCTTCGGTCACGGCGTACGCAAGCTAGCCGTCCGCCTCAGCAGTCCGCAACAGGGTTTTACTTCTTGTCCACCACATCGCACGACGCCGCCATCGCCGCCATCCACTCCCGGGCGGCCTGCCGCACCCCGGTGCTGAGCCCGGCTTCCAGTTCCTCCTCGCGGCGCCGCACGGCCGGCCGCGCCTTGGCGAACATCTCCAGGCCCGCCTCGGTCGCGTGCAGCTGGTGCGCGCGCCGGTCCGTCGGGTGGGGGGCGCGCTCGACCAGGCCGCGGGCCTCCAGGCCTGCGACCATCTCGTTCGCGGACTGCCGGGTGCTGCCGCACAGCCGGGCCACCTCGGCGATGCTCAGGCCCGGGGAGCCCTCCAGCATCATCAGGGTCGCGAACTGCGGGACGGTCAGGCCGAACTCGGCGAGCTCGTCCTCGATCGCGGCGCGCATGCCGAGCCAGACGTGGCGGACGGCGAAGCTGATCACGCCGTCGTCGCCGAACTTGTCGGACTGGGGCATTCCGGGATACCTCGCCTCTCACGGTCGCAGAAGACAGCACGGGAACGATTGACAGGTACCTGACGAGTTTGCCAGGCTGATATCCGACAGGTACCTGTCGATCGTACCAAGCATGTCCCACCCGCTCATCCCGCGATCCTGGGGGGTCGTCCCACCATGTCCACAGCCAGCCCGCCGTCCGGCCGACGGCAGCGCCTGATCCTGACCGTCCTGATCTTCGCGCAGCTCCTGATCTGGATCGACGGCACCGTCCTGTCCACCGCCTACGAGACCCTGGCCGATCCGGTGAAGGGCCTGGGTGCCACGCCCGACCAGCTCCAGTGGGCCACCGGCTCCTACACGCTGGTGCTGGCCACCGTCACCTTCACCGGCGGCGCCCTCGGCGACCGCTTCGGCCATCGCAACACCCTGCTGACCGGGATGGCGCTGTTCGGCGTGGCCTCGGTCCTGGCCGCCTACTCGCACAGCACCGGCGAGCTCATCGCGGCCCGCGCCGTCATGGGCCTGGGCGCCGCGCTGCTGATCCCGGCGACGCTGGCGGTGATCAGCTTCACCTATCCGCCCGAGCAGCGCCCGCAGGCCTTCGGCGTGCTCAGCAGCTTCGCCGGCGTCGGCATCGCGGCCGGCCCGGTGCTGGCCGGGCTGATGCTGGCGAACTTCTGGTGGGGCTCGGTGTTCCTGATCAACGTGCCGGTGGTGGCGGTCGGCCTGATCGCGATCGCGCGCACGGTGCCGAACTTCCAGCCGCCGCAGAAGCGCGGACTCGACTTCCCCGGCCTGGTGTTGTCCACGGCCGGCCTGGGCCTGCTCTCCTACGGCCTGATCCGCGCGGGCCAGGACGGCACGGTCACCGAGCCGCAGGTGTGGAGCACCGTCGTGGCCGGGCTGATCGTCACCGCCGCGTTCGTGTATGTGGAACTGCGCCGCAAGTACCCGAGCTTCGACCCCCGGCTGTTCCGGCTGCGCCAGTTCGCCGCCGGGAACGTCACGCTGACGCTGCTGTTCCTGGCGTTGAGCGCGAGCGGCTTCTACTTCGCGTTCTACCTCCAGGGCGCACGCGGCTACTCGGCGCTGCGCGCCAGCCTGATCGGCATCCCCGGCGCGCTCGGCGTCGTCATCGGCGGTCCGCTCGCGGCCCGGCTGGCCCGCCGCACCTCGGTGCGCCGGGTCGCCGGCACCGCGCTGGTGGTCTGCACGATCACGCTGGCCGTGTTCTCCCGCATCGGCCTGACGATGCCGATCCCCGGCTACATCGCGGTGGCCATCGTCCAGGCCACCGCGATCGGCATGACGATCGCCCCGCTGACCGGCGCGATCCTCGGCTCGCTGCCGCTGACCCAGGCCGGCGCGGGCAGCGCGGTGAACGCGACGATGCGGCAGACCGGCAGCGTGCTGGGCATCGCGTTGGGCGGCACGATCCTGTCGATCGGCTACCGGCACGCGATCGGCGGTTCGGTCGCGGGACTGCCCGCACCCCTGAAGCAGCAGGCTGAGACGTCGGCCGAGATGGCGCGGAACGCGGCCCGGCACAACGGGATTCCCGGGCTCGTGCACCAGGCGGACCTGGCCTTCGTGCACGCGATGCACACCGGGATGGTGTGGTCCGCGGCAGCGACGGGGATCGGCGCGCTGCTGGTGTTCGGCGGATTCGCGAAGCCCAGGAAGACAAAGACGGTCGTCACGGCTCCGGAGACAACAACGGCTGTTCCGGAATCTGCTTCGGCTTAAGGAAAAGCGGTGGCGGCTTCCCGGCCACACGAGCATTCTTTGAGGGCACCTCCCGGTGCGCAGGCGGCGGATACTTCTTCCAAAGAAACCAAGACCGCAGCCGACTTGATCTCGGGAGGGCGCTCTGACTTCACGGGGGGGGTCGGCCGACATTTCGGCCGACGCTGTCATCGGGCCCTGTCGTCGAGGCCTGCCATACGGCTTCGCCGTGAAGCGCGCGCCGCTCCCCGCAACACGACGGGGTGGTCCGGATGGCGAAGTTCAACAAGGGGTCGACCACTGTCACCCAGACCTTCGAGGGCGGCAAGGCCTACAAGCGCGACGCGAAGTCGGACCTGTTCCTGCTGGCCGTCACCAACATGGTCGGCGAGGACACTTTCTACGAGGCCGCCGACGTCCGCGACAAGCGCTATCGCGATCTGATCCACGCGGTCGCCGTCTCCGACCCGGAGTGGATGCTGCGGTTCGTCACCTGGCTGCGGGCCGAGGCGAACATGCGCAGCGCCGCGGTGGTCGCCGCGTGCGAGGCGGTACGGGCCCGGCTGGACGCCGGCGCGTCCGGGTTCAGCCGGCAGCTGATCGCCGCCGCGTGTCAGCGTGCTGACGAGCCCGGCGAGGTGCTGGCGTACTGGACCGGCCGCTACGGCCGCGCGCTGCCCAAGCCGGTGAAGCGCGGCGTGGCCGACGCCGTGGCGCGCCTGTACAACGAGTACTCGTTCGCGAAGTACGACTCCGACGCCAAGGGCTACCGCTTCGGCGACGTCATCGACCTGGTGCACCCGGTCGCCGCGGCCGACAAGCCGGCGCAGGGCGACCTGTTCCGGCACGCGCTGGACCGGCGCCACGGCCGGGACAACCCGGTGCCGGAGTCGCTGCCGACGCTGACCAAGCGGGCGCGGCTGCTCGCGCTGCCGGTCGAGGACCGGCGGCCGGTGCTGCTCGCCGAGGGCGGGCGCGAGCGGCTGGCCGCGGCCGGCATGACCTGGGAGGCGCTGGCCGGCTGGCTGCAGGGGCCGATGGACCGGACCGCGTGGGAGTCCGTCATCCCGTCGATGGGCCTGATGGCGCTGGCGCGGAACCTGCGGAACTTCGACGAGGCCGGGATCTCCGACGAGGTGGCCTGGCAGGTCTGCGCGCGGTTCCTGGACGCCGGGCAGGTCGCGCGGTCGCGGATGCTGCCGTACCGGTGGCTGTCGGCGTACAAGGCCGCGCCGTCGCTGCGGTGGGGACACGCGCTGGAGGGGGCGCTGGGGCACGCGATCGCGGGGATCCCGGAGCTGCCGGGGCGCACCCTGGTCCTGGTCGACACCTCCGGGTCCATGACCGCCCGGGTCTCGACGCGCTCGACCGTCACGCACCTGGACATCGGGGCCCTGATCGGGGTCGCGCTGGCCGACCGCGCGGCGGGCTCCGGCCGGGCCGGGGCCGTGGACCTCGTGGGCTTCGCCGACGGCGTGTTCACGCACGGGCTCGCCAAGGGCGGCAGCGTGCTGCGCGGGGTCGAGGCGTTCGCCAAGCGCTCCGGCGAGGTCGGGCACGGCACGCAGATGATCGAGGCGATCGCGAACAGCTACGACCGGCACGACCGTGTGGTGATCGTCAGCGACATGCAGACGTTCCCGTACTACTACAACCGGGACAAGAGTGCGGACGCGTTCATCCCGGACTCGGTGCCGGTGTTCGGGATCAACACCGCGGGCTACGGCCCGAGCGCGCTGCCGCCGGGTAAGAGGAACCGGTTCGAGATCGGTGGTTTCTCGGACAAGGTGTTCAACATGTTCGCGCTGCTCGCCACCGGGGACGCTCCGGCCTGGCCGTTCTAAGGTCCCAGGTCTGGCGAGGCGCGGCGTAAGGAGCGGTAGCCCGCTGGCTCTGGCCAGTTGGGCTACCGCTCAGTAACATGCGCCGTGTGATCGACGGCATAGACCTCACGACCCTCGCGATCCCGTTCTATGTGCTGTTCATGGCGCTGGAACTGCTCTCGCTGCGGTTCTTCCCGGACCCGGGCGAGCAGGGCTACACCGTCAAGGACACCGCGACGTCGCTGACGATGGGCATCGGCTCGATCGTCTGCAATCTGGGCTGGGGCCTGGTGACGGTCGCCGCGGTGGCCGGGGTGCACGCGATCTCGCCGTGGCGCATCGGGAGTTCGCTGACCAGCTGGCTCGTGCTGTTCGTGGCGTACGACTTCTTCTACTACTGGGAGCACCGGGCCAACCACCGCGTCCGGATCCTGTGGGCCTCGCACGTGGTGCACCACTCCAGCCGGCACTACAACCTGTCGACCGCGCTGCGGCAGACCTGGACCGGCGTCGGCAACACGGTGTTCCTGCTGCCGCTGGCGCTGGCCGGGTTCCCGTCGTACATGATCTTCGCGACCGCGGCGATGAACCTGCTGTACCAGTTCTGGATCCACACCGAGCGGATCGGCGAGATGTGGCGGCCGGTCGAGTTCGTGATGAACACGCCCTCGCACCACCGCGTGCACCACGGGTCGAACCAGGGCTACCTGGACAAGAACTACGGCGGGGTGTTCATCGTCTTCGACCGGCTGTTCCGGTCCTTCGAGCCCGAGGGCGAGCCGGTGCAGTACGGGCTGACGAAGAACATCGGCACGTTCAACCCGCTGCGCGTCGCAGTGCACGAATACGCCGCGATCGCGCGGGACGTGCGGAGCGCGGACGGCTGGCGGGCGAAGTTCGGTTACGTGCTGCGGGGTCCCGGCTGGTCACCGACGGTTTCAGGCATGTCGGCGTAAAACCCGTCGCCCGGCTTCAGCCGCCGTGCCTAGGCTGGCGGTGTGTTGAGCGAGGAGCAGCTGAAAGAGTTCGGCGAACGGGGGTACCTCGTCGTACCCGGTGTGGTGGACGCGGAGATCGTCGAGCGCGCGAGCCGGCGGATCGACGAGTTGATCGCGGCCAAGCCGCCGGCCGAGGGCCACGTCGGGCATCACTTCTACTTCCCGGTCGCCGCGGATGAGCCGGCGCTGATCGAACCGCTGATGGATGCCGGGTTCGCTTATGCCGAGGCGCTGACCGAGCCCGGGCTGTTGGAGGAGCCCCAGCAAGTGCAGGTGGCGCTGAACATCCCGCCGTTCTCGCACCAGCCGGGGCGGCCGCACATCGACGCCGCGATCAGCGAGCCGACGCCGGGCTTCAAGCCGAACAGCTTCACGCTGCTGGCCGGGGTCTTCGTCACCGACCAGACGACGGAGAACTCGGGGAACCTGTGGGTCTGGCCGGGTACGCACCTCACTCATGCGGAGTACTTCCGGGAGCGCGGTGTGGAGATGTACTGCGCGTACCCGGACATCAAGCTGCCCGAGCCGGAACAGGTCACCGCGCGCGCCGGGGACCTGTTGCTCGCGCACTACTTGCTCGGGCACAACATCGGGGGGAACTACGAGTCGGACACGACGCGGCGGATGCTGTACTACCGGGTCAGCGGGCGCGGGCATGCCGAGGGGCCGGAACGGATTCTGACCGAGCCCTGGCATGAGTACGGGGCTGTTCGGGCCCTTATGTGAGGCGGGGCTGCGCCGCGTTCTTGGCGTTCTCGGCGCGTGCGGCGTGCTCGGTGTCTCCCGCACGCTCGGCGCGCTCGGCGCGTACGGCGCGTACGGCGGAAGCGGCGTCCTGGTGGTCCGGGGCGTCGCCGTCGTGCTTCGGGTTGGGGTGGCCCTGGCCGGTCTCGATCAGGCTGCGCAGGCTGCCGCCGATGTAGCCGCCCCAGGCGTTGGAGCAGACGTCGTAGCACTCGTCCTGCGGGAGCAGGCCGACGTGGGTGAAGTGGACCTCGGTGCCGGCGTCGGTCGGGCGGATCTCGAAGACGACGTCGGTGCCGGTCCATTCCCTCTGGTCTTCGATGAAGTCGAAGTAGTTGTCCTCGATGTGCCAGGCGACCTTTCGGCCGGGCACGAGCTCCGTGACGCGGACGCGACAGCGGTGGACGTCCTGGAACCGGTAGTCGAAGACGCCGCCGATCTGGTCGGTGACTCCTTCGACGGCTTCGGACCACCAGCCGCGGACGTTGACGACGGCCTCGTAGGCCTCGCTCGGGGTGCGATCCACGGTGAAGGTCGTGGTGTAGTGCTGGGCTTCTTGGCGTTCCCGTGTGACTTGCATCATGCAAGCAACGGTAGGCGAGGCGCTTTCATCATGCAAGTGGTTCGGTAGAATGAGTTCATGCTCGGGAAGACGTACGACTCTCAGGTGTGCTCGATCGCGCGGGCCCTGGAGGTGATCGGGGAACGCTGGAGCCTGCTGATCGTCCGCGACGCGCTGTTCGCCGGCGCGACGCGGTACAGCGACTTCCAGCGGAGCCTCGGGATCGCGACCAACATCCTCAAGACCCGCCTCGACGGCTTCGTCGAGACGGGCATCATGCGCCGTCACCAGTACTCGCAGCAGCCGGAGCAGTACGAGTACCTGCTGACCGACAAGGGCCGGGCGCTGGCGCACTCGCTGGTCGCGCTCTCGGAATGGGGCGACCAGTGGGCGACGGAGGGCGAGCCGCCGATTTTTTATGTGCACTCGGTGTGCGGTGGCGGCGTCACGCAGCAGACGGTCTGCGCGCACTGCGGCGTCGTCGACGATCCGGCGGAGATCAGCGCCGAGATCGGGCCGGGGATGCCGGCCGATCGGCGCTAGGCGTACTCGGTTCGTATTCAGTTCCCTGACAGGACCTCCACCACCGGGGCCAGCTGCTCCAGGAACATCCCGTTCACCGCGATGGAGGAGATGCCCAGCTCGTCGCGGCGGCGGCGCAGCGTGTCGGCCATCTCCTGCGGCGTGCCGGTGAGGACGGCCGGGGCGCCGGTGCGGATCAGCTCGGCGGGATCGACGCCCATCTGCTGGCTCAGGTAGGCGGGCAGATCGGTGCCGACGCCGGCGATGTTGTAGTTGAGTTCGAGGTCGTCGAAGCGGGAGCCGGCGATCACGCGGAGCTCGGCGACCTTCGCGGCGAGGCCTTCCTCGGTGGTGCGCGGGCTGAGGCCGAGGGTGATGATGTCGGCCTCGGCGGCGGCCAGCTGGAACATCTTGGGGCCGGAGGCGGCGACCAGGATCGGCGGGTGCGGGGTCTGGACCGGCTTGAGCAGGGAGCGGCCGGTCGCCGCGGCGGCCATCTCCTCCTTGACGATGTGGAGGGCGTCAGCGAGCTGCTTCACCCGCTCGGCCGGCGTGCCGAAGCGCCGCTCGCGGTGCACGACCTCGTCCTCGGCCCCGGGGCGGCCGGCGCCCAGGCCCAGGTCGAAGCGGCCGCCGGAGAGCAGGTCCAGGGCCAGCGCGCGCCAGGCGATCTCCGAGGGCGGGTAGAACGGCGCCGGGAGGACGAAGGTGCCGACGCGGAGGCGTTCAGTGGCGGTGGCGGCCGCGGCGAGGGCGGTGAAGGGCTCCAGGGTGGTCATGGTGTCCGGGGCCAGCAGGGTGTCGTAGCCGAGTTCCTCGGCCCTCCGGGCCAGTGCCTGCCAGGCCTTGGCGGTCGGGGCCAGTGCCGCGACGACGGCGAAGCGGAAGGTGCGGGGGTGCATGGCGGTCTCCCTGGGTGGGGTTCTGCGTGCTGCGTCTGCGTGCTGCGGTGCTCTTTGGACCGATCCTGCTCCTACCGCGGGGAGGCGGGCGTCCGGCGAGGGGAGGTCGCGTGCGTACTCTGCCGGGAGTAGGCGTCGTATCGTCTCCAGCGTGCTGGATTACGACCTTGAAGCGGCTCATTACGACCGGACGCGCGGCGGCGCGGCGCGAGCCCGTGCGGCGGCCGGGGCGGTGCTGGAGTTGGTGCCGGGGGACTGCGCGGCGCTGGTGGACGTGGCGTGCGGGACCGGCATTGTGACGGAGCTGCTGACGGCGCCGGGGCGGACGGTGGTCGGCGTGGACATGTCCGCCGGGATGCTGGCGCTGGCGCGGCCCCGGCTCGACGGCCGCGGGACAGCGGTACGCGGCGATGCGACGCGGCTACCTGTGGCGTCGCGGTCGGTGGACGCGGTGACGTTCATGTGGCTACTGCACCTGGTCGACGAACCCGTGGTGACAGCGGCGATCGCCGAGGCAGCGCGGGTGTTGCGGCCGGGCGGGGTGATGGTGACGACCGTGGACAAGAACTCGGCGCAGTTCGAGACATCGAGCGACGTCGGCGACATCCTGCGAGCAGCCCAACGGGAACTGGCTCCGCCGGCGAGCGACGGCATGGAGCGGGTACGGGACCTCGCGGCAGCGGCGGGACTGGGGCCGGCGGGAACGGCCGGCTACGTCGGACACGGCCAGGGCCGGTCGCCACGCGAGTGGGCACGCCGGGTACGGGAGGAGATCGCCTGGACGCGGCGGGCCGATCCGCGCCGAGTGGCGGAGATCTGCGACGCGCTGGAGTCGCTGCCGGAGCAGGACGCCAGGCGGGCCGATCCGGAGTACAGGCTCGCGGCATTCCGGCTCGGCGGCTGACGCTGGTCGGCGCTCGCTGCAAGGCGCCGACCAGCAGGTTCCCGCCCCAGCCAGGAGGCTGGCAGCCCCCTACAACTTCGCCATCGCCGCCTCGAAAGCCTCCCGCACCACCGGCAGCTTCGGGCTCCCGATCCGCTGGTCGATCTCCAGGGCGAGCCGGAAGCGCAGCGCCGCCTCCACGTGCTTGCCCTGGTCGTAGAAGCTGCGGCCGGAGTGGTGGGCGGCGGCGGCGACCAGGTGGTCGTCCTTCAGGTACAGGGCCAGTTTCTCGGCGCGGTGGAACATGGTGTCGGCCTGGTCCCATTCGCCGCGCCACTGGCGGGCGTGGCCCACCAGGAGCATGGCGCGGACCATGCGGCGGAGGTCTCCGGACATGTCGGCGGAGGCGAGGGTCAGTTCTGCTTCGAGGGCGGCCTCTTCGTGGCGGCCGGCGATGCGCAGCAGGTTGGCGTACTCCGAGCGGGCGTCGGGCAACTCCTCGAGGTCGAGCGCGGCCAGGGTGCCGATCCGGGCGGACAGTGCGGCGGGATCGTCGACGATCTCGCGCAAGGTCTCCGGATCGGTGCGGAAGTCAAGGCCCATGGGTCCATCCTGCGACGCAGAAGGGTCCTTACGCGACACCTAACCCATGGATTCCAAGGTTTTTCCCTTCGTTTCGCGTACGAGGTAGTAGACGAAGGGGATGGAAACGGCCGCGGCGATCGCGTAGAGCGAGTACGCGCCGGCCAGGCTCCAGCGGGACAGCGACGGGAACGAGACCGTCACCAGCCAGTTCGCCAGCCACTGGGCGCTGGCCGCGACGGACAGCGCCAAGGCCCTGATGCGGTTCGGGAACATCTCGCCGAGCAGCACCCACACCACCACGCCCCACGACATCGCGAAGAAGAACACGTAGGCGTTCGCCCCGATCAGCGCGGCGATCCCCTGCCCCTTCGGCATCGTCGTCTTCCCGTTGACGTGGCTGCCGTAGGAGAACATCCACGCGCACAGCCCCAGCGTCGCGGCCATGCCCACCGAGCCGATCAGCAGCAGCGGACGCCGGCCGATCCGGTCCACCAGCGACATCGCGACCACCGTGCCGGCGATGTTCACCACCGCCGAGATCATCGAGATCAGCAGCGAGTTGGAGGTGTTGATGCCGACCGACTGCCACAGCAGGGAGCTGTAGTAGAAGATCACGTTGATGCCGACGAACTGCTGGAACACCGACAGCGCGATGCCGATCCAGACCACCGCCAGCAGGTTCCTGCGACTCGGTGTGAGCAGCTCCACCAGGTTCGGTTTGACCTCCCCGGCCAGCTGCTCGCGGA
The DNA here is from genome assembly GCF_015356825.1 of Catenulispora rubra. Lineage (GTDB taxonomy): Bacteria > Actinomycetota > Actinomycetes > Streptomycetales > Catenulisporaceae > Catenulispora > Catenulispora rubra. The sequence continues at coordinate 19,654 of NZ_JAACYW010000038.1, read as the reverse complement.
TCTCGGCGATGCGCGTGTCGACGTTCGCGTGCGTGCCCTCGACCTCGGCGAGCACCTGCCGGGCCTGGGCGTCCCGCCCGACCGCGACCAGGAACCGCGGCGACTCCGGGATCATCGAGCTCAGCACGCCGTACACGATCGCCGGCACCACCTCGGCGCCGAGCATCCAGCGCCAGGCCGCCAGCCCGCCGAGGTGGTCGGTGTTGGTCCCGCCGGCCCACTGGTTGATCACGTAGTTGACCACCGCCGAGATGGCGATGCCCAGCACGATCGCCAGCTGCTGGAAGGCGGTCAGCCGGCCGCGGAAGGCCGGCGGGGAGACCTCGGCGATGTAGGCCGGGCCGATCACCGAGGCGATGCCGATGGCGAAGCCGCCGATGACGCGCCAGAGCGTCAGGTCCCACGGTTGGTAGGAGAACATGCTGCCGACGCCGCTGATCGTGAACAGCACGGCCGCGATCTGCATGGCCTTGATCCGGCCGATCCGGTCGGCCATCCAGCCGCCGGCGATCGCCCCGGCGGCGGCCCCGGGCAGGGCCGCGGCGACCATGAAGCCGGTGGTACCGCTGCCCACCTTGAAGTCGTGCTGGATCCCGGTGACGGCGCCGTTGATGACCGCGGAGTCGTAACCGAACAGGAAGCCGCCCAGCGCCGCGGCGGCGGCGATGAACACGATGCGGGGCGCCACGGTCGCCGACGAGGGCTCGGTCCTGGTCGTCATACCCCTACCCCTGCCGCCGATCCCGCCAGGCGATGCGGCGATGCGTCCGATCGGGTGGTTGGCCTACCGTGGTGCGCATGCTGAACGTCTCGCAGGAGATCTACGACGCGATCGTCGCGCACGCCCGCAAGGACCACCCGGACGAGGCCTGCGGGATCGTGGCCGGCCGCGAGGGCTCGGACCGCCCCGAGCGCTTCGTGCCGATGACCAACGCCGAGCGCTCGCCGACGTTCTACAGCCTGGACCCGGCCGAGCAGTTCAAGGTGTGGCGGGAGATGGACGACCGGGACGAGGAGCCGGTGATCATCTACCACTCGCACACTTCGACCGAGGCCCGTCCCTCGCGGACCGACATCAGTTATGCCTCTGAACCCAACGCGCATTACGTGCTGGTGTCCACGCGCGACACGGACAAACTCGGGGACTTTCAGTTCCGCTCGTTCCGGATCGTCGACGGCGAGGTCACCGAGGAGCCGGTCACCATCGTCTGAGCGGCCGGCTGAGAAGCACGCCGAACAGTCCGCGTCCCCTGACGGGTCAGTCCGAGATGCCCGCTTCCCGTTCCCGGTTCAGGCTTGGAGGCGTGAGTTCGACTGAGACGGTCACCCCGATCCAGAACGCCGTGAACATAGGGCCGGTACTGACCCAACGGCTCCGCGACGTCGGCGTCACCACCCTGGACGAGGTCCGCGAGCGCGGCGCCATCGAGGTGTGGCAACTGATCGCCGACACCGCCGAGGGCAACGAGTGCGCGCACATGCTGCTGGCCCTGGAGGGCGCGCTCCGCGGCCAGCGGTGGACTTCGATCCCGCGCTCGGAACGCGACGCGCTGTTGGTCGAGGTCGGCCTGAAGGACGCCTCGGAGCTGCGCGCTCCGAAGAAGCGCTGAACAAGCACTGAGGCGGACCCGCAGGCTCAGCCGACGATCTGCCCCTGCTGCAACGCGGTCCACACCGGACCGTTGACGACCCCGTCCGGAGACAGGTGCAACGCGCTCTGGTACTGCACCACGGCGGCGAACGTGTCCGGGTCGAACTGGCCGCTGGCCTTCACGTTCGCGTTCAGCGCCACGGCCAGCGCCTGCTGCAGCCGCTTGACGTCCGCGGGGTTGGCGCCCTTGTGATGCTTGTCCCCGCCGCCGAAGATCGGAAGGCCACCACCCAGCTGGACGGCCAGCGTGGGCTTGCTGCCCGCGGCGATCAGCGCGGTCCGGGTGGACCGGCCGACGACGCCGGAGGGGTCCGTCGCGTGGCTCCGGTTCTGGAAGGCGGCGACCGCGGCCTGCGTCTGCGCGTCGAAGGTGCCGTTGATCGGACCGTTGTAGAGCCCGAGCTGGTGCAGCCGGGTCTGCAGCCACTTCACCTCGGCGCCGGTGTCGCCGAGCTGCATCTGACCCGGGGTGTGCTGGGTCGGCGAGCTGGCCGAGCTGCTCGGCGAGGAGCGGGCAGAGGTGCTGGCCGGCGCCGACGCCTGCGCGGCCGAGCTGGGCGTCCCGGTCGGGGTGGTGACCGAGCCCTGCGCCCCGCCGGGCGCCGCGGCCGGGGTGCCGCTGCCGCCGCCGAGGGTGATCAGCGAGACCACGATCACCAGGACCGCGCCGGCCGCGACGCCGATGCCGATCATCGCGCCGCGGTTGGAGCGCCGGCCGTCCTCGGGTTCGGCCGGGTAGTCGTCGGCGTACCCGCCGTCGTAGGGCTCGGCGTAGGCGCCGCCGCCCCCGGACTGGTAGTCGATCGGCTGGTCGTAGGCGGGCTGGTCGTACCCCGGCCGGCCGAAGTCGGGCGCGACCGGCTGCATCACCTGCGTGGCGTTCGGGTTGACCCGCGCCGCGCCGCCCTCGGGGCGGTACAGATGAGCGAACGGGTCCGGCTCCGGTGGAGCGCCCTGCGCCGGGATGGCCTGAGTCGCCGCCTCCTGAGGTGGCAGAGCCCACGTCATACCGCTGTCGGGCGGGGCGCTCGGCACGCCCTGATTGCCCACGCCCACGGCCGCGTAGGCCTGGGTCGGATCGGACACAGCAGCCGGGACCGTCGCCGACATCTCGCCGCAATTGGGGCAATAGCGCGCCCCCGGCGTTTTCGGCAGGACGGTCCCGCAGTGCTGACAAGTCTCCATGGTTCTCGGAACCCCCTCGGGCAGACCCGCCCACTGTAGAACAACCAAGCAAAGCCCGTATGCGCTCCGGCGACGGTTCCCCAGGCAGGCACCTGTCACAGCGGCGACTCTTGACCCACTCTTGGCTTTCGCTTTGCCTTCGTCACCGGCGCGAGGTCCTTGTCACCAGCGCGAGGCCACCGCGACCAGCCTGTCCCGCACGCGCGCGACCGCCGCCGACCGGGCCCGCTGCCCACGCACCGATACGAAAAGGGTACGGATCGGCGGGATCTCCGGTTCATCGAGCAGGACCAGCGTGCCGTCGTCCAGGGCCGGCGCGCACAGCGGCCGGGGCAGTACCGCGACGCCGCAGCCGGCGACCGCCGCATCAAGAACGCCGCGCAGGTCGGGGATGACCAGCGCGGCGTGGGAAGGGGATTCGGCGTCGTATACGGACGACCAGTAGAGACTTATATAAGGAAGATTCTCGGCGAGGTCGAGCATCGGCGCGTGGCCGGCGCGGTCGAACGGCTTCCAGCGCGGCGCGCCGACCAGCGCGTACTCCTCGTCGGCCAGCGGGATCACCGTGACCCCGGGCAGCCGCGGCCGGGTGACCGACAGCGTCATGTCCAGCCGGCCGGCCGCCAGCTGCGCGACCAGTTCTTCGCTGCGGCCGCCGGCCACGACGACGCGAAGGCCCTCGTCCACCAACGGGGCGAGGGCCGGGAGCAGGAGCGTCGTGGTGAGGCTGGCCGGACAGCCGATGCGGACCACGGCGTGCGAGCCGGAGTCGGGGATCAGCGTCTCGTGCGCGACCGCGGCGAGCGCGTCCAGATGCGGGGCGACGGCGCGCGCCAGCTCGTCGGCGGCGGCCGTGGGCGCGACGCCGCGCGGCAGCCGGACGAACAGCTCGCGCCCGACGCGCTGTTCCAGGGTCCTGATCTGCGCGGTCACCGCGGGCTGGGACACGCCGAGGTCCGCGGCGGCCCGGGTGAGCGAGCCGGCGCGGTGGACGGCGAGGAACGTCCTCAGCAGCGCGAGATCCATCCCCACCAGGATAGGCGTGGTGCCGCCGGGCCCAGCAGGGTTTTTGTGCGGACTTGGGACGGCGTCAGGACTCGGAGCCGGAGCGCAGCACCGCGAGCGCCGTGTCCAACAGGATCCGCGTCAGCTCCTCGCCGCAGCGGCGAGGGCGGGCACAGCGGCCAGCCGCGGATCAGCCACCTGGACGACGAGGTCGTCGGGGCCGGTGCCCGCGGGTAACGGCCGATGACGGCAGTAGTACCCACATGAGGGTTCCACTGCCATAACGAAGTCCCGGGTGCCCCTGTCACTCCCAGTGACAGGGGCGCCGGTCTCTTATGCTCTGAAGCATGCCGATATTCGACCGCGCCCACACGGACGACCTGCTCACGTTCCTCGCCGCCTCGCCGACCCCGTACCACGCGGTGGCGAACGCGGCTGCCCGCCTGGAGGCCGCCGGGTTCCGCCAGCTCCGGCAGAGCGCCGGCTGGGAGCGGGCCGGCGGCGGCGGGTTCTACGTGATCCGCGGCGCGGCGCTCATCGCCTGGTACGCGCCGGAGAACACGAAGCCGCACACCGGCTTCCGCGTCGTCGGTGCGCACACCGACTCCCCCAACCTGCGGGTCAAGCCGCTGCCCGACACCGGCTCGGCGGGCTTCCGCCAGGTGGCGGTCGAGCTCTACGGCGGGCCGCTGCTGAACTCCTGGCTGGACCGGGACCTGGGCCTGGCCGGCCGCCTGGTGCTGCGCGGGGGCGAGGCGGCACTGGTGCACGTAGACCGCGCGCTGATGCGCGTGCCGCAGCTGGCGATCCACCTGGACCGCGGCGTGAACGACACCGGGCTGCTGCTGGACAAGCAGCAGCACCTGACCCCGGCGTGGGGCCTGGGGCCGGTGGAGGACGGCGCGCTGATCGAGTTCGCGGCGAAGGAGGCCGGGGTCCCGACCGGGGATGTGCTGGGCTTCGACCTGATGCTGCACGACGTGACGCCGCCGACGTACCTGGGCCGCGACCTGGAGATGATCGCCGGCCCGCGCATGGACAACCTGGTCTCGGTGCACGCCGGGGTGCAGGCGCTGATCGCGGCGGCCGCCGGGGCCGCCGGACCGCTGTCGGCCGTCCCGGTCCTGGCGGCGTTCGACCACGAGGAGACCGGCAGCGAGTCGGACACCGGCGCGGGCGGGCCGCTGCTCGGCAACGTGCTCACCCGGGTGACGCAGGCGCAGCTCGGCGGCGGCGCGGACGACTACGCGCGAGCCCTGGCCGGGACCGTGGTGATGTCCAGCGACATGAGCCACGCGGTGCACCCGAACTACCCGGAGCGCCACGAGCCCGGCCACCGCCCGCGCCTGAACGGCGGCCCGGCGCTGAAGACGAACGTCAACCAGCGGTACGCCACCGACGGGCTCGGGCGCGCGATCTGGACGGACGTGTGCGAACGTGCGGGGATCCCGACGCAGTACTTCGTGGGGAAGAACTCGCTGCCGTGCGGGACGACGATCGGGCCGATCACGGCGGCGAAGCTTGGCGTGACGACGTTCGACGTGGGGATCACGTCGCTGTCGATGCACTCGGCGCGGGAGTTGGGCGGGGCGGACGATCCGTTCCTGCTGGCTTCGGCGGCGGCGGCTTTCTTCGGAGGGTAGGGCGGAGGTAAGGCCGGGGGTAGGGCGACTGTCAGCGGCGCGCAGTACAAATATAGAAGGGGCGAATCATCCCTCTTCATATGAAATGACTCGCACCGCAGGTCAGCGCAGCACATACCAGGTCGGTCCGGCGACGAGCAGGATCGCGGCGAGCCAGGCAGCCGGGCCCATGACGCGTTCGGCGAGGGCGGCACCCCCGGGCGGCTTCACCAGGCGCTGGACGCGGTCGAGCGTCGGAGTGCCGGGGGTGCTGCGAGCCGCGCCGGAACCGTCGTCCGCACGCTGATTCGGGACGGGGCCCGCCGTCCCACCGATGGCGACGAGGGCCCGGGCCAGCGCGGGGCGTCCGGCGGAGCGTGCGGCGTGATCGTCGGCGAGCATCTCGACGAGCGCCGTGACCGAAGCGGTCGCGCGGCGCGCCGGAGGCAGCGGCAGCGCCGACTCCCAGGCGACGAAGGGCTGGACCACCAGCTCGTGACGCCACTTCGCGTGCGCGCGCTCGTGAGCGAGCACCGCTTCGAGCTCATCGGGCGCGAGCGCGGCGATGGTGCCCTCGGTGATGACGATGCGCGGCCGCGTGCCCGGGAGGCAGTAGGCGGCGGGCGCGGCGTGTTCGAGGACGCGGAGCTGGCGATCGGCGTGCTCGGCGGCGAGGTCGACGGCATCGCGCTGGCGACGCAGATCGCGCTCTATCCGGAAGGCTGAGAGCAACGTCACGCCGACCAGCCGGACGGTGAGCACGGCCGCGAGCGCCAAGGCGACTTCCTGGGCCAGGCCCAGCGACGCCGGCACCCGCAGGTGGAACGCATCACGCCACAGCTCGACCAAGCCGGTGCGGAGATGCTTGTCGAGCGGCGCCACGCCGACCGCGAGCGGCGCGCCGATCAGCGACAGGCCACCGGCGATACCGACCGCCTGCCACAACGCGATCGCGGCACGCGCATGACGACGCGGCCATGCGGCGCGTGCCAGGAACACCGGGACCGGCCAGGCCAACAGCACCGCGAGGACTGCCAGGGGCCAGGCATCAGAGAACATGGCGCGCCGCCTACACGACCGCGGCCAGTGAAATGCTCATCGTCACCAGCTTCTCAGACCCGCCGCGCTGCATGCCGGGGCAGTCCGCACGCTGCTCGACAGCCGACTTCTTCTGCTCGCCCGGCGCGAAAAAAGCTCCGCAGTATCGCCGCCGCTTAACCCGCCGCGCTTCATGCCGGGCCAGTCCGCGCCGATCAGCGAGCGCATACCGCGAGCGATCCCGCTGCCGCCAGCCGACTGTCCTGCTCCCTCCGAGCGAAACGAGCACTTTCGCCGGCCGATCTTTCTGCCCGCTCGGCACAAGAACCCGCACCGCCGCGCCGCCTACTCCTCCAGCCCCGCCAAGGCTTCCCGCAGCAGCGCCGCCTCCTCGGCCGACACCGATCCGGCGAAGCGCACCAGCGCCGAGCGGCGGTCGTCGGTCGTCTCCAGGACTGCGAGCATCGAGGCGGCGATCACGTCGTCGCGCGTGCGTGCGGCGCGGTAGCGGTGCGCGCGGCCGACGCGCTCGCGCTCGACGAAGTCCTTGCGGCGGAGGCGGTCCAGCACCGTCAGGACTGTCGTCGCCGCCAGCTCCGCGGTGCCGTCGCGGGCCGCGAGGCGTTCGACGATCTCCTGCGCGGTGCTTCCGTCGGGGGCGTTCCAGAGGACGTCCATCACCGCGCGCTCCAGTTCGCCCAGTCTTGGGGGGCCGCCTGCGCGCTCGTTCGCCATGGGGTTACTCTACAACCGGTAGAACTTCTACGGATCGTAGAACTATGGGAGACGCCCATGCTCGGCAGCACGCTCACCGACGCCCGAGTCGAGACCGGGTTCTCGCTCGCCTTCCACATCGTCTTCGCGGTCTTCGGGGTGGGGCTTCCGTGGCTCCTGCTGTTCACCGAGGGCCGGTGGCTGAAGACCGGCGACCCGACGTGGCTCGCCCTGACGCGCAAGTGGTCCCGGGTGATGGCGGTGCTGTTCGCCATCGGCGCGGTGTCCGGGACCGTCCTGTCCTTCGAGTTCGGGTTGCTGTGGCCGGCGTTCATGGCGCGCTACGGCGGCGTGCTGGGCCTGCCCTTCACGTTGGAGGCCTTCGCCTTCTTCGCCGAGGCGATCTTCGTCGGCCTCTACCTGTACGGCCGGAAGCGCCTGTCGCCGCGGGCGCACTGGCTCACGCTGTGGCCGATCGCGATCTCCGGCACGCTCTCGACGTTGTTCATCGTCACCGCCAACTCCTGGATGAACGTCCCGACCGGCATCAAGGAGGTCGGCGGCAAAGTCGTCTCCGCCGAGCCGCTGGCGCCGCTCACCGGGCCCGGCGCGCTGCCGGAGTCGCTGCACATGTTCCTCGCCGCGCTCATGTGCACCGGCGGGGTGGTCGCCGCGGTGTACGCGGTCGGGATGCTGCGCGGCCGGCGCGACAGCTACCACCGGCGCGGCTTCCGCGTCGGCCTGGTCACGGTGCTGGCCATGGCCCCGCTCCAGCTGGTGATCGGCGACCTGGCCGCGCGGGTGGTGGAGAAGTACCAGCCGGCCAAGCTCGCCGCGATGGAAGCCCTGACCCACACCCAGAGCCACGCGCCCCTGACCCTCGGCGGCATCTACGACCCGAGCACCGGCAAGACCCGGTTCGGCATCGAGATCCCCGACGGCCTGTCCCTGCTCACCGGCTTCCGCACCGACAAGACCATCCGGGGCCTGGACATCCTGCCCGCGAAGCAGCAGCCTGCGACGCCGGTCGTGCACCTGGCCTTCGACACGATGGTGGCCGGCGGCATGGCCATCCTCGGGCTCGCGGCGCTGCTCACGGTGGTCGCGTTCTGGCGGCGCCGCAAGGGTGTCCGCCCCCTGATCCCGATGACGCGCCCCTGGCTGCTGGCCGGTGGGCTCACCGGCCCGGCCGCGATGGCCGCGATGCTGGCCGGCTGGGAGGTCACCGAGGCCGGCCGGCAGCCGTGGATCGTCTACGGCCGGATGACCGTCCGCGAGGCCGCGACGACCAGCGGCGGCATCGGCTGGTCGCTGATCGCCACGATCGTGGTCTACCTGGGGCTGGCCACGGCGCTGCTGCTGATCCTGCGACGGCTGGCGACCGGCGCGCCGCCGGAACTCGGCAGCGGGACCGAGAGCCCCGATCCGCAGGGCCCTGAGTCCGACTCGCAGGACCCTGACGCCGACACTGACCCCGGCCCCGACTCCGACACCCGCCCCGGCACCGGCGCCCAGCAGCCCGCGCGAAGCCCCGAACTGGAAGGAGCCGCCCGATGACCGCCGTCGACCTCCTGCTCGGCGTGATCGTCTGCGCCCTGGCCGCCTACGCGCTGCTGGCCGGCGCCGACTTCGGCGCCGGGGTCTGGGACCTGCTGGCCCGCGGCCGCCACGCCGACCGCGAGCGCCGGCTCATCGCGCACGCGCTCGGCCCGGTGTGGGAGGCCAACCACGTCTGGCTGATCTTCGTGATCGTCGCGACCTTCAGCGGCTTCCCGTCCGCCTTCGGCATCATCGCGCGCGGCCTGGAACTGCCGTTGGCCCTGGCGCTGGCCGGCATCGTGCTGCGCGGGGCGGCGTACGTCTACCGCGCCTACGGCGAAGGCGCCGCCGGACCCGACAGCCTGTGGAGCCGCGTCTTCGCGGTGGCGTCCTCGATCACCCCGTTCATGCTCGGCGTCAGCGGTGCGGCGCTGGCCACCGGCAAGATCACCCCGACCTCCGGGCCACTGACGCCCTTCGAGTCCCCGTTCACGCTGGTGGCCGGCGTCTTCGCGGTCGTCGTCACCGCGTTCCTGGCCGCCGTCTACCTCTGCTACGACGCCGGCACCGACCCGGCGACTGAAGACCTCGTCCCCGCCTTCCGGCGCCGGGCCCTGGCCGCCGCGGCCCTGGCCGGCGCCGTCAGCCTGGCCCTGCTCCCGCTGCTGTATCAGGACGCGCCGACCGTCGCGCACCGCTTCACCGAACGCTCGATCCCGTTCGTGGCCGTCGCAGTGGTCTGCGGTTTCGGTTCGATCGCGGTGATCTGGAAGCGGCACTACGTCCTGGCCCGCGCCACGGCGGCGACCGCCGTGATCGGCGTGCTGCTCGGCTGGGCGGCGGCTCAGTACCCGGATCTGGTCGTCGGCGCGGCGACCGCCCGCGACTCGGCCGCCGGAGCCGCGAACCTGCACGCCCTGCTGATCACGATGGCCTTCGGGATGGTGGTCATCCTGCCCGCGTTCTACATGCTCCTGAAAGTCTTCTCAGGGCCCGAAAGGGAGGCGATCACTACAGAATCCGCAAACTGAGTAAAGGAGACACCAAGAACACCCGTGCGAGTACCAAGACGGAGTCAAGATCCGGACCGGATCGTCCTAACCTCCTTCCGCCCCCGAACGTCCTTGCGGTTGGCTCGCTGTGCCACCACCTACTCGCACAACCGCAAGGAGACTCCGCTCGATCATGGGACTGTCGAAGCGCGCCCGCGTCATAGGGATCTCACTAGCCACCGCTGCCGTCGTCGGCGCCGGATCCGTCGCCGCCTTCTCGGCCGGCGCCGCCGGAAGCAGCAGTGGAAGCGTCACGGCCGCCTTCGCCAAGACCACGGACTGGGGCACCGGCTTCCAGGGCCAGTACACGATCGCCAACGGCACCGGCCAGACCGTGCACGGCTGGACCGTCTCCTTCGACCTGCCGGCCGGGGAGCGCATCAGCTCCCTGTGGAACGGCACGATGACCGCCGCCGGGCAGCACATCACCGTCGCGAACCCGTCCTGGGCCGGCGACATAGCCACCGGGACCAGCGCCACGTTCGGCTTCGTGGTGGACGCCACCTCCGGGACGGTGGCGCCGCTGAACTGCCTGGTCAACGGCGCCGCCTGCGACGGCGGTCCAGGCGGCGGTCCCGGCGGCGGGACATCCGGCGGCGGTCCGAGCTCGGCTCCCAGCAGCGCGCCGAGCACGGCGCCGAGCTCCAGCGCGTCTCCCAGCGGCGCGCCGTCGAGCAAGCCGAGCACCGTCCCGTCGTCGGCCCCGAGCAGCGCACCGTCCACGGCACCCTCCACGGCGCCCTCCTCGGCCCCGTCGGTGCCGGCCCCGCCGCCGTCCGGCGCCTCCTACGGCTTCGCGCCCTACGTCGACACCAGCCAGCGCCAGGACCTCGGCGCGGTCGCGGCGGCGGCCGGCACGAAGTACGTCACCGCGGCCTTCATGCTCGCCGGCGGCAGCGGCTGCACCCCGGCGTGGAACGGCACCGCCGACCCGACCTTCGAGGCGAGCCTCAAGGCCGGCCTGGCGGACCTGCGGGCCAAGGGCGGCGACGCCATCGCCTCCTTCGGCGGCGCCAACGGCACCGAGCTGGCCCGGGCCTGCACCGACGTGCCGAGCCTGAAAGCCGCCTACAAGTCCGTGATCGACACCTACAACCTCACCCACGTCGACTTCGACATCGAGGGCGCGGCCACCACCGATCAGGCCTCGGTCACCCGCCGCGCGCAGGCCCTGGCGCAGCTCCAGTCCGACTACGCCGCGGCCGGCAAGACCCTGGACGTGTCGCTGACCCTGCCGGTCCTGCCCTCGGGCCTGACCCAGGACGGTGTGAACATCGTCACCGCGGCCGCCAAGAACAGCCTGAAGGTCTCGGTCGTCAACGTGATGGCCATGGACTACGGCGACTGGGCCGCCCCGAGCCCGTCCGGGAAGATGGGCCAGTACGCCGACCAGTCCGCGCAGTCCGTGCACGACCAGCTCAAGACCGTCTACCCGAACGCCACCGACGCCCAGCTGTGGGCGATGGTCGGCATCACCCCGATGATCGGCGTCAACGACACCGCCGACGAGGTGTTCCAGGTCTCCGACGCCAAGGTCGTCGAACAGTTCGCCGCGCAGCACCACATCGGCCGGCTGGCCATGTGGTCCCTGACGCGGGACCAGGCGTGTGCGCAGCCGTCGTCGTGGGCCTCGCCCACCTGCTCCTCGGTCCAGCAGAACGCGTATGACTTCTCGCACACCTTCGAGGCCTTCACCGGCTGACCCCCACCCCGGCAGCCCGCCTCGAAGACATCGGGACAGGTGCCGGTTCTGCCCACACAGGACCGGCGCCTGTCCCGCCCCGTTCTCGCCCTCGCAGGCCGCCGCTCGCGGCCTCTCGTATGCGGTCTCGCCTTGTCGCGCGCACGACAACGCCCGCCTCCTGGGACATAGCCATCTGCTTGTCGGGCGTTACGACCTCAAACGTTCTGTCGCGCGCACGACAACGCCCGCCTCCTGGGACATAGCCAGGTGGCGGGCGTTACGTTTTTCCCCCACGTGGGCGCCAACGGGAGTTCGGGGCGGGGGCGCCGCATGTGGGTCGTGACCCGAGGTGGTGGCAGTCGCGGGGGCTACCTAAGCGAAACGCTCCAAGGGGCCCGTCCCTTGGAGCGTCGCCGGTACGTCCCCCGTTGGGTACTGCGACGAGATTCCCTGGGCGGGTCAGCCCTCACGCTGCGGCGGGATGCCGTTCAGCAGAGCGCGGACCTCCTGCTCGCGGTAGCGGCGGTGGCCCCCCAGAGTGCGGATAGAGGTCAGCTTGCCGGCCTTGGCCCAGCGCGTGACCGTCTTGGGGTCGACGCGGAACATCGTGGCGACCTCGGCGGGCGTGAGCAGAGGCTCAGCGTCCGGCGTACGTGCGGTCATATGGACTCCTCCTGACGGAAACGGGCGCCCAGCGCGCCCGATTTCTCGTGGACCCTCCCCGATAGCCTCGCTTGCCCGGTCCCGGGAAGACCGTGCGGCCGTGTCGGTTATAGGACGAACGGCTTGTCGTTCACAGTACAAGTACACCATCCAACCGGGGCCGTGGGCGATATCTATGAAATCGATACACAAAACCCGCACCGGCCGACCGCGGACGTAGGGGCCGATATACGGACAGCTTCACCCCTGTAACGCTGTGTCGATCCAGGACGGCATCAGCTGGTTGCTTCACCCGCCATGCCCGGATTCGACCCCGGGGGACGGGTGGCGAAACCGGTCCGGAACCGACCCGAGGGATGATCTTGCCATCGAGGACGGCCGGCGCGGAAGACCTCTGATCGTTAAAGGCGCCGCACGCTAGTTGGCCCGCGCGAGCACACGCACGGCATCCCACTTAGCGCGATAACGCAGATACGCAGCGGTCACCCCCGTATCGTCACCCTGAGCCAGGGCGGCGAGACCGTCCGCCACGTACCGCACGGAGCAGTCCAGGACGACCCCGTCTACCCGCTCCTCGGCGCCCAACGCGCCCTGGGCCACCAGCAACCCCATCAGGCCCCCGTAGTCGAGTTCGACGACGGACAGGGGGTGGAACTCCTCCAGCCACATTCCCAGCGTCTCCACGGCCTCCACAAGCGGTCCCGCCCCGAGCGATCTCTTGAGCACTCGCAGCGCCCTGGCACAGCGCTTGCGCGCCTGGCTCATAGCGGTCCGGAACTGGAGCGTCACCGCGGCGACCTTCTCATCTCCCTGGCCGCCGCCACCGACGCTGCCACCACCGACCCCACCGCCCCGGGCGCTTGCGTCGCTCCCGTCGCCCGGCACAGCGTCCTCCAGGCCGAACAGGACGAGCCAGCGGATCGGCACCTGCCAGGAGGCGGTCAGGATGTGCGGCAGGGCCTCCGGGTCCTCGGCCCACCACCGCTCGTACTCGCTGTCGGCGCGGTCGAGCACCGGCTGCGGCCAGAACAGCCGGACGCCGCCGTCGCCGTGGACCGCGCGCAGCTCGGTCAGCGCCAGCCAGGACCGCAGCCGCGACTGCCACGGACACAGCAGGGGGTTCTCTCCGTTGTCCAGCACATAGGCGACCCGGGACTCGTTCTCCGGAACGGCGATCGGAGGGACCGCCACGAGGCCGCGCAGCGAGCTGCCCTGCTCCTCGGCGAGGGTCTTGGGCTCGGGGTTCCGCTGGAGCCAGGACTCCCACTCGGCGCGCTCTCCAGCCGGGAATGCGGCCAGCGGCTCATACACCCGCAGGTAGGCCATATAGGGCGCCGGAATCGCGCCGCCGGGGGATGCGCGCACGTAGTGATGCTCTCACCTATGGCGCCGCGGCGCGCCACGCATGTGCCCGAACGTTCGGTGAACCACCGATCCACGCCACTTATCCCCCACGCGCTCGTTCGCCGCCCGCCGCGAATAGGCTTCCTCCATACTGCCTCCATCTTCAGGGGTTCAGAGCCGGGCGATCCCCGTGCGGCCCCGCCCGACGGAGGCCTCTACCACAGCAAGCCTCCCCGACCACCAGTCATCACCAGGAGCAACGCAGTGTCTGACAAGCCTGACAACGACGTCAGCGAGGTATTCGCCAACGACCACGAGCAGGTCGTGTACTGCCGCGACGAGGAGACCGGCCTGAAGGCCATCATCGCGGTCCACAACACCCTGCTCGGTCCCGGCCTCGGCGGTACCCGCTTCTTCCCCTACGCCAGCGAGCAGGACGCGCTGCAGGACGTCCTGCGCCTGTCCCGGGGCATGTCCTACAAGAACGCGCTCGCCGGTCTGGACCTCGGCGGCGGCAAGGCCGTCATCATCGGCGACCCGAACGAGCTCAAGTCCGAGGCGCTGCTGCGCGCCTACGGCCGCTTCGTGCAGTCCCTCAACGGGCGCTACTACACCGCATGCGACGTCGGCACCTATGTGCAGGACATGGACGTCGTCTCCAGGGAGTCGAAGTTCGTCACCGGCCGCTCGGTCGAGTCCGGCGGCGCCGGCGATTCCTCCGTGCTCACCGCGTACGGCGTGTTCCAGGGCATGCGCGCCTCCGCAGAGTACCTGTGGGGCTCGTCCTCGCTGGCCGGCAAGCGGGTCGGCATCTCCGGGGTCGGCAAGGTCGGGCGCTACCTGGTGGGGCACCTGATCGAGGACGGCGCGTCGATCGTGGCGACCGACCCCTACGAGGGCGCGATCCAGTGGCTGCGCGACAACTATGCGCAGGTTGAGATCGTCTCCACCACCGAGGAGCTCATCGCGGCGGACATAGACGTCTACGCCCCGTGCGCCCTCGGCGGGGCCCTGGACGACGCCAGCGTCGCCACGCTGACCGCGAAGATCGTCTGCGGCGCCGCGAACAACCAGCTCGCGCACCCGGGTGTGGAGAAGCAACTGGAGGCCCGCGGCATCCTGTACGCGCCCGATTATCTGGTGAACTCCGGCGGTGTGATCCAAGTCGCAGACGAGATCAACGGCTTCGATTTCGAGCGGGCCAAGCGCCGTGCGTCGGGCATTTTCGACACCACGATGCGGATCTACGCCCTGGCGTCGGAGGAGGGTGTGCCCCCTTCGGTGGCCGCGGACCGGCTCGCCGAGCGGCGCATGCGCGACGTGGGTCGCTTGCGCGGCGTATACCTGCCGTAGGCCTCCCGATGGGACGCCTCGTCAGATACCCCCGGTGGCGCGTGGCATCGATGCGGGTATAAGCGCTATCGTGGGGTCGTGCCTGTGACACCCGAGTAACGCGGTCGGCTATGCCTGTTCGTGCCGATCAGCCGTATGGCTCGTACCGATCGGTTGGGGAAACAGGTACCGTGAATTCTCACGACTGACCGTATGACCGGAGCAGGGGCAGACCAGCCCCGATCGTTGAGGGGGTCGAGCCAATGGGGCGCGGCCGGGCCAAGGCCAAGCAGACGCGGGTCGCCCGAGACCTGAAGTATCGCGACGTGGGGACCGATCTGACGCAGCTCCAGCGTGAGCTGCAGCGGGACGGGGTACACACGTCCAACGGGCATACCGCCGAGGCACCGTCGCAGCAGGACGACGACGCGGACGACGACGAGTTGTACGCGAAGTACGCCGATGATGACGGCGATGACGACTACGACAGCGCGGATGACGGCGGTTCGCACCGCAGTCACCACCGCCGCAGTTGAGGCTGGACCGGGCCGCCGAGCGCCGGTTGAGTAGGCCCGTCCCACTGGGACGGGCCTTCGTCACGCCCGAAACGGATTCGCGCGCGTGACGCGTGCGGATCTCGCGGGACGCAGGTAGCGCCCCAGCGGTCCGACCGCCGAGGCGCCTTTTTGGGTTTCCCGAAAACCTGGAAGTACTACTTCCTACGCCGCCTACTACGCGACCTACTACGCGGCGTAGTCGCCGTGCAGGGACGCAGCGCCGTCGCCGCCCTTCGCGCCGCCGACGGTCGTCGCGCCCTCGGAGGCCACCACCTCGCCGCACACCCAGCTCGGCAGCCCGCGCCCGGCCAGCAGCGCCAGCGCCGGGTCGACCGCGGCCGGCGGCAGCACCGCGACCATCCCGACGCCCATGTTCAGCGTCTTCTCCAGCTCCAGCGTCGCCACCCCGCCGAGCCGCCCGACCGTGCCGAACACCGCCGGCGGGGTCCAGGTGCCGCGGTCCAGCCGGGCCTCCAGGCCCGCCGGGATGATCCGGGCGATGTTCGCCGCCACGCCGCCGCCGGTGATGTGCGAGAACGCGTGCACCTCGGCCGCGGCGATCAGCGCCAGGCAGTCCAGCGAGTAGATCCGGGTCGGCTCCAGCAGCTCCTCGCCGAGCGTGCGGCCGAACTCCGGCACCTCGCGGTCCAGCTCCCAGCCCGCGACCTCGAAGAACACGTGCCGCAGCAGCGAGTACCCGTTGGAGTGCGCGCCGGAGGAGGCCATCGCGACCAGCACGTCGCCCTCGCGGACCCGCTCGGCGCCGAGCACCTTGTCCGCCTCGACGACCCCGGTGCCGGCCCCGGCCACGTCGTACTCACCGGGCTCGAGCAGGCCCGGGTGCTCCGCGGTCTCGCCGCCGACCAGCGCGCAGCCGGCCAGCACGCAGCCCTCGGCGATGCCCTTGACGATCCCGGCGACCACCTCGGGCACGACCTTGCCGGTGGCGATGTAGTCGGTCATGAACAGCGGCTCGGCACCGCAGACCACCAGGTCGTCCACGACCATGCCGACCAGGTCGCGGCCGATGGAGTCGTGCTTGTCCATCCGTTGCGCGATCGCCACCTTGGTGCCCACGCCGTCGGTGGAGGTGGCCAGCAGCGGCCGGTCGTACGCCTTCAGCGCGGAGGCATCGAACAGGCCCGCGAAGCCGCCGATGCCGCCGAGGACCTCCGGCCGGCGGGTCTTGGCGACCCACTCCTTCATCAGCTCGACCGCGCGGTCGCCGGCCTCGATGTCGACGCCGGCCGCGGCGTAGGTGGCTCCGGACGCGCCGGTGGTTCCGTCGGCTCCAGACATGGGTGAAATTCCTTTGGTGTCGGCGTCAGCCGCGCGCCGGGTTACGGCCGCGACAGGGCGTCGGTGCGGGCCAGCGGGTCGACCGCGATCTCCAGGAGGTGCTTGCCCAGCAACTCCTCCTCGGGCAGCTCGATCGGGTACACGCCGTCGAAGCAGGCCCGGCACAGCCGGTCGGCGCTCTGGTGCGTGGCCTCGGTCATGCCGTCGAGGGTGATGTAGGCCAGCGAGTCGGCGCCTATCGCCTTGGCGATCTCGTCGGTGCTCAGCCCGTTGGCGATCAGCTCGGCGCGGGTGGCGAAGTCGATGCCGTAGAAGCACGGCCACTTCACCGGCGGGGAGGAGATCCGCAGGTGGACCTCGGTGGCGCCGGCCTCGCGCAGCATCTTGAGCACCGCGCGCTGGGTGTTGCCGCGCACGATCGAGTCGTCCACCACCACCAGGCGCTTGCCCTCGATGACCTCGCGCAGCGCGTTGAGCTTGAGCCGCACGCCGAGCTGGCGCAGGGTCTGGCTGGGCTGGATGAAGGTGCGGCCGACGTAGGCGTTCTTCACGAAGCCCTGGCCGAAGGGGATGCCGGACTCCTCGGCGAAGCCGATCGCGGCCGGGGTGCCGGACTCCGGCGTGGCGATCACCAGATCGGCCTCGACCGGCGCCTCGCGGGCCAGGGTGCGGCCCATCTCGACGCGCGCGGCGTGCACGTTGCGGCCGGCGATCGTGGCGTCCGGGCGGGCCAGGTAGACGTACTCGAAGACGCAGCCCTTGGGCCGGGGCTCGGCGAAGTGCCGGGAGCGCAGGCCGTTCTCGTCGACCGCGATCAGCTCGCCGGGCTCGATCTCCCGGATGAAGCTCGCGCCGACGGTGTCCAGCGCGGCCTGCTCGGAGGCCACCACCCAGCCGCGGTCCAGGCGGCCGAGCATCAGCGGCCGCACACCCTGCGGGTCGCGCGCGGCGTACAGCGTGGTCTCGTCCATGAACACCAGGGAGAAGGCCCCGCGCAGCTGCGGCAGCACCTCCACGGCCGCGTCCTCCAGGGAGCGGTCCGAGTAGGACGCCATCAGCTCGGTCATGAGCCCGGTGTCCGAGGTCATGGCGTGCTTGTCGGTGACGCCGGTCCTGGTCCGGCGCTCGGCCGCGAGGCGGGCCAGCTCTCCGGTGTTGGTCAGGTTGCCGTTGTGGCCCAGCGCCACGGCGCCGTGCGTGGTGGCGCGGAAGGTCGGCTGTGCGTTCTCCCACACCGAGGAGCCGGTGGTGGAGTAGCGCGCGTGGCCGATGGCCAGGTACCCCTGCAGGGACTGCAGAGTGGCCTCGTCGAAGACCTGGGAGACCAGGCCCATGTCCTTGTAGACCAGGATCTGCTTGCCGTTGGACACGGCGATGCCGGCGGATTCCTGGCCGCGGTGCTGCAGTGCGTACAGGCCGAAGTACGCGAGCTTCGCGACCTCTTCGCCGGGGGCCCAGACACCGAAGACTCCGCAGGCGTCCTGCGGGCCGGTGTCCTGGGGGTCGAGTTCGTGGGTGAGTCTGCCATCGCCGGGGCGGAAGCCGGAAGGGTGGATCACACGTCGAGTCTAAGCCACGGACTGTGATGATCCTCCCGACCGATAAAGCCACTCCCATTTAGGCAGATGTGATGATCAGCACGCCTGTGAGCCTCACCTCATCAGGCCTCACCCCAATGCCGTTGGTTGTGGTGGGCATGTATGTGTTCTGGGTGGTGTTGGTGTGTGTGTGAGTGGTTTGAGGCATCCGTGGACCGGGTTGACGTCGTTGGTGAATCTGGGTGTGTTGACGCGGTGGTTTCCGCCGGAGTTGGTGGCTGCCGCGGTGGAGGGGCGGGTGCGGCGCAGTAGGCGGCCGTTGTCGCCGTTGACGCCGGAGTTCATGGTGTATTTCACGCTGGGGTTGGCGTTGTGGTCGCAGGATTCGTATGAGGATGTGTTGGGCAATCTGACCGATGCGGTGCCGGAGTTGGCCGGGGCCACGGTGGACAAGTCGTCGCTGACCGGGGCTCGTGTGAGGCTGGGTGCGGCGGCGATGGCCGAGGTGTTTCACCTGGTGGCCGCTGATCCGGTGGCGTTGGCCGACACGCCCGGGGCACGCTGGCGGGGTCGGCTTGTTTTGGCGGTGGACGGGTTCGTGGTGGACCTGCCCGAGTCGGTAGACAACCGCCAGGTGTTCGGCGGGCCGGTCGGCGGGGTGCGTTCGACCCGGGACACGGCCTACCCGCAGGCCAAGGTGGTGACGCTGGCCGAGGCCGGCAGCCACGGGCTGCGGGCGGCGGCGATCGGGGCCTACGCCACCCCGGAGCGGGAACTGGCCGAGCAGCTGATCGACAGTGTGGATGAGCATTCGATCGTGTTGTTCGACGCCGGTTTCCCCTCGGTGAGGCTGTTCCAGCTTCTGCAGGCCACCGGCGCGGCCGTGGTGATGCGCGCCGACCGGCGGATCGGGAACAGGGACCTGACACCCCTGCCCGACGGCACCGCGCTGGCGGTGGTCAAAACCAAAGGCCGGCACAAGTCCAACCGGCCCGAACACCAGGTCACGGTACGGGTCATCGACTACCGCGTCGACGGCATCGACGGCGCCCCGATCCGGCTGCTGACCAACCTGCTGAACCCCGACCAGGCCCCAGCCGCCGAACTCGCGGCACTATACGCCCAACGCTGGCAAACCGAGCAGGCCTTCCGGGAGATCAAAACCATCCAGGCCGGACACGGCTACATCCTGCGCTCAGGCACCCCGGCGCTGGTCTACGCAGAGATCTACGCCCACCTGGCCCTGCACGTCGCCCTGAACCGGCTCGCCGTCGACCTCGCCGACCACAACCGCACCGACCCCGACCGGATCAGCTTCATCAAAGTCCTCAAACACGCCCGCCGCACCGCCATCGCCCAAATCACCGGCATCGCCAAAAACCTCGCCACCGACCTGCGCCGCTGGCTCAACCCCGCCCGCCAACCCCGCAC
>NZ_JAACYW010000379.1 GCF_015356825.1 Catenulispora rubra | reverse complement strand
CCCCAGAACCCTCCCCGCCAACCAAGCACCGGCACCCACGATCTCAGCCACCGCCCGGCTACGCCAGCCCGTGCTACGGCTGGACGAAGTGGTAGCCGGCCTCAAGCAGCTTCGGCAGGAACTGTTGCAGCGCGGCGACTGTCTGGGAGCGGTCGCCGCCGCCGTCGTGTTCCAGGATGATCGAGCCGGTCTTGGTGTGGCCGAGCACGTTCTGCACGATGTGGTCGGCGCCGGGGCGGGACCAGTCGCGCGGGTCCACGGACCAGTCCAGGGGCCGCAGGCCCAGCTGCGTACAGACCTGGAACACCGTCGGGGACCAGTTGCCGCCGGGGGCGCGGAACAGCACCGGCTGCTTGGCGCCGCCGCGGGTGATGGCGTCGTTGGTGCGCTCGATCTCAGAGGTGACCTGCGCGGTGGTCATCTTCGACAGGTTCGGGTGGGTCCAGGTGTGGTTCGCCACCAGATGACCTGCGGCGCTGACCTCGGCCACCAGCGAGGCGTGCTTGTCGGCACTCTCGCCGATCATGCAGAACGTCGCCGCGATCTTGTACTGCGCCAGCAACGCCAACACCTGCGGCGTGTACTTCGAGCTGGGGCCGTCGTCGATGGTCAGGGCTATCGCCTTGTCACCCTCGTGCACGTAGAACTGCGGGGTGCCGGCCGGAGGGGGCGGGTCCTGCCCGGTGGCGCCGGCCGGCGGGGTGTTGTCCGGCGGCGCGGAGGTGTTGGTGTGCGAGTCGCCCTGGGCGCTGGAGGGGTCGCCGCTGGGGCTCTGGCCGGGGAACGGCGCGCCGCCGGTCGGTTTCGAGCGCGGGTCGGGGGTGCCGGAGGAGGTCGCACCGGCTGTAGCCGACTTGTCACTGTTCGAAGAGCAGGCACTCAGCAACATGATTCCGCCGGCGCTCAACATCAGCCGTCGCGATATTCCGCGGTCGAGCCGAATGCCGGTGCCGCGCAGGAGGTTTTGAGGATCAGGACCCGAAACGTTCACGCCCATGGGACGCGTCAGGCCGACGCGGGGTTGAGTTCTCTGAAGACTTTCTGAAGGAAATTATTCCCCTGATGAGGGCGCGCGCCGCCTCCGCCGCGGTCGTCTGCGGCATATTTTCGCGCTGTCATCAGGGGCGAAGCCGGTTTCGGCGCGGAGTGCCTGGAGCGCGGGCAGGTAAGTGTCCAGGCGGGGATCTACGCCTGACCTACGTATGGCCCGCGTCCCGCGAAGGCGGGTGCCTAAGCGTGTGCGTAGGCGCCGTCGATGAGGTCGGCCAGGTGCCGTGTGAGGTCTTCGCGACCGAACGGTTGCTCGTCGAGCCACCAGTCGCTGGCGGCCTGCACCATGCCGACGATGCCGTGGGCCCAGGCCTGTGCGCGCGGCCACTGGTCCTCCGGCAGCCCCAGTTCCGCGGCGATGCCTATGGCCAGGGCGTCTCCGAGCCGGCGTTGGAAGATCGCGACGCGGTCGCGGACCTCGGGTTCCTCGGCCTGGCCGCGGTGCACCAGGAACCGGTAGAGCGCCGGGTTGCCCTCGACCAGGCGCAGCCAGGCGTCGATCGCGGCCTCGGTGCGTTCGCGCCGGGTCGCCGGCCGGGTCAGGGCTTCGCGCAGCAGCGCCAGCAGGGTTTCGATGTGCCGGTCGGCCAGGGCGACGTACAGCCCGGCCTTGTCGCCGAAGTGCCGGTACAGGATCGGCTTGGAGATGCCGGCCTCGGCCGCGATCGCATTCATCGACGCCGACGGGCCCTCACGCAGTACCACGCGCTCAGCCGCGTCCAGGAGGTACTCCCTGGTGCGGCGGGGGCCTCGGCGGGAGGCCCGTGCTTCAGCTGCGTCGGTCGCCATCGGGTCCCTTCCTTGTGTGATCGCCATCTTGACAGAAGTTACCGCCGGTAACACACTAGCGGCGACCGAGGTTACCCATCGGTAGCGACCCCCCAGCCGGTAGCGACCCCAGACCCGAAGGACAGTGAACGAGACGATGACCGGGTTCTCCCTGGATTTGACCGAGGACCAGATCGAGCTGCGGGACTGGATCCACGGATTCGCCGCCGACGTCATCCGGCCCGCCGCCGCCGAATGGGACGAGCGGGAGGAGACGCCCTGGCCGATCCTGCAGGAGGCGGCCAAGGCCGGGCTGTACTCGCTCGACTTCTACGCCAACCAGTGGTTCGACGAGTCCGGTCTCGGCATCCCGATCGCGATGGAGGAGATGTTCTGGGGCGACGCCGGCATCGGCCTGGCGCTGTCCGGCACCGGACTTGCCGCGGTGTCGGTGGTGTCCAACGGCACCCCGGACCAGGTCGGCGAGTGGGTGCCGCAGATGTTCGGCACCCCGGATGACGTCAAGCTCGGCGCGTTCTGCTCCTCCGAGCCTGATGCCGGTTCCGACGTCGGCGCCATGCGCACCCGCGCCGTGTACGACGAGGCCAAGGACGAGTGGGTGCTGAACGGCACCAAGACCTGGGCCACCAACGGCGGGATCGCCAACGTCCACGTCGTCGTCGCCACCGTCGATGCGAACCTGGGCACGCGCGGCCACGCCTCGTTCATCATTCCGCCGAACACCCCCGGCATGGCTCAGGGTCAGAAGTTCAAGAAGCACGGCATCCGCGCCTCGCACACCGCCGAAGTCGTCTTGGACGACGTCCGCATTCCCGGCTCGTGCCTGCTCGGCGGGAAGGAGAAGCTGGATGCCCGGCTGGCGCGCGCCCGCGAAGGGAAGTCCAGCCGTGGCAACGCTTCCATGGCCACTTTCGAGGCCTCCCGGCCTGCCGTCGGCGCGATGGCTGTGGGCATTGCCCGCGCCGCTTACGAGTACTCCCTGGAGTACGCCAAGACGCGCGTGCAGTTCGGCAAGCCGATCGTGGAGAACCAGGCCGTCGCGTTCAAGCTCGCCGACATGAAGACGTCCGTGGATGCTTCGCGGCTGCTGGTGTGGCGTGCGGCCTGGATGGCTCGCAACGGCAAGACGTTCGAGTCGGCCGAGGGGTCGATGTCGAAGCTGTTCGCGTCCGAGACCTGCAAGCAGGTCACTGCCGAGGCGATCCAGATCCTCGGCGGCAACGGGTTCACGCGGGAGTACCCGGTGGAGCGGATGCACCGTGACTCGGCGATTTACACGATCTTCGAGGGGACGAGCGAGATCCAGCGGCTGGTGATCGCGCGGACCATATCCGGGGCGGCGATCCGGTAGCGGGTCCGGCAGCCGAGTCAGTAGCCGCGCCGCCAACAACACGCCCCGCTCGCCCCGATCACCAGGCTCACTGAGCCAGCGGGGAGCGTTGCAACGCCTCCGCTGCGGCCGTTGCCGACGGGTCCAGATACACCGAGGTCGTGCCGACGTCGGAGTGTCCCAGGATGTCCGCGACGGTGCCCACGTCGGCGCCGGCCTGCCGCAGCAGCACTGTGGCGGCGGTGTGCCGCAGGCCGTGCGGTGTCACCGCGCGCCGCAGGTCTGCGGGCATCTGCTTCACCCGGCGCTCCACCATCCGCTGCACGTCGCGTGCGGTCATCCGGCGGCCACGGATCGTCACCACCAGGGCGCGCGCCGCATCGGCGCGGTCGGCTTCGGGGTCGGAGGCCGGGGGAGTGGGGCGTTCGTGCTGCTGGTACTCGCCGAGCAGCGCCACCAGCGTCTCGGACATCGGCACGTCGCGGCTGCGGCCGCCTTTGCCGCTGCGGATCCGCAGCACCGGCATGCCGGTCAGCTCGTGCTGGCGGACGTCGGTCATGTTCGCCGCGCACAGCTCGGCCACCCGCGGCCCGGTCTCGGTGAGCAGCCGCAGGATCACCTCGTCGCGGAACGTCAGCCGCTGATCGGCGCGCAGCTCCTTCGTGGAGGCCGCCAGCTGCGGCGTCTCCTGCAGCGCCTGCGCCTGCTCCACGGTCAGGCCCAGGCGCGCGCCGACGGCGCGGGTGGGGACGCGGACGCGGGAGACGTTGGGCATGGGGTCGGCGCGGATGTAGCCCTGCTCGGCGGCCCAGGCGAACAGGCCGCGCACGGCGGCGGTCCAGCGGGCCCGGGCCTGCAGGCCGCGCCCGGGCGCCGGTTCGCCGCCGGGCCCGGCCTTGCGGCCGCGGGTGTAGCGCCGGTCGGGGGCGTTGGCGATGCGGACCAGGGCGTATTCGATGTCTTCGGCTTCGACGTCGTCCAGCGTCTTGTCCAGGCCCAGCAGCGTGGCGGCCTCGGTGAGGTCCCTGGCATAGGCGTCGCGGGTGGCCGGGGACAGCGCCCCGGTGGCCACGCGCAGGTGCAGGGCGTCGCGGTAGCGGCGGACGGCTTCGGCGACGGAGATCGGGGTGAACGGTTTGGGGGCGGCCACTGATCTATCGAATCAGACCGCGGGGACAACGGCGCCGCGGCGGTCTGGAAGTCACCGGGGCGCGGGGATTTCGGTGGTGTGTGAGGGTGCTGCGATTGTCTGATGGGGGCTCAATGCGGCGGTCCTTGCGGGGGACCCGTGGGGCGGTGGCCAACTTTACATAATGTACATTATCGGGCAATCGCAGGAGGGGGTTGAGAGGGGTGCTTGGAGGCTGTTTCGGGCACGTTTTGACGCACGTTGCTTCCTGGAGAACTCCGGGAACCTGCTCTAGATCATCTGTGCGTGGATCGCCGATCTGAGCAATGGATCATCGTCAGTGGAAATCGGCATCCGTCACGCGGCCGGCGAGTGACTCGGCTGGTCGCCGAGGTTCGGTCGGCTTCTGTCAGAGCCGTTCTGGCGCGCGCCAGAATCGTCGTCGATCACAGCGTCTCGCCCAGAACGGCTCTCACGGCGTCACGAACCACCGCAAAGCCCTGTCGTGTAATGCTGATTACGCGTCCTGATGCACCGGTTTCGCGCCTACCGCTTGTAAATCAGGGAAACGCCGTCGCCGACCGGCAACATGACGACGTCGACGCGCTCGTCGTGGATCACCTTGTCGTTGAAGTCCTTCATCAGGCGTGTGGACTCCTCGGCGGGGTCGGCGTCGATGACGCGGCCGCTCCACAGGACGTTGTCCACGGCGATTACTCCCCCGCTGCGCAGGCGTGGCAGGAGTTCGCTGTAGTACGTCCAGTACGAGGGTTTGTCGGCGTCGATGAAGGCGAAGTCGATGTACTCCTCGTTCGGCAGGGTTTTGAGGGTTTCGGCGGCCGGGGCCAGGCGCAGCTCGATCTTGTCTTCGACGCCGGCTTCCTTCCAGGCGGCGCGTCCGATGCTCGTCCATTCTTCGCTGACGTCGCAGCACAGCAGCTTGCCGCCGGGGGCGAGTCCGCGTGCGATGGCGATGGCGGAGAAGCCGGTGAACGTCCCCACCTCCACGGCGTGGCGGGCGTTGGTGAGCCGCACCAGCAGGGTGAGCAGCTGCGCCTCCTCGGCGCCGATCTGCATCCCGGACGGCGAGCCGAGCTCGGTGGTCCGGGCGACCAGCGCGTGCTGGACGGCGTCGAGCGCGGTGCTGTGGTTCACGACGTAGTCCTGGAGCGCGCCGTCCAGGCCGATCGAGCCTCGAGTCATGACGCTGACGATACGCCGGTGATCGTCGCCCGGCGGCACGGGAGCGCCGTCTTGTGGGGCGTTCGGCGGACGGGGCTGCCCATTCGCGGGTGCTACCAGTTCCGTGTGTGCGTCAGCTTCTCGTGGTCGGCGTCGGCGAAGCCGTAGGCGGCGGCGATGTTGTAGACGTCCCCGCAGATCTCCTCGCGGGCGACGGTCTCGATCTCGCTGCCGGCGGCCTCGAATTCGGTCTCCAGGGCGTTGAACTCCTCGGTCGCGGCCTGGGTCAGTGCGTAGAGGGCGTCCAGGTCGGCGGGGCGGTCGGCTTCCAGGCGTTCGCACAGCCGGACCAGGACGGCTTTGCCTTTGTCGACGACGTGGTTCGGGAAGTAGTCGTCTTCGTAGAGTTCGGCGAGGAACTCGTAGTCGGCTATGGCGGTGTTGGTGATCGGCATCGTGGGCTCCGGCTGCGCGTGCGGCTGTGGTGGGTTGGCGGGTGGCTGCGCTGATTCTGCATCGGGGCTCTGACAGGTCGGCGGGGTGGCGAGCCAGCCGTGGTCGATCACCTCAGGCTCCTGCCGTGACTGCCGTGACGAGCGGCTGCGGGGCGGCGGCCGGTTCGGGGTGTGCGCGGACGGCGGGGATCAGCAGCACCGCGAGGTTGGCGCCGCCGACCAGGACCGCGGCGGTGGCCAGGGGCAGCGTCATGCCGACGGCGGCGGCGATCGGGGCGGCCAGGGCCAGGCCGAGGGGGCGGGCGGCGAAGGAGATGAGGCTGTCGAAGGAGCCGACGCGGCCCAGGGCCTGCGGCGGGATGCGCTGCTGGATGGTGGTCTCCCACAGCGGGTCCAGGATGCCCAGGCCGAACATGCCGGCGGTGTAGGCGGCGAGCAGCAGCGGCAGGGGTGCGGTGGCGGCGAGCGCAGCGAGGGGCAGCGCATACGCCGACGCGCCGAGGGCGACGCCGATGAGGGGACGCTTCAGGCGCAGCCGTCCTGCGGTCCAGACGCCGGCGAGCATGCCTGCGGTGCCGGATTGCAGGGTGATGACCCAGGCGGTGCCGCCGCCGAGGTGGTGAATGGCGATGACCGGTCCGAGGGTGAGCAGGACGCCGGCGGTCATGTTCCAGATGCCGTGGCCCAGGACGTTGGCGATGAACCAGGGGTGGCGGCGGGTCTCGGTCCAGCCGGCGCGCAGGTCCTGTAGGAACGGCGCGCGCCGGGGGTTTTCGTCGGTGAGGTCCGAGACGGAGTCAGCGGCAGACGCCGGGACGGTGACGTCGCGACCACGCCGTCCTGGCACACCAAGCCCGCCGAGTGTCAGCGCGGATCCGATGAACAGTGCCGCGGTCAGCAGCGAGGACCATCCGGCTCCGATCCCGAGCATCAGCGTCCCCGCGACGCCGGGTCCTGCGAACTGAGCCAGTCCCTGCCACACCGACATCCGTGCGTTGAGTCGCTGCCGCTGTGCTCCGCTGAACGTCGCCGACACCAGCGTCCGTACCGCCGGTGTCCCGAAGGCGACGGCCGCGCCGGTGACGGCGGCCAGTGCGGCCAGTACCGGCACGTCCACTCCCCCGGCCAGCAGTGTGGCGCCGATGCCGGCTTGTGCGGCGGCGCGGGTGAGGTCGGCGGCGAGGATGACGCGGCGGGCCGGGAAGCGGTCGGCGAACACGCCGGCGGCGGGCAGCAGGAGCAGCATCGGGACGAATTCGGAGGCCAGGATCAGGCCGAGTGCGCCGGCGGCGCTGCCAGCGTGCACGACGGCCAGGGTGAGGGTGGTGGGGATGAGGGAGGTGGCCAGGGCGGCGGCGGTGCGGCCGAGCAGGAGTCTGCGGATCATGCCGCCACAGTATTTCGCCACCGAATCATTCGTCAACGAAATACTCTCCGCCGAACCTTCCGCTGGCTAACCACCGCCGGGCGTCCCATACTGGCGTGATGGAGGACTCCGTCGACCGTCACCTGGCCCGCTGGCGCGGAAAGGCCCCCTACGACGAGACGGTCGAGGCGGTCATCACCCGCATCCAGAACCTCACCAAGCACGTCGCCACCAGCAAGCGCCGCATGCACGACGAGGTCGGCCTGCAGGACTTCGAGTACCAGACGCTGCACCGCCTGGCCGCCCGCGACGACCGCCGCGCCACGGTCGGGGAGCTGGCCTCCGAGCTGCTCCTGTCCCCCGCCGGCATGACCGGCCGGCTGGACGTGCTGGAGCAGGCCGGGCTGGTGCGCCGCATCCGCGGCACCGCCGACCGGCGCCGGGTCGACGTCGAGCTGACGCCGGCCGGTCATGCGAAGTGGATGGCCGGGATGGAACTGCAGGCCGTCGTCGAGACCGACATCGTCAACGCCCTCGACGCCGACGAACGCGAGCAGGTCAGCGCGCTGCTGAAGAAGATGCTGCTGCGCGCCGAGGAGATCGCCGCCGGCCAGAGCGCCCCCGGCCCCGGCGCCGCCCCAGGCGCAGCCGCCCCGGCCGCCGGATGAGCCGCGCATGAATAGCCGGTAACGGGTTAACGGGAAGCAGAACCCGGATCCGCGACCGTCGCAGACCGCTGTTTCACCCCCGCCCGTCGGCGCGCGCCGGCGGGACTTCCGCGCTGCCGCCTGCGCGCCCTGCCGTGGCTGAACGTCGGCAAAACCGCAAGAGCGCCGTAGCGCGCGCGTCAGCGTCTCGGGATTTTCGTCGAAACCCATCCGTTCGGGCAGATCCGCGCCATCCCCGCGCGCCATCCGCCACGGCGTCGCGGCCTGGTGCGCCGGCTTTGGTTCGCCTTACTTCAGAAGGGAGCCCTTACGGCACCGGCATGCGCGAGGACAAGGAGGACCCGGCGATGACGATCACCCCGGACCGCACCGCTGAGGAACAAGCCGACGACGCCCCCACCCCAGCGGATTCCCCGCTGTCCCTCAGTACCGCCGCGGCCCGCAATCTGGCCACCACGACCAAGTCGCAGCCGCAGATGCGCGGCATCACCTCCCGCTGGCTGCTGCGGCGGCTGCCGTGGGAGGAGGTGTCCGGCGGCACGTACCGGGTGAACCGGCGGCTGAGCCTGTCGGTGGGGCGCGGGCGGGTGGCGTTCGTGCAGAGCGGCGCCGACGACATCCGCGTCGTCCCGGAGACGCTGCGGGAGATCCCGGTGATGCGCGGCTTCGCCGACGACGGCCTCCTAACAGAGCTGGCCGGGTTGTTCACGCCGCGGGACTTCCACGCCGGCGACGTCATCGCCGAGGCCGGGCATCCGGTGGACGAGGTGTTCATCCTGGCGCACGGCCGGGTGGAGCGCAGCACCATCGGCGCCTACGGGGAGCCGACGCTGCTGGGTGTCCTCACCGACGGCGCGCACCTCGGGGACGAGGTGCTGCTGCAGGAGGATCCGCTGTGGAGCGCCACGGTGAAGGCCACGACCGGCGGCACGCTGATGGCGATGCAGCTGGCCGACTTCCGCCGGCTCCGGGACGGCAACGCCTACCTGCGCGAGCACATCGAGGAGTTCGTGGCGCGCACCGGACGGGCGGTGAACTCCAAGGGCGAGGCCGTCGTGGAGATCACCGCGGGGCACGAGGGCGAGGTCGAACTCGCCGGCACCTACGTGGACTACGAGCTGTCCCCGCGGGAGTACCAGCTGTCGTTGACGCAGACGATACTGCGGGTCCACTCCCGGGTCGCCGACCTCTACAACGACCCGATGGACCAGGTGAAGGAGCAGCTGCGGCTGACGATCGAGGAGATCCGGGAGCGGCAGGAGTGGGAGCTGCTGAACAACCGGGAGTTCGGGCTGCTGCACAACGCCGAGTACGACCAGCGGATCAGCACCTGGTCCGGGCCGCCGACGCCGGACGACATGGACGACCTGCTGTCGATGCGCCGCAGCACCCACATGTTCCTGGCGCACCCCAAGGCGATCGCGGCGTTCGGCCGCGAGTGCACCAAGCGGGGCCTGTATCCGGACCCGGTGATGGTCGACGGACACG
Source organism: Catenulispora rubra (assembly GCF_015356825.1). Taxonomy (GTDB): domain Bacteria; phylum Actinomycetota; class Actinomycetes; order Streptomycetales; family Catenulisporaceae; genus Catenulispora; species Catenulispora rubra. Next base: position 607 of record NZ_JAACYW010000379.1, on the reverse strand, counting down.
CGGTGCCGGCCTGGCGCGGCGTGCCGATCTTCCCCTGCGGCAAGATCGGCGTGGAGAACGGGCACACGTCCTCGATCGTGGCGATGCGCCTGGGCGAGGCCCAGCAGGGCGTGGTGGGGCTGCGGCAGACCGGCATCCCCGACGAGTACGAGCCGGGGCTGAACGTGCGGTTCATGGGGATCACCGACATGGCGATCATCCGGTACCTGGTCACGGCGTACTACTCGGTGGCGGTGCTGGTGCCGGACGCCATCGGGATCCTGGAGAACGTCGACGTCGCGACGCCGCGGAGCTGAAGGGGTGACGGGGACGATGGCGAGGATCGCTCCGGTGCCGGCCGCCGGACTGGGCATGGCGGCGGCACGGCTGTCGCAGGCCGGGCGCCCGGGCCGGGTGACCGAGGCGCTGTACTGCCCGCCGGCGGTGCGCGACGACCCGGCGCTGGCCGCGACGGTGCAGCAGCAACTGGACGAGTGGGCCGCCGGGGTGGGGCTGGCTCCGGGGCCGGCGGCCGGGCTCGGGCGGCTGGTGGTGCTGGCGCATCCGGACACCGACGACGTGGGCCGGCTGGCGGTGGCGGGGCGGCTGCTGGCGGTCGGTCGGCTGC